>CAYNRF010000083.1:0-12882 GCA_964399525.1 uncultured Phycisphaeraceae bacterium | reverse complement strand
CGGATCTGATCCGTTTGGATCCGGCCGCGTCCAGCGTGCGGTTCCGCCGCCCCGGCGTGTCGATCGACCTCGGCGCCATCGCCAAGGGCTTCGTGCTCGACCTGGCCCGGTCCGAACTGTCGGACCTGGGCGTCACGAGCGCGCTGATCCACGGCGGAACCTCGTCCGTCCTCGCCCTCGGCTCCCGACCCGACGGCGCGCCGTGGCGGGTGCGCCTGCTCGCCGACGATCCCGCATCCCCGGTCGTCTCGCTCGCGGACGCGGCGCTGTCCGTGTCCGCCCCGGACGGCCGGCGGGTCGCCGGACGCGGTCACATCATGGATCCGTCCACCGGACAGCCTTCCGAAGGGGCCGCGGCCGCGTGCGTCGTCGGTCCGTCCGCGGAAGTCTGCGAGGCGTGGTCCACCGCGCTCATCATCGATCCGTCCCTCACCGACCGGTTGCCCGCGGGCTACGGTTGGCATCTCCGCACGGGATCGGCGTGGCTGTCGTACGAAGCCGCGTCCGTGTGTTCCTCCGGCCACCGCTGAGCCGCCGTCAACCGACCCCATTGCAGGTACCCACCCATGTTCGATGCCGATCTCGACCGCCGCACATTCCTCGCCCGGGCCGCCGGCTCCGCCGCCGCCTTCGCCATCGTTCCCAATCTGATGGCCCGCCCGGCCGTCTATACGGGCACGGACGGCCTGCGCGTGGGCGTGGTCGGCGTCGGACGCCAGGGCCGCGCCGTGCTGGCCGAGCTGACCAAGTTCGCCGGAATCACCGTCACGGCGATGTGCGACACCGACGAGCGTCGCCTGGCCGCCGGGCTGCGCCGCGTCGCGGGCGCGCAGGGCCACGCCACGGTCGACGCCATGCTCAAGTCCGGCTCCGTGGACGCCGTCGTGGTCGCCACGCCCACGCACACCCACAAGGACGTCGCCCTCGCGACCATGGCCGCCGGCAAGCACCTGTACTGCGAGTGCCCGCTGGCCCACACCAAGGAAGACTGCGCCGCCATCTCCCAGGCCGCCCGCGGCGCCCAGGTCGTCGCCGCCGCCGGCTTCCAGGGTCGCGCCAACCCCGTCTACCAGCTCGCCCGCGGCTTCTACCGCTCGGACTCCGTGCGCGACATGGTCACCCTCCGCGCCCAGAACAACGAGAAGACCACCTGGATCAACCCCGCCTCCGACCAGGCCCGCTGGAAGGAGCTGAACTGGAAGCTCGATCCCGAGGTCTCCCTCGGCCTCGCGGGCGAGGTCGGCGCCCAGCAGTTCGACGTCTTCCACTGGTACACCGAGCGCTACCCCGTCCGCGTCACCGGCCGCGGCTCCATCCGCGCCCACAAGGAGGACGGCCGCACCGTCCACGACACCATCGCCTGCATGCTCGAGTTCGATGACGGAGCGATCCTGCAGTACGCCGCCACGATCGGCAACTCGTACGAGGGGGCGTACGAGGTCTTCTACGGCACCAACGCCGCGATCAAGCTCGCGTGGTCGCACGGCTGGATGTTCAAGGAAAACGACGCGCCCACCCAGGGGTGGGAGGTCTACGCCAACCGCCAGCAGTTCCACAACGACGAGGGCATCACGCTGATCGCCGGGGCCACCCAGCTCGCCGAGCAGGGCAAACTCAAGGACGGCGTGGGCCTGCCCCACCCCTCGCTCTATTACTCCCTGGAGGACTGGATCAGCGCCATCGGCTCGGGCGGGGCGCCCGCCTGCACCATCGCCGAGGCCGCCCGCGCCACCACCGTCGGCATCGCCGCCCACCAGGCGACGCGGGACGGCCGCACCGTGGAGATCGACCTGACCGGCCTCTGAAACCCGCGGAACTCCAAAGCCATGCAGCCCTTCCCCCGCCTGACCCAGCTCCACCCGCTGATGCGATTCAGCATCGCCCTGCTCACGCTGACCCTGCTCGGCGGCTACATCGTGTCCGGCATCCACATGGCCTGGCACTACGACAATCGCGACATGGTCCCGGGCCTGACGCTCGACGACATCCGCGGCCACTACCACGGCATCACCACCCCCTCGCCCCTGATCGAAGCCCTCGAACAGGGCCACCCCGAGGACCTTCCCGACCGCGAACGCAACCTGCTGCTCGACTGGCTCAAGGACCCCGCCACCCTCTCGGCCCGGTACGACGACTTCGACCTCGGCGACGACGCCCCGGCCGAGATCATCGCCACCTCCTGCCTCTCCTGCCACGCCCGCACCGCCACCGGAGAAGGCACCTACGCCAGGCTCCCGCTCGAGTACTTCGACGACATCCAGCCCCTGACCGTCACCCGCCAGATCAACCCGACGACGCCCGAAATCATCGCCATGAGCCAGCACACGCACGCGCCGGTCATGGCCGTGATCCTCATGGTGGTCGCCGTGCTCGCCGCCATGACCCGCGCCCCCCGCGCCCTGACCGGACTGGTCGTCCTCGCCGGCGCGGTCGGGCTGCTGGCCGACATGTCGGCCTGGTGGCTCGCCCGCCTGGACATGGTCTGGATCTACGCCATCGTCGGCGGCGGCTTCGCCTACTCCGCCGCCACCGGCCTGGCCGGCGCCATCGTCATCCTCGACTGCCTCATCCCCGCCCGCCGAGCGTCCAAGTAGCCCCGGACGCAAGCGAGGGGATGGTCTTCCCGTCCTGACGACGCCCAAGCGTCAGCGCCGGGCTCTTCCTCCGCTCCCGTCCCCTACTCCAACTCGTACCAATGCTCCGTGCGACGCACGCGGCACACCGGCTCGCCCGGCTCGTGGTCCAGCACCAGCGTCCAACCCCGCTCGGCCGCCTCGTGCAGGAACCACCCCTTGGTCACCATCGACGTGTAGGCCTCCACGTCGTACGCCAGGCTGTACGCCTGCCCCACGTGCCAGCGGGTCGGCATCACATCCGGCGTGAACACCACCGTCCGGCCCTGATCGTCTTCGAACGCCACCGCCTGCTGCCCCCACGTGTGCCCCGGCACCAGGAACACACGGATCCCGGGCACCACCTCGGTCATCCGTTCGTCCATGGTGTTCTTAGGCTTCTCATCCCGGGAAGGCTTGCGGTTCAAGGGGAACGGCCGCGCCGAGTCGACCATGCGCAAACGCGCCCGCCCGTCCGCCAGCGGCAGGCCCTCGTCCTCGAACGGCAGGATGTGATCCTTGTAGTACGTCTTGGACATGACCGAATCGTTGTTCCGCGCGTCGACCCATTCGCGCCGCTGCACGATCAGCTCCGCGTTCGGGAACGTGAACCGCACCGCGTCCGCGTCGCCGGACGCCACCCCCGGCTTGGTGATCCTCCAGTGCGGCTCCTCGCCGTCCCGCACCCGGCGCGTCAATCCCCCGGCGTGGTCGAAGTGCAGGTGGCTGACGATCGCGTGGTCGATCTCGACAACGTCGACCCCGGCCTCCACCACGGCCGTCTCCACGGTCCGCCCGTCGAGCCCGAAGATCGCCGCCATCTTCGGGTCCAGCTTGTCCCCGGTCCCGGCCTCGATCAGCACCCGGCGGGGCCGGCCCAACGCCGGATCGACCTCCGTGGATTCCAGCAGCAGGCAGTTGTGGCTCAGCTCGATCCGGTTCTTGTCATCGCACACCGCGTGGCGCGACCACACCACCTTGGGGATCACCCCGAACATCCCGCCCCCGTCGAGAAGAAACCGCCCGGCCCGCAGAAGCTGCCACTTGTAGGTCGTCATGGCGGGAGCGTACGCCTCCCGCTCCCCGAGGCCCATCTATCCTCACGCACGATGCCCCACACGGCCCCTGCGCTCGACCCGCTCCGCCTCGGACGCCTCGAGGAACTCCGCCAGGCCCAGGGCGTGGCCGACGTCGCCGACACCGCCGAGCCCATCCTCGGCGGGATGATGTCCTTCACCGGGCCCGGGTCCTGGACCAATCAGGCCTGCGGCCTGGCCATGGACGCACCGGCCACCGAAGCCGAGATCGACCGTCTCGTCCGCTTCTACACCGACCGCGGGCATGAGCCACGGGTCGAGCTTGCTCCGTTCGCTCACCCCACGCTCATCGCGGGACTTGCCGCACGCGGCTTCAGCCTGCTCGAGTTCGAGACGGTGATGGCCCGGGCACTCCCCTCGGCCGAGCCCCCCGCCGCCCTGCCTCCCCAGGGCGTGACCATCCGTCTGGTGCGGCCGGACGATGCGACCGAGGTCGACACCTGGGTGCGCACCTCCAACTCCGGCTTTGTCCGGCCCGGGGATCCCGGCGAGTCGATGTTCAACGAGTCATCCCGCCGGGTGGCCGTCCATCCGCGCGTCGTGTGTTTTCTGGCCGAGTCCGCGGGACAGCCGATCGGCGCCGGCGCCGTCGAACTCGCCCGCCCGACCGGTGAGGAAACCATCGCCTGCCTCATCGCCACCTCGGTCCTGCCCGAGCACCGCCGACGGGGCGTGCAGCAGGCTCTGATGGCGGCCCGACTGATCGCGGCCCGCGAACGCGGAGCCTCCTTCGCGTTCGTTCACGCCCGTCCCGGCATTGCCACCGAACGCAACGCCCGCAGACTGGGTTTCCAGACCCTGTACACGAAGGCCGTGATGGTGCTGCGTCGCCCCGATCTGATCCGATCGCTCTGACCGGAACCCCCCGGTTTCGCGTATACTCCTGGACCCATGCCCGACGGCCCGCTCTATCTCGACAACGCCGCCACCAGCTGGCCCAAACCCCCCGCCGTCATGCAGGCCATGTCCGAGTTCCTCGCCCACCACGCCGGCAACCCGGGCCGTGGCGGGCACAGGCTGGCCCGCGAGGCCGCCGCCACTGTCGAACGCGCCCGCTCCGGCCTGGCCGCCCTGATCAACGCCCCCTGCCCCAAGCGCGTCGTCCTCACCCATGGCTGCACCGACTCGGTCAACCTCGCCATCCACGGCGTCCTCCGCGGCGCGATGCGCCACGGGAGCGGCGTCAAGCCGCACGCCGTGATGACCACCATCGAGCACAACGCCGTCCTGCGCACCCTCTCCTGCTACGCCAAGGACGGCCTGATCGACACCACGCTGATCCCCTGCGACATGCAGGGCCGCGTCGACCCCGATGCCTTCGCCGGCGCCGTGACCGACCGCACCATCCTCGCCTGCCTCTCCCACGCCTCCAACGCGCTGGGCACCATCCAGGATGTCGGCGAGGCCGTCCGCAAGGTCCGCGCCCGCAACCCCGACACCCTCGTCCTGGTCGACGCCGCCCAGACCGTCGGCCACATCCCGGTCGATGTTCAGGCCCTCGACATCGACCTGCTCACCATGGCCGGCCACAAGGGCCTCCGCGGCCCCACCGGCACCGGCGCCCTCTACGTGTCCCCCCGCGCGTTCCCCGACGAGTGCAGCAAGTCCCGTGTCTTCTGCGAACGCCGCGGCGGCACCGGCGCCGTCGCCCCCGGCCTCGAGATGCCCACCGAACTGCCCGACGCCCTCGAAGCCGGCACCGCCAACGCCGTCGGCTTCGCCGGACTGCTCGGGGCCATGGACGCCCGCGACCCCGCCACCCACCAGCGCGAGCACGACCACGAGATCGCCCTGACCGCCCGCCTGCTCGACGGCCTGGCCTCCATCCGCAACATCACCATCTACGGCCTGCCGTGCACCAGGAACCGTACCCCTGTCGTGCTGTTCAACCTCAAGGGCATCGCAGCCCGGGAACTGGCCGCCGGCCTGGACGCCGAGGAGGACATCGCCGTGCGCGGCGGCGTCCATTGCGCGCCGCTTGTCCACGAGACCATCGGCACCGCACCCCAGGGCGCGGTCCGCGCCAGCCCGGGCCCCACGACCACCGCCGCCCAGATCGACCGGTTCCTCCACGCCATCGACCGCGCCGCCAACTTCTGACGCCAGGGACACCGCCATGCATGACATCACCCGCCGCGAAGCCATCAAGATCACCGCCGCCGGCGCCCTGACGCTGGCCACCGGAGCCGCCATGGCCGCCCAGCCCGCCACCCGCCCCACGGCCGCCGCGGCCCCTTGGTTCCGCATCTCGCTGGCCCAGTGGTCCTTGCACAAGCTGCTCTACGCCAATGAACTCGACAACCTCGACTTCGCCAGAGAGTCCCGCACGCTGGGCTTCGACGCCATCGAGTACGTCAACGCCTTCTTCAAGGACAAGGCCACCGACGCCGCCTACCTGGCCGAGATGAACAAGCGCGCCGAGGACGCGGGTGTCAAGCAGCTCCTGATCATGTGCGACGGCGAAGGCAACCTCGGCGATCCTGACAACGCCAAGCGGGCCCAGGCCGTCGAGAACCACCGCAAGTGGCTCGAAGCCGCCAGGACCCTGGGCTGTCACTGCATCCGCGTCAACGCCGCCAGCGCCGGCACCTACGAGGAGCAGCAGAAGCTCGCCGCCGACGGCCTCCGCCGTCTCTGCGAACTCGCCGACCCCTTCGACCTGAGCGTCGTCGTCGAGAACCACGGCGGCCTCTCCTCCAACGGCGCCTGGCTCGCCGGTGTCATGGAGAAAACCGCCCACCCGCGCGTCGGCACCCTCCCCGATTTCGGCAACTTCTGCATGGACTGGTCCCGCGCGGCCGAGCCCGACGCCTGGTACGACCGCTACCAGGGCACCACCGAGCTCATGCCCTGGGCCAAGGCCGTCAGCGCCAAGTCCCACGACTTCGACGCCGAGGGCAACGAAACGAGGACGGACTTCCTCCGCATGCTCCGCATCGTGAAGAACGCGGACTACCGCGGCTGGGTCGGCGTCGAGTACGAAGGCTCCAATCTCGACCCCCGCGCCGGCTCCATCGCCACCCGCCAACTGCTCGAGCGGGTCCGCGACCAGCTCGCCTGAACCCCCGTCTTCCCCGCCCCGGGCCCATCCGGCACCGCTAGAATCGCCCCAAGCCCGTGGATCATCCCGCCAAGACCATCCCGACCCCCTCGGTTCCCTCCCAAACAGAGGCCGACGCTGCCCGCGTGGCCCAGACCACGGCCCCCCCGACGCCCGGCACCACGATCGGCCAGTCAACCCCCGCCGCTGCGGAGGATGCCCAGCCCGCCCGCCGCCCGAAGCGGGCCAAGCCGACCATGATGGACCGGATCGACGCCTTCGTCAGCCGCCTGAGCACCAAGAACAACTTCTGGCACCGGGTCTGCTCCATGATCTGGCTGCCCTACGCCTTCAAGTCCGGCATCCAGATGAAGCGCCTGGACGACACGACGTTCCGTGCCGTCCTGCCCTTCCGGCGTTTCAACCGCAACTGGTACAACGCCATGGCCGGCGCCGCCCTCTTGGGCAACTCCGAGATCGCCGGCGGCTCCTATGTCTTCGGCTTCGTGGGCGCGGACTACACCGTGGTCTGCAAGCACCTCGAGTACACCTTCAAACGCCCCTGCTTCGGCCCCGCCGAGTACCGCATCACGCCCCGCGAGGACATCGCCGCGCTGATCGCCACCGGCAAGGAGTTCAACATCACCCTGGACATGGAGATCGTCCAGCTCGTCCCCTCCTACGCCAAGAAGGAACGCGAGAAGCTCAGGAACAAACCCAAGAGCGAACGCACCCTCAAGGAACGCCTGGGCGGACGCGAAAAGCGCGTCGGTCACTGCGCCGCCACCTTCCACGTCACGCCCAAGCAGCACCAGAAGGACAAGGGACGCACGTATAGGGCGTGAGGTAGGGATCAGCCACCAGCCACCAGCGACTAGGGATTCGGACATCATCCATGGACAGATCCGGATCCTCTTCCCCCAGTGGCCAGTCCCAAGTCGCCAGTCCCATCTTCTGGGCCCTCTTCCTCGCCTGCTCCTGGACCTGGTGCATCGGCATGTTCCTGCCCGCCCTGCTCCTGCGTGACGCCGGCTGGATGGGCTACCTCGTCTTCTTCCTGCCCAATGTCATCGGCGCGGGCGCCATGGGCTTCGTCCTCCGCTCACCCGAGGCCGCCGCCCGCATCGCCCAGCGCCACGCCCCCATGGCCCGGGTGTTCTCGATCGTCACGCTCGCCTTCCACGCCTTCTGGCTCGCCTGGCTCTTCGGCTTCTTCAAGGACGCCTTCCCCATCCCCGACACCTGGCTCATGGGGGCGGCCGCCGCCGGCATCGCCTGGATCATCCTCTCCGGCCGCGTCGCGCGTGCCGGGGGTGGAGCGTTTCACCGCGCCGCCGCCGTCCTGTGGATCATCGGCCTGGCCACCGCCATCGCCCTGCTCGCCTCCCCCGACGCGCTGGCCCCCACCACGGCCGCCATGATCGCCCCCCCGACCCCCCCAACCCACCCCGACGCGGCCCTCTGGCTCATGCCCGTCACCGTCTTCGGCTTCCTGCTCTGCCCCTACCTCGACCTGACCTTCCTCCTCGCCCGCCGCTCCACCCAGGGCGTCTCCGAGGGCCGCCTCGCCTTCGGCCTGGGCTTCTGGCTCTTCTTCCCCGTCATGATCGGCCTGACCGCCCTCTACGCCGGCCCGATCATCAGCGTCCTCGAAGGCCGCACCCCACCCGCCGCCGCCCCCTGGGCCGGCGCGGCCATCCTCTTCCACATCATCGCCCAGTGGACCTTCACCGTCCGCGTCCATCTCGCCAGCCTCTCGGCTTCGATCGCTCCCGACCTGCACGCCCCAAGCGTCAGCGACGGGCATCCCGATCCCACCACCACCGATCCCGCCGCCCCCCTCTTCACCAAGTCCTCACTCATCCTCCCCACCACCTTCGCCGCCTGCCTCGGCGCCGCCGGGCTGGGCCTGATCGCCCCCGCCCTGCCCGCCCACGCCGACCTCTCCGCCGGCGAGATCATCTACCGCTCGTTCCTGGCCGCCTACGGCCTGCTCTTCCCGGTCTATGTCTGGTCGCGCGTGATCCCCCGCCGCCGCCAACCCACCCACGCCGCGTGGATCACCGCTTGCGTGCTGGCCACGCCGTTCTACTGGATGGGCTTCATCGAACGCGAAGGCGTGTGGCTCGCCCCGGGCATCCTGATCGCGATGGTGGTGCCGTTGCTGTGGCGGGAGCGAGTTACTGACGACCCTGACCGGATGTCAATCAGAGTTGTTCGCTCCGAGCGTTGATCGCGCCGCCTCCCGCACCATCCCCACCTCCTCCGCATCCCCCGCGATCGCCTCCAGCTTCGCCCGCAGCGCCGACGCCTCCCCCCGCTTCAGCCAGTTCCCCGCCACGATCGCCGCGTTCCGCCGCATCATGTCCAGCCGGGCTCGCTTCATGGCGCTCCCCATGAACGCCGCTCCGCGTGCGGCCTCGTCCCAGCCCAGGACTTCCAACAGATCAAACCGATCCCGCTCCGATCCATACGCCGGATACGCCGCCTTCCCCAGCGGTGCCTCCCCGCGCACCGAGTTGTGCGGGCACACCTCCTGGCAGATGTCGCACCCGTACACCCACTCCCGAAACCCCTCAAAGTACTGCGGATCCACCGGCTCCCGCCGCTCGATCGTCAGGTAACTGACGCACTTCCGCGCGTCCACCGAGTACGGCGTGATCGCCCCCGTCGGGCACGCGTCGATGCACCGGGTGCAGCTGCCGCAGTGGTCCGTCACCACCGTCTGCGTCTCCGGCGGCTGCAACTCCAGCGTCGTCAGGATCCCGCCCAGCAGAAAGTAACTGCCCACCTTCGGATGGATCAGCAGCGTGTGCTTGCCCGTCCACCCCAATCCGGCCCGGGCCGCCAGCTCACGCTCCATCACCGGCGCGGTGTCCGTAAACACGCGAAAACCGGCCTCCGGAAACTCGCCGCGCAGCTCGTCCACCAACCGGATCAGCCGCTTGCGCAGCACCGTGTGGTAATCCCGCCCCCGCGCATACCGCGCGATCCGCCCCTCCCCCGGCTTCAGGGGTTCGTCCGTGTTGTTGTCCCGCGTGGCGTACAGATCGGCCACCACCACCGCCGACCGCGCCCCGGGCAGCACCCGCCCCGGATCTTCACGCAGCGCCGCGTGCTCGGCCATGTAGCCCATCGACCCGTGCTTGCCCGCCGCGATCCAGTCCCGCAGCGGCCCGATGAAGTCCGACGCCCGCGCGTCGCACACCCCCGCCAGTGCGAACCCCAGCGCCGCGCATCGCTCCAACACCCGCTCGCTCAGATGCTCCGGGGCGCTGCCCATCGCCGGCCCCCTCTGCCCCCAACCAAGAAGCCACGCCCGAAGGAAGCGGGCGCTTCTCTTCCGTGGCGCCTCAGGCTCACACCACCACCACGCTCCGCCCCGTCCAGGCGAACAGCTTGCCCGCCGCCGCCTCGATCACCCCCGCCGTCTCGCCCAGCTCCGGACGCCACAGCCGGGGGTACTCGTACACGATCCACCCCTGGAACCCGATCTCGCCGAGCCGACGCACGAACTTCTCCACCGGCAGCCGCCCCGTCCCCAGCGGAACCGGCCGCCCGTCCTCGCCGACGTCCGCGATCTTCACGACCTTCAGCCCGTCGATCACCGCCTCCACGCCGGTCAGCGGGTCCTCGCCCGCCATCACCGCCGGGACGATGTTGTACGCCATCGACAGGAACGGCGAGTTGACCAGCCCGTGCAGTTCGGCCAGCTCCTCCGCCCGGCTGAACGAGCCGGAGTTTTCGATCAGCACCCGCACCGAGGTGTTCCGCGCCGTCTGGGCCGCCAGCGACAGCCGCTCGGCCACCCGGCGCAGCCCCCACGCCCGCGGCTCGCCCCCCGGCAACTGGTGCCCGAACACCCGGACGAAGAACCCGCCCGCCCCCGCGGCCAGCGTCACCGCCGCCTTGGTCTCCGCCACGCCCACCTCGGCGTTGCTGAGCAGATGCCCCATCACCGGAGGCCACACCGCCTCGTCGAACCGCACGCCCGTCGCGATCCCCACCAGGTCCACCCCGGCGTCCTCGAACAGGTCGTGCACCGCCGCGGGGTCCTTCCCCATCGGGTCCGACGTCACCGGCGTCGCGGCCACCCCGGTGGGCGACACCCGCAGATCCACCCCCTGATACCCCCACCGCGAGGCCGCCTGCACAACCTGCTCGAGGCTCAAATCCGGGCAACCAACGGTGGAAAAAGCGATCTTCATGGCAGGCATCCTCGGGTGGCCCGGAGTATAGGGATTCCCGTCCCGCCAGGCCCATCCGGCAGCCCGCCAACCCCGCCCGCGAATCCGGCCTTTCCCCGCTCCGTCTCTGCGTTTCTCCGTCTCTTCGTCTCTATCCTCCCTCATGCCCCGCGACTTTGAGCCCACCCTCCACACCGACCTCCGCAACGAGATGACCTACTCGGGCTATCTCGGCCTGGACACCCTGCTCTCGTCCCAGCACCCCCGCTCGGACCACCACGACGAGATGCTCTTCATCATCATCCACCAGACCACCGAGCTCTGGTTCAAGCTCATCATCCACGAACTGGCCGCCGTCCTCGACCACATCGCCAGGGACGAGCTCGAACCCGCCTTCAAGATCCTCGCCCGCGTCAAGCACATCTTCAGCCAGCTGATCGACCAGTGGTCCGTCCTGGCGACGCTGACGCCTTCCGAGTACGTCCAGTTCCGCCACGTCCTCGGGCGGGCCTCGGGCTTCCAGAGCGTCCAATACCGCACCGTGGAGTTCATGCTCGGCAACAAGGACCGGCGCATGATGAAGGTCCACGCCCACGACCCCGCCGGCGCGGCCCAGCTCCAGGCGGCCCTGGATGCCCCGAGCATCTACGACGCCTTCCTCGCCCACCTCGCCCGCCGCGGCCTGCCCGTCCCCAAGGAAGTCCTGGACCGCGACATCACCACCCCCCACGAAAAGCACCCGGGCGTGACCGCCGTCTTCAAATCGATCTACTCCGGCACCGCCGCCAACTGGGACGCCTACGAGATGTGCGAGAAACTCGTCGACCTCGAGGAGCAGATCGCCCTCTGGCGCTTCCGTCACCTCAAGGTCGTCATGCGCGTGATCGGTTTCAAGACCGGCACCGGCGGCTCCTCCGGCGCCAACTTCCTCCGCCAGATGATCGACCACGAGTTCTTCCCCGAACTCTGGGCCGTCCGCACCGAACTCTGACCGCCATGCCCACCATCCAACAAGCCGCAGCCCAGATCCACGGCCCCCTCACCGAGCCCGCCCTCGTCGGGCACATCCACCCCCTCTTCTCCCGCGCCCTCGCCCGCACGGGCGAGATCTACCTGGCCAACCACTCGCTCGGACGCCCGCTCGACCAGACCGCCGACGACATCCGCGAGGCCCTGGACGGCTGGTACACCGACATGGACGCGGCCTGGGAGGCCTGGCTGGGCGAACGCGACGCCTACCGCGCCCGCATGGCCCGCCTGATCGGCCGCGCCGACCCGCGTGCCGTGGT
This sequence comes from uncultured Phycisphaeraceae bacterium, assembly GCA_964399525.1. Classification (GTDB taxonomy): domain Bacteria; phylum Planctomycetota; class Phycisphaerae; order Phycisphaerales; family UBA1924; genus UBA6054. The sequence goes on along the minus strand of CAYNRF010000083.1, from coordinate 657 downwards.
CCCCAAGACCTCCGCCGCCCAGGGCCTCCGGGCCGTCATCAACAGCCTGCCGCACCGCACACCGAGCATCGTCGCCACCCGCGGCGAGTTCGACTCCATCGACTTCGTCCTCAAGGCCTACGCCCACCGAGCCCGCGCCCGCCTGACGTGGGTCCCCTGCGACGAGCACGCCCGCTTCGACGCCGACCGCATCATCGCCGCCGTCACCCCCGGCACGGACCTGGTCGTCATCAGCCGGGTGTTCTTCGCCACCGGCCAGATTCTCGAGGGCATCGACCGCGTCATCGCCCACGCCCACGCCATCAACGCCCGCGTGCTCGTCGACGCCTACCACTCGGCCGGCGTGCTGCCCGAGTCCATGGACGATCTCGGCTGCGACGCCATGATCGGCGGCAACTACAAGTACACCCGCGGCCTCACCGGCGCCTGCTGGCTCGCGCTCTCCGACGACATGCTCGCCCCCGCCGGCGTGCCCGAACCCGACCGCCCCGCCCCCGTCGACACCGGCTGGTTCGCCAAGGCCCAGCCCTTCGCCTACCACCGCACCGACCTGCCCGAGTACGCCCCCGGCGGCGACGCCTGGCTCGAGGCCACCCCGCCCGTCCTGACGTACTACCAGGCCCGCGCCGGCCTGGACCTGACCCTCGCCCTCGGCGT
>CAYNRF010000082.1:0-13029 GCA_964399525.1 uncultured Phycisphaeraceae bacterium | reverse complement strand
GACGGGTCCGCCCGGTTCGCCCGGTTCGCCCGGTTCGCCCGGTTCGCCCGGTTTGCCCGGTTCGCCCGGTTCGCCCGGTTTGCCCGGTTCGCCCGGTTTGCCCGGTTCGCCCGGTTTGCAGGGCGGGATCGGTCGCGGCGGCCTGCCGCCCAGGTCCTCCCCGGGCGTGCACATCCTTGCCCGGAAACGCATCGTACCCGGAACCAACCTCCGCCACCACTTTCCCCAGAGAAAATATCAGATAAATTTTACAACCCTTCCTGCTTGCTGCTATCATGCATCGGAGATCGAGGTCTCCTATGGTACGGGAAATGTACGGAATGGCTGGCCCGCCGGCAGAGCGTTCAAAGAGAAGGACGATCGTTGGACAACGCCGTGATGAAGGAACCGAAGTTCGATGAGCACTGCCGCCGGTCGGTCCACGCCCTGCGCGGGTCGCTGCTGGACCTGTACCGCACGGTGGGCGCCGACCCGTCCAAGCCGCAGGAGGTCTCCCGGCGCTATCAGCTCAATAAGAACCTGACCTGGAAGGTCGCACGCATCATCAGCGCCGAGGACGCCTTCGAGGCCGTCCCGCTCATCCCCGGTCCCGGTGGCCTGGACATTCTTCTGGATGCCATGGCGCAGGCGGGCGCGCCCGACGAAGCGCTCGCACGCGTGCGCGACGCCATCGACGAGTTCGACCGGATGATCGACGTGCACACCGGCGACCGCAGCCAGCTCGAGCTGGTGCTGGACAGCATGGGCGTGGGCCGTCCGATGGAGATGAGCCGCAAGCTCGCCTTCCGCGGCAACAGCGGGATCTGGGGCATCCAGGCCGGTGTCCGCGTGACGGCGCACTTCCTGGCGCCCTGCCGGTCCGAACCGGACCTGCTCGACCTGGCCATCATGGGCGGGCTGACGCGCGTCCGCCGCCTCCGACCGGTGGACCGCTGGCCGGTGTTCCAGCTGCGCCACTACAACGACGACGGGTCCCCGGACAGGCGGCCGCTGCGCCGCGAGGCGATCGAGCCGGCGCCGCCCGGCACCGCCGCCACGCCCGGCGACCCCTGGCTCATGCGATCCTTCTGCTCGGGCGCCATGCCCACCATCCACCCCGCCCGGCGCGGCGATGTCACGCTCTACGAGATCGGCGAGGGTCCGGTCGGCCGCACCGGCGAGTTCTCCTGTTTCTTCGGCTTTGCCGACCTGGCCAGCGTGCCCCGCTACCGCGACGCGTCCAACAGCGTCGGGGAGCTGATCTCCTCCGTGTCGGTGCCCGCCGAGGCCCTGCACTTCGACCTGTTCGTCCACGAGTCCCTCACCGAGGCCATGTCACCCCGGTCCGAGATGCTCGGCACGCTCGGCGGCGCGGTCGACGGCGTGGGCACCATGCCCCTGCACATGCCCGAGCGCTTCCGCAACCTCGGCCCGGGCGCGCTGATCGACACGCCGCTGGTGGACCGCTATGGCGAGGCCATCGAGGCCGTGATGACCAAGCTGGGACGCCGGCTCTCCGAGTTCCGCTGCCTGCGTCTGCTGGTCGAGCACCCGCCGATGTCCTCGCGGGTCATCGTGCGCTACGACCTGCCCGAGAAGCCGGGCGTCTGAGCCGTTCCCCGCCGCGTCCGGACGGTCAGGCGCCGACCAGCTGGTCGTCGTACGAACGGTTCTTCTCGGCGGCCGAGTACTCGCCCCTGGGTTCGCCGCCGTCGTCCTCGATCACGGCACGCGCCGCCGTCACGCCCGACATCAGAACCATGGGCACGCCCGGCCCCGGGTTGGCGCTGCCGCCGGCCAGGTACAGGCCCTTGAGCACCTTGGAGCGGTTGCGGGGCTTGAAGCCGCCCGCCAGCTTGCCGTGGCTGGCCAGCCCGTAGATCGCGCCGCCCTCGGCGTTGTACATGCTGTCGATGCCGTCGGGCGTCAGCCAGCGATCGACCACGATGTGGCGGTCGATGTCCTGCATGCCGAAGCGGCGCAGCTTGTCCATGATGACCGGCTTGTACTGCTCGAGCAGCCCGCCCGGGCCTTCCCATCGCTGGCCCTGGCGCTTGTAGGCGGTGTGGACGAGGATGTAGAGCGCCTCGCCGCCCGCGGGGGCCTGCGTCGGGTCCGTGCGGCTGGGCACGGCCAGGTACAAGGTGGGGTCCCGCGCCGGGATGCCCTTGTGATAGATGTCGTCGAACTCCTGCTCGGAGTTGCCGCTGAAGATGAAGTTGTGGTGGGCCAGGTGCTCGTACTGGCGGTCCAGCCCGAGGTACAGCACCACGCCCGAGCAGGCCGGCTCGTACTTGCCCGCGATGGCCTCCTGCCGCGATCTGGCGCCGGGCAGACCGGCCAGCAGATCGCGGTGCGTCCGCTGCACGTCGCAGTTGGACACCACGATGTCCGCCTCGATGGTCGTGCCGTCGTCGAGCTGCACGCCCGTGGCCCGCCCGCCCTGGTGCAGGATCCTGGTCACACGCCGGCCCAGCACGGGCGTGACGCCCTGCTCCTGCGCGATCCGGGCCACCGTGCGCGCCACCATCCGCGTCCCGCCGTCGGAACCGTCCGGGGCCATGGCGTACCAGCAGCCGTGGTCGGCCTGGGCGGCGGCGATCAGGCTCAGGATCGCCGGGGCCAGGAACGGCGACGACCCGACGTACTGCAGGAAGTGCTCGCACAGCTGGCGCACGTGCGGCTCGCTGATGTGCTTGTGCACCGTCGCCCCCACCGTCGAGTGCATCCGCATGTTCAGCACATCGCCCAGCAGCGCCGGGTCCGGCGGCGAGGACTTCATCATGTCCCCCACGCCGCCGAGATCGTTGTAGAAGAACACCTTCTCCGACAGCCGGAACATGCGGCGGGAGTACTCCAGGAACCTGAGGTACCCCTGCCCGGGTTTGTGCTGGGGGAACTGCGCGTCGATGTCGCGGGCGAACCGGTCCGGATCGCGGCGCAGGTTCAGCACCGTGCCGTCCTCGAAGTGGCAGCGCCACTGCGGGTCCAGGTCGATCAGGTCGATGTAGTCCTCCACCTTGCGTCCGGCCCGCTTGACGATGCCCCGCAGCACCTCGGGCAGCGTGATGATGGTCGGGCCCATGTCGAACCTGAAGCCCTTCTCCTGCAGCAGGTTCATCTTCCCGCCCAGGTGGGTGTTCTGGTCCACGATCGTCACGCGGTAGCCGTGGGTGGCCAGTTCGGCCGCCGAGGCCAGACCGGCCAGACCCGCCCCCACGACGACAACATGCTTGCGCTCGCTCATCAAACGGCTCCTCCGGCCGTTCCGGCCGGTTTCGCGGTGGTGGACGGGGCGGCGGACGCCCCGGTTCCGATCGTTCGCTTCCCGGCCCCCGCCAGACGCAACAACAGCGCCCCCTGCTTGCCCTGCCTGGCCGCGTCCGGCGCGTCCAGCGGCGGACGGACCTTCGCCGAGGTCGTCGAGACGAACACCGGCCGGGTCACCGTCTCCAGCCCCATCCGCCCCTGCGTCACGCCCCACCCCGACGCCCCCACGCCCCCGATCGAGGTCCAGGGGTGGGCCGACGGGATGATGTCGTCGTTGACCATCACGGCGTTGGAACCCAGCCGCGGGGCCAATGCCCGGGCCGCCCGGACGTTGCGGCTGAACACGCTGGTGACCAGCTTCTGATCGCACGCGTCGTGGATGGCCAGCATCGCGTCCAGCGAGGCGCACCGCACCACCGCGATCGCCGGGCCAAAGTACCTGCCCTCAACCAGCGGGGCATCCGACGGGCAGTCGACCACGGCGACAGGTCGGAAGCGATCGCCCGAAGCCGGCTCGAACACCCCGGAAAGCGAGCGTCCGCCCCGGGCGATGGCCTCGGCCACCAGCCCGGACACCCGGGCGGCCGCGTCCTCGTTGATCAGCCGTCGGGGCTCGGCCCGGGCCGCCATCGGGGCCATGGCCTTGAGAAAATCGTCGTACACCCGCTCGTGGATCAGGGCCCGGCGCGGGGCCATGCAGGTCTGTCCCCCGTTGGTCGTGGCCGCCCACCACAGCGTCCGGGCGGCCAGGGCCGGGTCGGCGTTGTCGAGCACCAGCGCCGAATCCCGCCCGGAGAGTTCCAGCGTGCTGGTGATCAGGCGCTGGCCCAACTCCGACGCGATCCGCCGCCCGACCTCGGTCGAGCCGGTAAAAACCAGATGGTCGATCGGCCCGTGCTCGCCGCGGACGAGGGCCGCGCCGGCCTCGCGTTCCGAGCCGATCACCTCGAGCCGGTCCGCCGGGCACCCGGCCCGGAGGACGAGCTCGGCCAGGCGTTGCTGCGTCCGCGGGCTGTTCTCCGAGGGCTTGAGCACCACCCGGTTGCCGGCGACCAGCGCCTGCACGATGTGCTGCCCGGCCAGCAGGATCGGGTAGTTCCAGGTCGCGATGATGCCCACCCGCCCGAGCGGGGCCCGCACCAGACGGTGACGCTGGCCCATCGTCAGCAGCCCGCCCCACGGCACGCGGGCCGGCGCGAGCACTCTGCGGGCGTTTCGGGCGTGCCACCGGCAGGCGTTGGCCAGCGGCACGATCTCGGCCGTCAGGCACTCCCACCGCGTCTTGTGGACCTCGGCGCAGGCCAGATCGATCAGTTCGGCCTCCGCCTCGCCCAGCACGCGGGCGAACCGACCCGCCCAGGCGATCCGTTCCGAAAGGCCCCACCCGGCGTCGCGCTGATTCTGGACGGCATTCACCGGAAACAGTGTACGGCCCCGCCGCGGGCCCGGCCCGGCCCCCTCGCCCCGCCAACGCATCCGTGCCGGAGCGATGCCCGAAACCCGACGCGCCCCACTCCTCCGCCCGGATGGCGGGGCCTTTACTCCCCCGCACGCATCCGCACCCGACCCGGGAGGTCCATTGATCAGCCAGCCGAGCCAGACCGCCTCCCACACGCCGCATGTCGCCATCGTCGGAGCCGGGCCCGGCGGTCTGTCGGCGGCCGTGCTGCTCAGCGCCCGCGGCTGCCGCCTGACAGTCTATGAGGCCAACGACGACATCGGCGGTCGGACGGGCCAGGAACGACTGGCAGCGCCGGGCGGCGGCACCTACCGCTTCGACCGCGGGCCGACCTTCTTCCTGATGCCCTACGTCCTCGACGAGATCTTCGCCGCCGCGGGCAAGAAGTCGTCGGACTACCTCACGATGACGCGTCTGGACCCGATGTACCGCCTGATGATCGGGCGCAAGGGGCGGGATCCGCTGGTGCTCGACACCACGCAGGACCTCAAGAAGATGGCCGAGCGGATCCGCCCGCACGCGCCCGAGGACGCCGCCCGCTTCGAGGCCTTCATCCACGAGAACCGCGCCAAGCTCGATGTCTTCGAGCCGATCCTCCGCAAGGCCATCCTCAGCCCGACGGACCTGCTCGACCCGACCATGTTCAAGGCCCTTCCCAAACTTGGGCCGCACAAGAGCGTGCACGACGACATCGCCCGTCACATCAAGGACGAGCACGTCCGCCTGGCCGTGTGCTTCCAGAGCAAGTACCTGGGCATGTCGCCCTTCGACTGCCCCAGTCTGTTCACCATCCTGCCCTACATCGAGTACGCCTACGGCGTGTGGCACCCCGAGGGCGGCTGCCACGCCGTCATGCGGGCGCTGGGCGCGTGCGCCGAGGACCTGGGCGCCGAGATCCGCCTGTCCACCCCCGTCGAGCGCGTCACCTTCACCGGCCGCAAGGCCACCGGCGTGGTGGTCAACGGCGAGGAGACCCGCTACGACGCCGTGGTCGTCAACGCCGACGCCACCTGGGCGTTGCGCAACCTCGTCCCCGCCTCGGTCCGTCCGAAGCGCTTCAGCGACGAGACGCTGAACAGCAAGAAGTACTCCTGCTCGACCGCCATGCTCTACCTGGGCCTTGACGGCGAAGTCGACCTGCCCCACCACACCATCTACACCTCCACCAACTACACCGAGAACCTGGCCAACATCTCCGACAACCACGCGCTGACGGACGACCCGTCGATCTATGTCTGCAACCCCTCGCGCACCGATCCGACCATGGCCCCGGCGGGCAAGAGCGCGCTCTACATCCTGGTGCCCACGCCCTCGATGAAGAACGGCGACAAGTCGCCCATCGACTGGCACGCCGAACGCCCCCGCCTGCGTCGCGAGATCTTCGAGCAGCTCGAAAACGTCTTCGGCATTCCGGACGCGCCGCAGCGGGCCGAGGCCGAGAAGCTCGTCACCCCCGCCGACTGGCACGCCATGAACATCTCCTTCGGCGCCACCTTCAACCTGGCCCACAACCTCGGCCAGATGCTCCACCAGCGCCCGGGCAACCGCGTGCAGGGCCTCGACCGTCTCTACCTCGTCGGCGGCGGCACGCACCCGGGCTCCGGCCTGCCGACCATCTTCCTCAGCGCGCAGATCTCCACCAAACTGCTCGCCGATGACCTCGGCCTGCCAGCCGCGCCCGCGCCCCGAGTCCGCAAGCCCTCAGCCCACGCAGCGCTCGCCGGCGTGTGACCGTTCGGAGTTGAACGCAGAGGTCGCAAAGACCACGCAGAGGGCGCAGAGGCAGGAAGATTCTGATCGCGAAGATCCGAAGATCGCGAAGACGGAGTCATCTGGTGTTGGGTTGATGTTTCTGAATCCAAACACATCAAATGCATTTCAAGACCGCTGTTGCTGACCCAGATTCTCTGGTTCCATCTTCGCGATCTTCGCAATTAAATCCTGACTCTTCCCTCCGCGCCCTCTGCGTGGTCATTGCGACCTCTGCGTTCAGTCCCCCTCCCTCCCCCCCGCATATCATGGCAGAACCGCCCCGAGGGAGCCCGCCATGACCACCACCACCGCCACCGTCTTCAACGCCCGCACCGACGCCATCCTCAAGTCCCTCTCCGACGGCGGCCAGTACAAGCACCTCCACCTGCTCGACTCGCCCATGGACGCCGTCGTCCGGATGGTCGGCGACGACGGCGCCTCCCGCGATGTCCTCTGCTTCTGCTCCAACAACTACCTCGGCCTGGCCAACCACCCCGACGTGGTCGAGGCCGGCATCGAGGGCCTGCGCCGCTACGGCGCCGGCACCGCCTCCGTCCGCTTCATCTGCGGCACCTTCACCCCCCACAACACCCTCGAGGACACCATCGCCCGCTACATGGGAACCGAAGCCGCGTACACCTTCGTCTCCTGCTGGACCGCCAACGAGGCCATCTACCCCACCTTCGCCGAGCCGGGCGACTGCATCATCTCCGACGAGCTCAACCACGCCTGCATCATCGACGGCATCCGCCTGGCCGCGGTCATCAAGAAGGGCGTCGTCAAGACCGTCTACAGGCACGCCGACCTGGACCACCTCCGCGAGAAGCTCGTCGCCGCACGCGACAACGCCGACGTCACCGGCCAGATCTGGGTGGTCACCGACGGCGTGTTCTCCATGGAGGGCGCCGTCGCCGACCAGCTCGCCATCCGCAGGCTCTGCGACGAGTTCGGCGCCATGCTCATCGTCGACGACTCCCACGGCCACGGCGTGATGGGCCCCACCGGACGCGGCACGCACGAGCACTTCGGCATGTGCCCCGGGGCCGCCAACCACGACCCGAGCAGGGGCGAGGTCGACTTCTTCACCGGCACCCTCGGCAAGGGCCTGGGCGGCGGCGCGGGCGGCTTCATCGCCGGCTCGAAGCGCGGCATCGACCTGATCATCCAGCGCGGCCGCCCGACCCTGTTCTCCAACGCCCTGCCCGTCACCGTCGCCTGCAGCGCCAACAAGGCCATCGAGCTGGTCCTGAACGAGCCCCAGCGCGTCGCCCGCCTCAAGGACAACGTGGCCTACGCCCGCCAGGCCCTCAAGAACGCCGGCTACGACGTGATGGACTCGCCCACCGCCATCTGCCCGATCATCGTGGGCGACACCGCCAAGGCCATCGCGATGTCCAAGAAACTGCTGACCAAGGGCGTGTTCGTGATCGGCTTCGGCTTCCCGGTGGTCCCCGAGGGCACGGCCCGCCTGCGCATCCAGATGTCGGCCGCCCACACCCGAGGGCACATCGACACGCTGGTCGAGGCGCTCAAGACCCTGTGATATCCGCGGGCACGACTCTTTGAAGCCGCGCACGAAGTAAGCGGATTCTTGCGACCGCCCGCGGCGTGCGCCATCCGCTTCCTTCGTGCGCAGCTTCAAGACGACCACATCCTCAACCCCTTAGTCGTTCAGCACAAACGTCACCTTCATGTTCACCCGGTACGCCGAGATGTGCCCGTCCTGCACGTCCAGCGTCATCTCCTGCACCCACGCCCCCGTCACGTTGTCCAGCGTCTTGCAGGCCCGCTCGATCCCCTTCTGGATCGCGTGGTCGAAGCCCTTGTCGCTCTGCGCGGTGATTTCCGTGACCCGTGCGATGCTCGATGCCATGGGACACCTCCTTTTCCCCAGCCTACCGCGCCCGGGCCGGACTCCCAAGCACGTTTTTGATCACCACGCCGCCCGCGCCCCTCCGCGGGCCCGAGCCGATACCCTTGCCCATGCCCACCGCCCACCCCAGCCAGACCCCGCCCGCCGCCATGGCCCCGCCCATCACCACCGTCGCCCTCATCGGCCTGGGCGCGTTCGGGCGGCTGGCCGCGGAAACACTCCGCCACCACACCGAGGTGCTCGTCCACGATCCCAACACCGACGACGCCGCCGTCCGCGGCCTCGGCGTCAACCCGGTGACCATCGAGGACGCCGCCCACGCCGAGGCCGTCATCCTCTGCGTGCCCGTGCAGGTGATCCCGGTGGTCTGCGTGACCATCGCCCCCTTGATGCGCGAGCACTCGCTGGTGTGCGATGTCGGCTCGGTCAAGCTCCGTCCGATCGAGTGGATGCTCAGCACCCTGCCCAGACACACCCAGGTCCTCGGCATGCACCCGCTCTTCGGGCCGCAGACGGCCAAGGAACTCGGCAAACTCGACGGCGAGCCCATCGTACTCTGCCGCGCCCGCGTCGACGACGACGTCTACGCCCGCGTCCGCAACTTCCTCGACGACAAACTCCGGCTCACCATCCACGAGATGACCGCCGACGAGCACGACCAGCAGATGGCCTTCGTGCAGGGCCTGACCCACCTCATCGGCCGGGCCGCGTGCGAGATGCGCCTGCCAGATCTACCCGCGTCCACCCTGGCCTACCGGCGCCTGCTCCAGCTCAAACACAACACCGAGTGCGACGCCCCCGAACTCTTCGAAGCCATCCAGAAACTCAACCCGTACGCCAAAAACGCCCGCCAGGCCTTCCTCAACGCCGTCACCGACGTCGTCGAATCCATGGACAAAGCCTGACCCCCCGCCCCCCGCCCCCCCTCCCCCCCGTGGGGCCGAGTTTCACTCGGCCCTCTTCCGCTGATTCCAAACAACAAACACCCGACGCCACGCGCCGGGTGCTTGATTCAACCAATCCCACCAGGACTCACAGCGGCAGCTTCGCCAGCTCCGTCTCCGCCCGGGCCACCAGCCGCCCGACCGTGTCCGGCCCGAAGTCGAACGGCAGGTCCGCCGCCGCGAACAGCTCGGGCAGCGGCCTGCTCCCGCCCAGCGACATCGAACGCCTGTACGCCTTCAGCGCGGCCGCCGGCCCTTCTTCCAGGCTCTTGAGCCACAGGCCCAGCGCCCCGAGCTGCGCGATGCCGTACTCGACGTAATAGAACGGGCTGCCGAACAGGTGGCCCTGGCGCTGCCAGATCAGCGGCCGGTGCGACTCGATGCCGCTCCAGTCCACCCGGTGCCCCTGGTGCCCGAAGCGCTCCTCGATCTTCAGCCACGCCGCCGCCCGCTCGTCGCGCGAGTGCGCCGGATTGTTGTAAATCCAGTGCTGGAACGCGTCGATGGTCGCGATCCACGGCAGCAGCCCCAGCGAGCCCTCGAGCTGCCGACGCCGCGCGCGGTCGGCGTCCTGCGGGTCGGGGTAGTACTCGTCCCAGAACGGCATGGTCAGCAGCTCCATGCTCATGCTGGCCACCTCGCAGAACTCGATCGGCGCGTGCCGGTAGTGCGCCAGCGGCTCGTCCACGCAGTACATCGAGTGGAACGCGTGCCCCGCCTCGTGCACCATCGTCTCCACGTCCCGGTGCAGGCCCGCCGCGTTCATGAAGATGAACGCCTTGCGGCTGCGGTCGCGCATGTACTGGTACCCGCCCGGCGCCTTGCCCTTGCGCGAGTCCAGGTCCAGGCTCGCCCCGCCCTCGGCCCCCTTGGTGTTCGTCCCGTCGCCCATGCTGGCGAACATGGCCGCCAGCTCGGGGCTGAGCCGGTTGAACACCCGCTGCGTCTTGGCCACCAGGTCCGCCCCGCCCTCGAAGGGCTTGAGCGCCGCCCGGCCCTTCGGATCGACGGACAGATCCCACGGCCGCAGGCCGGGAACGCCCAGGGCCTTCCTGCGCTCCGCGTCCAGTTTCGCCACGAACGGCATCAGGTGCTTCTCGATCCCCTCGTGGAACGCGAAGCAGTGCTCGGGCGTGTAGTCGAACCGCCGCTTGGCCTTGAACGAGTACTCCACGAAGCTCTTGAACCCCGCGTTGAGCGACATCTCGTGCCGCTTGGCCACCATCTGGTCGAAGATCCCGCTGATGGCCTCCGCGTCCTGCGCCCGCCGGTCCGCCACCGCACGCCACGCCGCCTCGCGCACCGCGCGGTCGGTCGATTCCTGGTACCGCCCCATCTGCGGCAGCGTCTTCTCCGAGCCGTCGAACTCCACCGTCATCGCGCCGCAGATCGTGTCGTACTCGGTATCGAGCCTGGTCAGCTCGGTCTGGATCGGCACGTTCTTCTCGCGGAAGATCTCCACCGAGGCGATGGTGTCGCGGTTGATCACCGCGTACCGCGCGCCCAGGTCGAACTTCCCGGCCAGCTCCGCCTGCTTCTTGTCCAGCCCGAAACTGGCCGGCTTGATCTTCGGCACGACCTCCTCGACGAAGTCCATGTAGGCCTTCTTCTTGGCCTCCGACGCCGTGTCGCAGGTCATGTCGATGTACCGGATCGCCCCCGCTTCGGACACGGCCGCGTCCAGCTCCGACCGGTCCAGCAGCCAGGCCTCGAACTCGCCCGCCGAGCCCACCACCCGGCGCTGCAGCTCCTCGAACAGCGGCTCCACATTGGCCCACTTCGAGGCGTCGAGGTCCGCGGGCACAAAGTCGCTGGTGGCGAGGCTGGTCATGGAATCCCTCCGAATTGATTCTGGAAATGAACAGTCCATCCTACGCCCCGCCCCCGCCCGCCCGCCCCGCCGGTACGCACGCGGGACCCCGAATCCCCCAGAGTTCCTCAGGCTCGGTGATCCCCCGTCCCAGAAATCACCCCAGACGCGACCCCAGTTCCATCGCCATCGCCCGCGCCCCCGCCGCGTCCGTCACCCGCCCATCCAGCTGCGCGTCGTACACCGCCCGCAGGATCTCCGCGAACCGCGGCCCCGGCTTGGAGCCCATCGCGATCAACGCCTCGCCGTCCACGAACGCCTGCGGCGCCAGCCCGCCGAACCGCCCGCGCAGCCGCTCGACCTCCGCGTGCACCCCCGCCGCCCGATCCCGGTCCGTCGCCAGCAGCACCGCCAGCGCATCGCCGAACCCCGGGCCCGCCGCCGTCCGCTTGCGCCCGGCCTCACCCAGACCGTCCCAACCGTGCCGCAGCACACCAAGCACGTGCAGACCGGCGCGCAGCGCATCACGCTCTTCGTTCGAAAGCAGCAACGCCGCCCGCACCGAGCCGACCACCTCCGACCCATCCGTCCCCGCCCGCCACTGCCCGCGCCCGATCAGCCACGCCATCAGCGCCGCCGCGTACGAGGCTTCCGGCGCCAGCCCGTCCATCGCCGCACCGTCATATTGGCAGACGGATCCCCCCAGCACCGCCGCCGCCAGCCCGAGTTCCTCGAGCAGCGTTGCCGCCCGTCCGCGGCTGTCGTGCGTGAACATCCGCCGGATCTCCTCCCCGATCCGCTCGCGCGACACCCCCTCCAGCGCGGCCGCGTGCCGCCGGATCGCCGCCGCCGTCCCCGCCTCGATCGCCAGCCCGTACCGTGCCGCAAAGCGCACCCCGCGCAGCGCCCGCAGATGGTCCTCCGCCAGCCGCCGGTCCGGATCGCCCACCGCCCGCAGCGTGCGCTCGGCCAGGTCCCGACGCCCGCCCACGAAGTCGATCACCCGCGCGTCGCCCTCGGCCAGCGGATCGATGAACAGCGCGTTGACCGTGAAGTCGCGCCGCTGCGCGTCCGCCCGCGCATCGCTGAACGTGACCGAGTCCGGCCGCCGTTTGTCCGTGTACGGACCGTCCGCCCGGAAGGTCGCCACCTCGACCGTCGGCCCGAACTCGCGCACGAGCATCACGCCGAACGCCGCGCCCACCTCCGCCGTCCGCCTGAACATCACGCGGATGTGGTCCGGCACGGCGTCGGTGGCGACATCGAAATCCTTGGGCGTCTGCCCGAGCAGCTCGTCGCGCACGCACCCGCCCGCCAGATAGGCCGCAAAGCCGTGCTCCCGCAGCCGGCGCACGATGGCCACCGCCGCCTGCCTGGGTGCCAGTCTGTCGGACGCCTCGCCCATGCGCACAGCGTATCGCCCCGACCCCTCCCACGCCCGCCCTCGCGTATGCTGGCGCATGACCGCCGCCGCCGACCGCCAGCTCGCCGCCGACCTGTTCAACCGCACCTGGGCCCTGCTCGACACCCCCCAGCGCACGGCCGAGCAGGACGACGAACTCATCCACGCCGCCCACGCCTCGGCCTTTTTCTGGCTGCGGACCGGCGGCGCCCAGCAGCACTTCCGCTCGCACTGGCAGCTCGCCCGCGTCTACGCCGCCCTGAATCGCCCCGAGCCCGCCCTCCACCACGCCGAGCGCGCCCGCCAGCTCTGCTCGGACCGCGCCCTGACCCCCTTCGACCACGCCTGCCTCTTCGAGGTCACCGCCCGCGCCTACCACGCCGCCGGCCGCCTGACCGAGGCCCGCATCACCCTCCAGCGCGCCCGCTTCGTCGCCATGCAACTGACCGACCCCGACGAGATCACCGTCATGAACACCGATTTCGCCGACACCGAACGCCTCCTGGCCGACGATTTGGAGCCGCGCACGAAGTAAGCGGA
>CAYNRF010000081.1:0-13315 GCA_964399525.1 uncultured Phycisphaeraceae bacterium | reverse complement strand
GGCGCGACAGGGGGCGGCAGCCGGTCTCGGTCACGACCACGGTTTCGCTGACGGCGACCGTGAAGCGCGCATAGTCGCGCAGCGTGATCGGCACGTGGAACACCATGCCCGGTTCCAGCGGCACCTCAACGCCCTTGTAGAGGCTGAGGATGTTGCCCTCGCCCCAGTCCGGCGCGAAGGAGATGCCGACCGAGTAGCCGGTGCGCTTGCGGTAGCCCGCCGTGTGGCCCGCCCTGTCGATGATGTCCTGCGCCACCTGGTGCACCGCCGCGCAGGTCACGCCGGGCTTCATGAAAGCCATCACGGCTTCCAGCGCCTCCAGGCACACCGCGTACATGTCCGCCGTGCGCTGCGACACGTCGCCGCTGAAGACGGTGCGGAACAGCGCCGCGTGGTAGCGATCCACGCAGGCGGCGGTCTCCAGGATGGTGACATCGCCCGGCTGGATGGTGCGCCGCCGCCAGGTGGCGTGGGGAATGCCGGAGCGGGGGCCCGAGACGACGAAGGGCTCCATGCCCACATATTCGCCACCCGCGGCGATGGATGCCTGCATGACCGCCGCCGCGATGGCGTTTTCGTTCGCGCCGGCCTGCACCAGCGCGAGGCCGGCACCCATGCCCGCATCGTTCGCCATCGCCGCCTTCTCCATCGCCGTGAGCTCCAGCGGCGACTTCACGCGGCGCAGCGGCTCCACCAGGCCGGCGCCGTCCTCGAACTCCCCGAAGGCGGCGGCGAGCCGCGCGTAGAGGTTCACGGTCAGGAACCAGGCGTTCTTGTCGATCGCGACGCGCTTGCCCTTCCAGCCGCGCGCCTTCAGCGCCTCCGCGACCGCCACCGCGGGGTCGTCCGCATCGTCATAGCCCTGGATCGAGGCCAGCCGCGTATTGGCGCGCGCGTTGTAGGTCTCGAGCCCGCGGTTCACCAGGAAGGCCTCGCCCTCGAGCGGGATCGCGAGGCACTGGAAGGTGTAGTAGCCCGGCGTCTGCTGGCCGCTCAGCCAGAACACGTTCTCCGCACTGCTGGTCAGATACAGGTCGAGCCCCTTCGCCGCCATCACCTGGCGCAGCGCCGCCTGACGGCGGGCGAATTCCTCCTGCGGGAAGGCGCAGTCCATGCCGAGCGGCACGCGTGCAAGAAGCTCCTGCGCGGTCGGCTCCGGTGTGGCGGTCATCGTCGTCTCTCCTGCCAGGATCAGGCCGGCATCATGGCCAGCGCAAGGTCGCGATAGATGGCGGCGGCGGCGTGCAACTCGTCCAGCGGCACATGCTCGTCCGGCTGGTGCGCCACGGCGAGGGAACCTGGGCCGAGGATGATGCCCGCGGCGCCCGCGGCGGCCATGTGCACCAGGTCGCAGGCGCCCGGGAAGCCGCGCGGCGCATCAGCCTGCGCGCCGTGGCGCCGTGCGATCTCCAGCGCCGCCTGCACCAGCCTGTGGTCGGAGGGCGTCGCGACGGGGCCACCCGTGGTCGGCTTGCGCGCGACGACCTCGGCCTCCACGCCGGCCTCGGCGAACAGCGCCTCGATCTCCGCAACGGCAGCATCTTCCGTCTCGCCGGGCAGCAGGCGGCGGTCGAGCAGCAGGTCGCAGGCATCGGGCACGATGTTGTCGGCCAGCCCCGCGCTGGCGCGGGTGACGGTGAGGCTGGCGCTGCCCAGCAGCGCGTGGCCGGGTCGCCTTGCGATATCGGCCGCCAGCGCCTCGATCCGCAGCAGCAGCCGCGCGGCGTCGAGGATGGCGTTGCGGCCCAGATGCGGCGTGCCGCTATGCGCCGTGCGGCCCTTCACGCGCACCACCGGCCGCAGGCTGCCCTTGTGCGCGGTGAAGACGGCATTGTTGGTCGGCTCGCCCACCACGGCGAGGTCCAGCGCCGGCTTGCTGGCGGCGAAGGCGCGCGCGCCGGCGCTCGCCACTTCCTCATCCGCGACGAAGGCGGCGATCAGCGTACCGGACCAGGCGCGGCGATCGCCAGCCAGCGCGGCGCAAGCCTCGACCATCGCGGCGAGGCTCCCCTTTGCGTCGCAGGCACCGCGGGCGAACAGCCTGCCGTCGCGGACGACCGGCGCGAAAGGCGGCGTGGTCCAGCCCTCGCCGGCCTGCACCACGTCGCAATGCGTGTTGAAGGCGAAGCGCGGTCCGCCGCCGTTGACGAGCGTGGCGATCAGGTTCGGCCGGCCGGGAAACACCTCCTCAAGCCGCACATCGAAGCCGAGCGCGGTCAGTTCCTCGGCGAGCGGGGCGGTCGCGCGCGCCTCGTTGCCCGGCGGGTTCTGCGTGTCGGCGGCGCAGAGCGCCATCAGGCGCTGCACCAGCCGCCCGCCATCCAGGCCCATCCGACTCAGCTCCCCATCGTCCAGAGCGGCGCCGGCAGCGCCTTCGCGTCCAGCAGCACGCCCATGCCGCGTGTCTGCGCCAGGCATGCCGCGCCGCCGCGATAACTCAGCCCACGCGCCGGATCATCGGCGATGCCGTAGGCGCCGTAGAGCTCGGCATAGGCGGGCCGCACCGCCGCCGCGGCCTGCACCGTCGCGGCGGTGGCCAGCGCGCCCTCGTTCATCTGCCCGACCATCACCGCGATGCCTGCGCGTTGCAGGGCCTGCGCCTGCGCCAGCAGCGCGCGCGGTCCGCCGGCCTTCGGGAGCTTCACATGCGCCAGGAAGGGCGGGCCGAGCCGCATCAGCGCCTCGACATCCGCCGCGGTCTTCAGCGCTTCGTCGGCCATCACCGGCAGCCCCGTGCGGGCATGCACCGCGGCGAAGGACACCCAGTCGCCCGGTGGCGTCGGCTGCTCGACATAGTCGAGCCCCACGCCGTCCAGCAGCGACAGCCGCGCGACGCTCTCCTCCACCGTCCAGGTGCCGTTCGCGTCCACCGCCAGGTGAGCCGCCTCGCCGATCGCCCGGCGCACTTCCCGCACGCGGATCGCCTCGGCTTCCGGCGATTCCACGCCGAGCCGAACCTTGATCGATCCGAAGCCCTCGGCGGCATAGCGCGCGGCGCGCGCCACGGCCTCCTCCAGCGGCGTGCCGGCGAAGATGCACTGGTTGGAGGCGATGGGCGAAGGCGGTCCGGGCTCCGGCGCCTCGGCGATCAGGCTGGCGACGGAGCAGCCGCGGCTCCGTGCCATGCCGTCCAGCAGCGCGCATTCCACCAGGTTGCGCGCCAGCGGATGCGCGCGGCTGGCGTCGAGGAGCGCGAGCGCATGGTCCGGCTCGTCGGCCCCGAGCAGCGGCGCCAGCGCCTCCGCCACCAGCGGCGGCACGCGGTCCGCCGGGACGCCGCTTGCGTATGCGATATTCGCGCGCGCCTCGCCCCAGCCTTCGCCGCCCGACCAGGCTGCGCGCAGGTAGAGTTCCTCCAGGCCCGGCACCGGCCCGGAGGAAGCGGTGAACACCTGCAGCCCGTCCGCGTAGGACAGGCGGTGTCGATGAAGCGAGAAGCGCACGGCGAGGGAGCATCCGCCCGCGCGCCCCGCCTGTAAAGCGGCCGCGTCACGGCTCGCGCAGGCGTGCCAGTTCCTCCATCAGCAACCGCGTGAGCTGTCGCGCCGGTGCGCTCGGCGTGCGGCCCTCCGCCACCAGCAGGCCGATGCGCAGCGCGTTGATCGCGGCATTCTCGAAGGGCCGCCACACCATCTCGCCGCGCGCGATCTCATCCAGGAAGCCGAGCCGCGTGAAGAAGGCGATGCCCATGTTCAGCCGCAGCGCCATCTTGAGCGCCTGGATCGAATTGGAGACCAGGCGCGGCTTCAGCGTGGCGCGGAAGCGCGCGAAGTCGGGGTCGATGTCGGCCGAGCGCGGCAGCGGGCCGGCCTGGGCGAGGAAGGGGAACGCAGTGGCATCCTGGAAGGTGATCGCGCGCCGCGCCGCGAGCGGATGGTCCGACGGCATGACCACGCCGATCGGCGCCGGCAGCTCGGCGGCGAAATGCACCGCGCGGCTGCTGCGCGCGACGAAGGTGAAGCCGAGATCGGCCGCCCCGTCGGCCACCATCTCCGTCACCTCGGCGGGTGCCACGGCGTCCAGCGTGTAGGAGACGGCGGGGAAGTTGGCGCGGAATCGGTCGAGGGCGCGCGGCAGGAAATCCACGAGAAGGCTGTCGATGGCCACGATCGTCACATGGCCGGACCGGGCGCCGCGCAGATCGTCGATCTGCGCGCGCACCGCATCGAAGTCATGCAGCGTCGCCGTGACGTGGCGCAGCAGCAGCTCTCCCGCCGCCGTCAGCCGCATGCCGCCATGCAGCCGGTCGAACAACGGCGTGCCGAGCTGGTCCTCGAGCTTGAGGATCTGGCGGTTGAGCGCGCTGGCCGCGACGTTCAGGCTGGCCGCGGCGCGGCGGATGGAACCGAGCCGCGCGGTCTCCCGGAAATAGGCGAGCGCGGCGGCGTGCACGCTACTCCCCGCGCCAGGCGGGCTTCCGCTTCGCGACGAAGGCCGCGACGCCCTCGTCCTGGTCCTTCGATTGCAGCGCCTCGACCAGCGCGGGCAGGCGGGCGGCCTGCGCTTCCTGCGCGGTCAGATGCGCGGTGCGGCGGACGGATTGCTTGATGGCGCGCACGGAAAGCGGCGCGCAGGCCAGTATGCCCTCCAGCCAGCGATCCACCGCGGCGTCCAGCTCCGCGAACGGCACGACCTCGTTGACAAGGTCGAAGCGCAGCGCCTCGGCCGCGGTGATGCGCCTTCCGGTCAGCATCATGCCCATGGCGTGGCGAAAGGGGATCTGCCGCTGCAGCAGCGCCATGCCCCCATCCAGCGGAAGGCGGCCGAGCCGCGGCTCGGGCAGGCCCATGCTCGCGTTCTCGGCCGCGACGATCAGGTCGCAGCCCAGCACCATCTCGAACCCGCCGCCGAGCGCATGGCCGTTGACGCGCGCGATGACCGGCACGTCGAGGGTGGTGCGCAGCGCAATGCCGCCGAAGCCGCCGGGGCGCGGCGCCGCCCAGTATTCCAGGCCGGTGACGTTGTCGGAATCCTTCACATCCGCGCCGGCGCAGAAGGCGCGGTTGCCGGCGCCGGTCAGCACCACGGCGCGGATGCCGCGATCGGCCTCGATCGCGGCCCAGATGCGCTGGAGTTCCTTCTCCGTCGCGCGGTCCACCGCATTCATCGCCTCGGGCCGGTTCAGCGTGACCCGGGCGACGTGATCCGCAACCTCGAACAGAACGCTCATTCGGCGGCGATGCTCTTGCTGAGCTCGGCCTTTACCTCTTCGGTGTGGCGGCCGAGCCGCGGCGGCGGGATGCGCAGCGTCACGGCGGCGTCCGACATGTGGATGGGCGAGCCCACCAGGCGCATTGGCTCGATCTCGCCCGGCCCCTCCAGGATCATCTCATTGATCGTCGCCTGCTCGTCCTCCAGCGCCTGCGCCAGGCTGCGCACCGGCGCGCAGAGCAGGTCCTCCGCCTCCAGCCGCGCCAGCCAATGGGCCGTGGTGTCGGAGGCGAAGCGCTCGCGGAAGATCTTCTGGAGCGCCGGCTTGTTGGCGACCTGCGCGTCGAAATCCACGAAGCGCGGGTCCTTGCCGAGATGCTCGATGCCGAGGGCGGAACTGATCGAGCCGAGCGGATCGGCCTTGAACGCCCCAACCATGACCAGGGCGCCGTCGGACGTCGGGAAAACGCCCGAAAGCGGCATGGCGCCCCAGTTGATCTCCTTGCCGCGCATCAGGTAGGCGGCGCCCTCCTGCGTCTGCGCGGCAAGCATGGAATCGAGCAGCGAGACGGCGATGCGCTGGCCGCGCCCGGTCTTCTGCCGCTGCAGGATCGCCAGCAGGACGCCCTGCACCAGGTGCATCCCCGCCGAGTAGTCGGCGAAGGTGGTGGCGTGGACGTAGAGCGGCTGGTCCTCGTTCGACCGGCGATGCATCACGCCCGACATCGCCTGCGCCAGCACGTCCTGGCCGCCCTTGTGGGCATAGGGGCCTTCCAGCCCATAGCCGGTCCCGACCGCGTAGATGATGCGCGGGTTGATCCTGCTCAGGTCTTCGTACCCGAACCCGAGCCGCTCCATCACGCCGGCGCGGAAGTTGTTGACGACGACGTCCGCGGTACGCACCAGGTCCAGCACGACCTGCCGATCCTCCTCCTTGCGCAGGTCCAGCACGACACTGCGCTTGTTCCGGTTCAGCGAGCAGAAGACCGGCCCGAGCAGCCCCGCCGGATCGGGGAAGGAGGTGCGCGAGAGGTCGCCCTGCGGACGCTCGATCTTGATCACGTCGGCGCCGTAGTCGGCGAGCATCTGCGTCGCCACAGGCCCCATCATGACCTGGGTGAAGTCGATGACACGGATGCCCTCCAGGGGCAGCGGGGTGGTCATGCAGCGCGCTCCAGCACCTTGGCGTTCGCGGAGGGGATGTCGCCGGGATCGCCGCCCTGCGCGCGCACGCGGGCACAGATCTCGGCCACGGGCACGGCGCGCAGCGAGACGCCGCGTTGCGCAGCCAGCGCCGCCGCGATGCCGGCCGACTGCCCCATCGCCATGCAGGGGGGGATCTCGCGGGAGTTCTTCTGCGCGGATTCCGTCGCCGAGTAGTGGCGGCCGGCGACCACCATGCCCTCGATCCCCTTCGGCAGCATGGAACGGTAGGGCGTGTAGTAGTCGCGGCCCCGCGCCACCGTGTCCGGGAACCAGACGCGCTCCATCACATCGTCCTTGGTGACGACGTAGTCGCCGATCAGCAGCCGCGTCTGCCGGATGCCCAGCTGCGGCGCGACGTCGATCACGTAGCAGTTCGCGAAGCCCGGCATGCTGGCGCGGATGAATTCCACCATGGCGTAGATGCGCTTGCGGCCTTCGAAATCCGCCCTGGTCGTGTCGGCCACCGAGATGCCGTCCAGCCCCGTCATGTGCGGGCAGTTGCACCACACCACGCCCGGCAGCGGCGTCTTCAGCCACCAGCGGTCCCACGACCCGCCGATGATTTTTTTCGCCTGCCTGTCGAGCGCGGTGAATTTCTCGGGCTCCTCCCACCGGAAACGCTCGGCGGTGTCGGTGTCCACGCCGCCGAGGCGGAACACCGTGGTCAGCATGTAGCTGCCATGCACATGCGGGCTGCCGGCCGCCACCGCGACATCCAGGTCGCCGGTGGCATCGACCACCACCTGGCCCATGATCGCCTGGCGCCCCTCCTTGGTCTCGCAGATCACGCCGGTGATGCGGTTGCCCTCCATCACCGCGCGGGAGAACCAGGAATTCAGCCGCACATCCACGCCCGCTTCGGAAATCATCTCGTTGGAGACGCGCTTCCAGCCATCGGGGTCGAAGGCCGCGGCCATCACGATGGGCTGCACCTTGCCGCCGGCGCGGAAGTCGAACAGGCCCCAGCTCGCCCACTTCATGTGCATCTCGAGCGTGGCGTTGCGCTCGGCCTCGGGCGGGAAGACGCAGGCGCCGACGCGCGTCATGCGCTCGATCATCTCCATGCAGAGGCCGGTGGTGGTGATCTCGCTGCCGTTGTGCATGTCGTCCAGCACCAGCACCATGCCGCCTGCGGCAAGCCCGCCGAGATAGGGGTAGCGCTCGATCATCGTGACGCTCGCACCTTCGCGCTTCGCGGCCACGGCGGCGGCGAAGCCGGCGGGGCCGCCACCCACCACGACGACATCGCTGCGCGCGACGATGCGGGCCTCGCCGGCCGCCTCGGTGATCCGGTCGGTCATGGGCGTTTCCTTAGACTGGGTTGGCAGGCTGCCAGCGGATGAAGAAGCGTTCGGCCGCGACGATCACCGCAAAGAAGAACACGGAGAAGGCGCTGCCCACGATCACGGTCGCGTAGAGCATCGGGCTGTCGAAGTTGTACATGGACTGGATGATCAGCGCCCCGATCCCGAAGGTGGAGCCGATCCATTCGCCCACGATCGCGCCGATCACCGCGGTGGAGGCCGCGATCTTCAGCGCCGAGAACAGATACGGCATCGCGTTCCGCAGCCGCAGCTTGAAGAAGATCTCGCGCTCGCTGGCGGAGAGCACGCGCATCAGCTCCATCGCCTGCGGGTTCACCGATTCCAGCCCGCGCACCATGTTCACCAGCGTCGGGAAGAAGCAGATCAGCGCCGCGATCGCGATCTTCGGCTCCATCCCGTTGCCCAGGAGCAGAACCAGGATCGGTGCCTTCGCGACGACGGGAATGGTGTTGATCAGCACGACCAGCGGGAAGAAGGCTTCCTCCGTGGTCTTGCGATGGACGAAGACCGTGGCGACGATGATGGCGGCCAGGTTGCCCAGCGTGAATCCGGCGAAGGCCTCGATCGCCGTCGGCACCAGGTTCCGCAGCAGCACGTCCCATTTCTCGATCAGCGTTGCCAGGACGAGCTGGGGCGAGGGCGCGACGAAGCGCGGCACCTCGAAGAACCACACGATGAACGCCCAGAGGCCGATGAAGCCGCCGATGCCCGCCACCGGCAGCAACCGCCGCCGCCAGGCGAGCCGGCGCATCCTGCGGTGGTACGCTTCTTCCGCCGCGCGCAGCCCAGGGTCGGCGGGGAGGTCCGCGGTGGTCGTGCTCATGCGGCGCGGCGTCCCATGGCGTCGCGAAGGCTCGCGACGATGCGGATGAACCCGGGTGTCTCGCGGATCGCCAGGTCGCGCTCGCGCGGCAGGTCCACGGCCACGCGCGCGGCCACGCGCCCGGGATTGGCCGCCAGCACCAGCACCTGCTCGCCCAGATAGACCGCCTCGTAGACCGAGTGGGTGACGAACAGGATGGTGGTGCCGGTCTCCGCCCAGATGCGCCGCAGCTCCTCGTTCAGCCGGTCGCGCGTGATCTCGTCCAGCGCGCCGAAGGGCTCGTCCATCAGCAGCAGCCGCGGCCCGCCGAGCAGGGCGCGCGCGATGGAAACGCGCTGGCGCATGCCGCCCGAGAGCTCATGCGGGAAGCTGTTCTCCCAGCCTTCCAGGCCGACCAGCTTCATCAATTCCCGCGGCGTCGGAGCCCCCGGCGGCAGGCGGCGCGCGCCGCCCACTTCCAGCGGCAGCTCCACGTTCTGGATCGCCGTGCGCCAGGGCAGCAGCGCCGCGTCCTGGAAGACGAAGCCGAGCGCGCGCGCGGCACGCGCCTCGGCCGGCGTCGTGCCGAACACCGTGGCGCTGCCGGAGGATGGCGCCAGGAGATCCGCCACCACCCGCAGCAGCGTGGACTTCCCGCAGCCGGACGGTCCGAGCAGCGAGAGGAAGCCGCCCGCCTCCACGTCGAAGGAGACGTCGTGCAGCGCCGTGACGGTGCGGCGGTCCGTGACGAACCGCACCGTCACGTTCCGGCAGTCGACGGCTGCGGTCATCACCCGATCTTCGGCCGCTGGTCCGCCGTCATCCGCAGGATGTTCATCGTCATCACGTCATCCAGCTTCGGCGCGCCGCGGCTGAACTGGCCGAGCTGCGCATAGAGGTCGAGCTGGTTCTGCCACACTGCCGGGTCCATCGTGCCCCAGCCCTCGGCGGCCGTCTTCGCGCTGAAGGCGTATTTCAGCATCACATCGAGCGCTGCGCGTTCATCGGCACGGTTCAGGTTGGTGAACTCCTTCACCAGCAGCTCCGCCGCCTGGTCGCGGTTCGCATGGGCGAAGGCCCAGCCGCGGCCGGAGGCGCGCAGGAACTTCGCCAGCACCTCGGCGCGCCGCTCGATCGTCTGCACCGTGGCGTAGTAGGGCAGGGCATAGAGCTGCACGCCGGTGTCCCACAGCCGCATCACCACCGGGTCGGGGATCACGCGCATCGCCGTGGTGTTGGTCAGCCAGCCCGTCACCACATCCACCTGGCCGGTCAGCAGCGGCGACATGTCGGCGCCCATCGGGATGACCTGGACCTGGTTTTCCGGGATGTTGTGCTTGGCCAGCATCGCGCGCAGCAGGATCACCGCGGTGGATTGCGTGCCGACCTTCTTGCCGATCAGGTCGCGCGGCTCCCGCACCGGCTTGGACGCGCGGGAGATGTAGCTGAACGGATGCTCCTGCGCGCCGGCCGCGAAGCAGCGGATCGGAATTCCCTGGCTCGAGGCCAGCATCAAGGACGGCGAGGAGGAGACCTGGCCCACCTCGAACCGGCCGGAGGCGACGATCGCCACGCCGTCGATGTTCGGGCCGCCGGCCTGGAAGCGCAGTTCCAGCCCTTCCTGCTCGTAGTAGCCGAGTTGCTTGGCGCACACCTCACCGATCTGGTTGCCGGAGAGCAGCCAGCCGAGCTGCAGGTTCACTACCGTGCGGCCCTGTGCCGCCGCTTCCACGCCGACCATCGCCCCGGCTGGTGCCGCGGCCGATGCCTTGAGGAAGGTCCTGCGCCCGATCGCCATGCCACGGTCCCCTGTCGCCTGTTCGCGCACGGCTCCACCTCCCGGCGGAGTCCGGCGCGGCATGCAAGCATGCATGGGCCGTTCGCAGAAGTGCAGATTTTCGGCCCGAGTGTGCGCATTTCGCGAACGCTTGACCCGGCCCACGGCCCACGGTCCGCTGGCCGGGCAAGGGACGGGAGGGGCGGATGGCGCTGGTGCTGCAGGGCGCGACGGTGCTGACCGTGGACGAGGCCGACCGCGTGCGGCGCGGGGTGGACATCCGCATCGAGTCGGGCGTCATCGCGGCGATCGGCCCTGGCCTGACGCAACCAGGCGACGAGATCCTGGATTGCCGACGCGGCGTGGTCATGCCCGGCCTGGTGAACGTCCATACCCACGCCGCCACCGCGCTGTTCCGTGGCCTGGCCGAGGACCTGCCGCGCGAATTCTGGGCCGGCGCCTATAAGGTTCCAGGCGAGGAGCGGTTCGGGCCTGCCGACTACGCGCTCTCGCTGCGCGCCGCCTGCGCCGAGTTCCTGGCCAATGGCGTGACCTGCATTGCCGACCGCCTGGCGGGGATGGACCGCCTGGCGCCGGTCATCGCCGCGAGCGGCATGCGCGCCGTGGTCGGCAGCACCATGACCGACCGGCGCGCGGAGGCCGCCTGGGCGGAGACGGACGCGCTGCTGGACCGCTGGGGCACCGATCCCGCCGCCTCCCGCGTCACCGCCGCCGTCGCACCGCATGCGCTCGACTCCTGCTCGGACGCCCTGCTCGCCGCCTGCGCCCAGCGTGCGCGGCAGGCCGGCGCGCGCGTGGTGCTGCATGTCGCGCAATCGGCGCCGGAGGTCGCGGCGGTGCGCGCGCGTGGTCACGCCGGCGCGCTCGCCTGCCTGCGTCGCACCGGGCTGGTCGGTCCGCAGGTGGTCGCCGCGCATGCGATCTACCTCGATGAATCCGAGATCGAGGGCTGGTGTGCGGATGGCACCGCGATCGCCCATTGCCCCGCGAGCAACCTGAAGATCGAGGCGCGCACCATCCCGCTGCATCGCTATGCCGGGCGGGTGCCCGTCGGCCTCGGCACCGACTGGACCGCCTCCGACAACAGCATGGACCTGTTCTGGGAAGCCCGCCTCGCGGCGCTGGTCGGCAAGATGAACGCCGGCGACCCCACCGCGCTGCCGGTCCGGACCATGCTGCGCATGCTCACGATCGAGGGCGCGCGCGTGCTCGGCCTCGATCACCTTGTCGGCAGCGTGGAGGTGGGCAAGCGCGCCGACCTGGTCGTGCTGGATCGCGACCGGCTGGAGATGGCGCCGGCGCACGACCTTGCGGCGAATGTGATCTATTCCGCCTCGCCGCGCAGCGTGCGCGACGTGCTGGTGGATGGCGTGTTGCTCAAGCGCGGCCACCGCCTGCTGCCGGACGACGAGGCTTCGCTGATCGCGCAGATGGAGGCAGCCGGCTGGACACGCTGACAAGCGCGCAAGGGGTCTAGGCAGCGCGTCGCCGCTACGCCATCTTCAATCCTTGATGCGTGGTCGCGGTTCGCCGCGGTGCGCCAAGAATGCCGGTTGTGCAGTGCAGTAGGATCCTGGGGAGGATCCCGTCGTGGCCCCTGCCGGGGCTTCGTGTGGCACGCCTTCCCGCCGCGGATGCCGTGGTGTCCGGACCTTCGCCTGTGACGACCCGGGCGCGCGATGCGCCCTTGTGCAGGCGTGAGGAGGGACGGCGTGAAGGTCACAGAAGCCAAGTCTTCCGAACATTTCCACAAGGTCGTGGACTGCCAGTATGCGTGCCCGGCGCACACGCCGGTCCCCGAATACATCCGCCTGATCGCCGCCGGCCGCTACACCGACGCCTACATGGTCAACTGGTGGTCGAACGTCTTCCCCGGAATCCTCGGCCGCACCTGCGACCGCCCCTGCGAGCCGGCCTGCCGCCGCGGCCGCGTGGAGGAGGAGCCGGTGGCGATCTGCCGCCTCAAGCGCGTGGCGGCCGACAACAAGGACGACATCACGGGGCTGCTGCCGCGCCCCGCCGCGGAGCGCAACGGCAAGCGCATCGCCTGCATCGGCGCCGGTCCCGCCTCCCTCACCGTGGCGCGGGACCTGGCGCCGCTCGGCTACGACGTCACCGTCTTCGACGCCGATGCGAAGGCCGGCGGCTTCATCCGCACGCAGATCCCGCGCTTCCGCCTGCCGGAGGAAGTGATCGACGAGGAGGTCGGCTACGTCCTGAACCTCGGCGTGCGCACGCGCCTCGGCCAGCGGGTGGAGAGCCTGAAGGCACTGCTTGCGGAAGGCTGGGACGCGGTCTTCGTCGGCACCGGCGCACCGCGCGGCCGCGACCTCGAGATCCCGGGCCGGAAGGAAGCCGCGCACGGCATCCATATCGGCATCGACTGGCTCAACTCCGTCTCCTTCGGGCACATCAAGCAGATCGGCCGGCGCGTCGTGGTGCTCGGCGGCGGCAACACCGCGATGGATTGCTGCCGCTCCGCCCGGCGGCTCGGCGGGGAGGACGTGACGGTCGTCGTCCGCTCCGGCTTCGAGGAGATGAAGGCGAGCCCGTGGGAAAAGGAGGACGCGATGCATGAAGGCATCCCGATTCTCAACTACCTTGTGCCGAAGGAATTCACCCACGCCGAGGGCCGCCTGACCGGCGTGCTGTTCGAGAAGGTGGCGCCGCAGCGCGATGCGCAGGGCCGCCGCCAGCTGCTGCCGACAGGCGAGCCCGACCTGCACATCCCCTGCGACGATGTGCTGGTGGCGATCGGGCAGGAGAACGCCTTCCCCTGGATCGAGCGCGACATCGGGCTCGAGTTCAACCGCTGGGGACTTCCCGTCCTCGACGAGAAGACGCACCAGTCCACACTGCCGAAGGTCTTCTTCGGCGGCGACGCCGCCTTCGGTCCGAAGAACATCATCTGGGCCGTCGCGCATGGGCACGAGGCGGCGGTGTCCATCGACCTGTTCTGCCGCGGCCAGGTGCTGCACGACCGCCCGCCGCCGGAGACCTCGCTGGTCAGCCAGAAGATGGGCATCCACGAGT
>CAYNRF010000080.1:0-13352 GCA_964399525.1 uncultured Phycisphaeraceae bacterium | reverse complement strand
CGCCCTATTCTGCGCGGAAGAAATGGAGTTTTTCGCCTTGCCTGCGCCCAAAAGCCTCGCCGAACTGGAAGCGGATGTCGCGCGCGACCTGGCGCTCATCGCGCATCCGCGCATGGAGTGGCTGCAGCCGAAGAGCAGGAACGGCCAGCCGGTGCTGGACGTCCTCATCATCGGTGGCGGGCAATGCGGGGTAGTCACCGGCTTCGCCTTGCTGCGCGAGAAGGTGCGCAACATCCTGGTGATTGACCGGGCCGAATACGGGCGCGAAGGCCCCTGGCTGACCTATGCCCGCATGCCGAACCTGCGGAGCTGGAAGGACCAGAGCGGACCCGACCTCGGTGTGCCCTCCCTCACCTACCAAGCTTGGCACGAGGCGCAGTTCGGCGCGGAGGCCTGGAACGCGCTGAAGCTGATTCCTAAGGAGTTGTGGAACGACTACCTGCTGTGGTTCCGCCGCGTCACCGGCGTGCCGGTGCACAACGGCGTCGAGGCAGGACGGATCTCGCCTGCTCTCACGGATGACGGGCTGCCCTGCCTTCAGGTGCAGACGACCGCGGGTCCGATAGTGGCGCGAAAGATCGTGCTCGCCACGGGGCAGGAGGATGCCGGTCGCTGGTGGATGCCCGAATTCATCGCCGTGCTCCCGCTCACACGGCGGGCCCACAGCGCTGATGCGATCGACTTTGCGGCGCTGCGCGGCAAGGTGGTCGCAGTGCTCGGTGCCGGCGCCTCGGCATTCGACAATGCGGCCACCGCGCTGGAGCATGGGGCCGCCGAGGTGCACCTGTTCTGCCGCCGGTCAGAGCCTCAACTCGTCCAGCCCTATCGGTGGCTCACCTTCTCCGGCTTCTTGCAGTCCCTGCACGCGGTGCCGGACGCATGGCGGTGGCGCTTCATGGCGCATGTGCTTGGCCTGCGCGAGGCATTCCCACAGGACACCTGGGATCGTGCGGCGCGCTTCCCCAACTTCCAGATGCATGTCGGCCGCCCTTGGACCGGCGCCGCCCAGACCGGGGACGGCCGCGTTTCGATCTCCACCCCTCGCGGGGATTTTGCTGCCGATTTTGTCATCTGCGGCACGGGTATCCGGATGGAGTTCAACGCCGTCCCGACCCTCGCCAGCTTCGCCGACAACATCGCCCGCTGGTCGGACCGCTTCAACCCGCCGGAAGAGGAAGCCGACGCAAGGCTCGGCGAGTTCCCTTATCTCGCGGCAGACTATGCCTTCCAGGAGCGCTTGCCGGGCCGCACGCCCTGGATCCGCGACATCCACCTGTTCGGCATCTCCACCACCCTGTCGTTCGGACCCGCGGGAGCGTCGATCAACGCCATGGTGTATGCAGCGCCCCGCCTCGCACGTGGCCTGGTCCGCGGCCTTTTCGAGGCCGACCTGCCGCGGCTGTGGGAAGCATGCCTGAGCTACGACGAGCCGCTCGCACGGATCGACCCTGGCCGGCTCGCGGCTGAGTGAGGTCGCGGGCGCCACTAGACCGCGGCGTTCCGGCCGGTGAGGATGGGCGCAACGGAGGCATCGCAAAGGGGCTTGGTCATGGATCGCTTTCTGGTCTCACGCCGTTGCGCGTTGGCGAGCGGCGGGCTGGCCGCAGCGGCGCTGGTTGGCCTCGGGCGGGCACGCGCGCAAGGGACGCCGGTGCGTATCGGCGAGCTGAATTCCTACAGCCGCATGGCGGCCTTCTCCGTGCCCTACCGCAATGCCATGCAACTTGCCGCAGATAACATCAACCGTGCCGGCGGCGTCATGGGCGGACGGCCGCTGGAGTTCATTTTCCGCGACGACGGCGCGACACCAGGCGATGCGGTACGCGTGGCGGAGGATCTGCTGACGCGGGAGAACGTCTCATTCATCGCCGGCACCTTCCTCTCCAATGTGGGCCTGGCCGTCGCGGACTTCGCGAACCAGCGCAAGCGGCTGTTCCTGGCGACAGAGCCGCTGACGGACGCGATCACCATGGCGCAGGGAAACCGCTACACTTTCCGCCTGCGCCCTTCGACCTACATGCAGACTCGCATGCTGGTGGAAGCTTCCCGCGGAAAGACGCAGAAGCGCTGGGCGATCGTCGCGCCGAACTACGAGTACGGCCAGTCGGCCGCTGCCAATTTCAAGAAGCTGATCGGCAGCGCGATACCCGGCGTGGAGATCGTGGCAGAGCAGTACCCTGCACTGGGCCGGGTGGATGCCGGCGCCACGGTCGGCGCATTACTGCAGGCGCGGCCGGAAGCGATCTTCAATGTGCTGTTCGGTGCCGACCTCACCGCCTTCGTGCGCGAGGGCAATACGCGCGGTCTCTTCGAGAGGCGCTTCGTATTGAGCCTGCTGACCGGAGAACCGGAATACATGATCCCGCTGGGTGACGAGTGCCCGGAAGGCTGGGTGGTCACCGGCTACCCCTGGGAACAGGTGGAGTGGCCGGCGCACAAGGCGTATGTGGACGCATACCGTGCCCGCTTCAACGACACGCCGCGCAAGGGCAGCCTGCTCGGCTACGTCACCGTGCAGGTCATCGCGAACCTGCTCAACAAGGCCAATACGCTCGACAACGAGGCGCTGGTGGACGCATTCAAGGATCTGCGCACGGAAACAGTGTCGGGACCTGTGACCATGCGCGGCTTGGACCACCAGGGCACGATGGGCACCTGGGTTGGCGAAACCGTGCTCCGCGGCCGCACAGGGACTATGCGGAACGCACGGTATGCCGACGGCGCAAACTACATGTTCCCTGAAGCCGAGGTTCGCGCTGCCCGACCCAACGTCTAGTGGAACCCGGATTCTTGCTGGTCCAGTCCCTTTCGGGGCTGGCCAGCGCCTCCTCGCTGTTCGTCATCGCCTCCGGGCTGACGCTGGTGTTCGGCGTGACCCGGATCGTGAACTTCGCCCACGGCTCCTTCTACATGCTCGGCGCCTACATCGCCGTGACCGTCGTGCCGTGGCTGCTGGAACTGGACCGCTCGCCCTGGCTGTTCTTCGCGGGCGTGCTGGTCAGCGCCCTCGCAGTCGGGCTGCTCGGGCTGGCGATGGAGTTGCTGCTGCTGCGCCGCATCTACAGAGTGCCGGAGTTGTTCCAGCTTCTTGCGACCTTCGGAGTGGTGCTGATGGTGCAGGACGCGGTGCTGTGGATCTGGGGACCAGTGGACATCACCGGGCCGCGTGCGCCGGGGCTGCGACATGGCATCACGATCCTCGGCCAGCGCTTTCCTGCGTATGAACTGTTCCTGATCTTCGTCGGCCCCGCGGTGCTCGGCCTGCTCTGGCTGCTGATGCACCGTACGCGCTTCGGCATCCTGATCCGCGCCGCAACCCGCGACCGCGAGATGGTTGGTGCACTCGGCGTGAATCAGGCGCTGCTGTTCACCGGCACGCTCTTCCTCGGCGCCTTCCTGGCAGGGCTCGGCGGCGCCCTGCAGATCCCGCGCGTCTCGGCGTCGGCGCAAATGGATCTTTCGATCATCACGGAGGTGTTCGTCGTCACGGTCATCGGTGGCATGGGCAGCGTGACGGGCGCCTTCCTGGCTGCGCTGTTGATCGGCCAGTTGCAGGCCTTCGGTGTCCTGATCTTCCCCAAGATCACGCTCGTTCTGGTGTTCCTGCTCATGGCAGCGGTGCTGGTGGTGAAGCCCTGGGGCCTGCTCGGCCGTCCGGAGCCGGCGGCCGGCCGCGCCGCCCTGCCGGAGGGGATACTGCACCCACGCAGCTTCGGCTGGGCGGAACGCGCGCTCGCGGCGCTGGCCGTCGCCGCCGCGCTGGCTCTGCCGCTTTTCGGCGATGCGTATGCAGTGAAGGTCGCGACAGAGGTACTCGTCTTCGCGCTCGCCGCCTTCTCGCTGAACTTCCTGGTCGGCAATGGCGGTATCGTCAGCTTCGGGCACGCCGCCTATTTCGGCCTTGGCGCCTATGCAGCCGGGCTGCTGGTGACGCGGCTCGGCGTGGCAATGGAGCCGGCGCTGATCGCAGCCCCCTTGGCGGGCGGGCTGTTCGCAGCGTTGTTTGGCTTCTTCGTCGTGCGCCTATCCGGCATCTACCTGGCGATGCTGACGCTGGCCTTCGCGCAGATCGCCTACGCTGTCTGCTTCCAGTGGGTGGAGGTCACGGGCGGCGACAACGGCGTGGTCGGCGTATGGCCATCGTCCTGGGCGTCTTCACGGCACGTCTATTTCTACCTAGTGGCCGTCTGCGCCGCTGCCGGCATCGCGGCGCTCCGGCATGTGATCTACGCACCCTTCGGCGCCACGCTCCGCGCGGCCCGGGACTCGGAAGCGCGGGCGGATGCCATCGGGGTGGATGTCCGGCTGCATCGCTGGCTGGGCTTCACCCTCGCCGGTGCGGCGGCGGGATTGGCGGGTGGGCTCTATGCTTTCTCCAAGGGATCCATCGATCCGACACTGCTCGGCATTCCCACCTCGGTCGATTTCCTCGCGATGATCCTGCTCGGTGGCATCCAGACCGTGATGGGGCCGCTCGTCGGCGCAGCTGCGTTCCACGCGATCAAGGACATCTTCATGCCGCTGACCGACTACTGGCGGTTCTTCCTCGGCGCCTCGATCATCGCGCTAGTCCTGATCTTCCCGCGTGGATTAGGCGGCGCCTATGCCGCACTACGCGGGCGTCGCAACGTGGTGCGGGCATGACGCTGCTGCGGGTCGAGGGGCTGAACAAGCGTTTCGGCGGGGTCGTCGCGGCGCGCGACGTTTCGTTCGCGCTAGAGGCCGGCGAGTTGCTGGCGATCATCGGTCCGAACGGCGCCGGCAAGTCCACCACCTTCAACATGGTCGGCGGGCAGCTGCGGCCGGATTCCGGCCGTGTCGTCCTGGGCGGCGAGGAGATCACCGGCAGGCCCCCGCGCGAAGTCTGCCGCATGGGCGTCGGCCGCACCTTCCAGGTGGCGCAGACCTTCCTCTCCATGTCAGTGGTGCAGAATGTGCAGATGGCGCTGATCTCCCAGGCCGGGCGCACGCGGGACGTGCTATCTCGGGCGGAAGCGCTGTATCGTGCTGAAGCATTGGCACTGCTTGATCGAGTCGGGATGCGCGCGGATGCGGATCGGCCCATCGGTGAGCTCGCCTATGGCGACGTGAAGCGGGTGGAACTGGCGATCGCCCTTGCCGCAGCCCCGCGACTGCTGCTGATGGACGAGCCTACTGCCGGCATGGCACCGCGCGAGAGGTCCGGGCTCATGCAACTCACGGCCGGTATCGCCCGGGAACAGTCCATCGGCGTGCTCTTCACCGAGCACGACATGGACGCGGTCTTCGCGCATGCGGACCGCATCCTCGTCCTCGTACGTGGGGAGATCATTGCTGCCGGCCCGCCGGAGGAGGTGCGCGCCGATGAGGAGGTGAAGCGGGTCTATCTCGGCAGTACGGGCCACAAGGCGGCGCTGCGCGCGCGGAAGGCCGCACATGGCTGAGACCGTGCTGGAGGTCGAGGAGCTGAAAGCCGGTTACGGCCCGGCGGAGGTTCTGTTCGGCGTGACACTGGCGCTTCGTCGAGGCGAAGTGGCGGCGCTGATGGGCCGGAACGGCGCCGGAAAGTCAACAACGCTGAAGGCCATCATGGGCCTGCTCCCGGCACGCAGCGGGCGGGTGCGCTTCGCCGGGCAGGACATCACCGGGCTCGCCGCTTTCCGCGTCGCTCGCCTCGGCCTCGGTTATGTGCCGGAGGACCGTCGGATCTTCACCGACCTGACGGTGTTCGAGAACCTGGAGGTCGGCCGCCGTGTGCCGCGCGATGGACGCGCGCCCTGGACCCCGGAACGGCTCTTCGAGGTGTTCCCCAACCTTGCCGAGATGCGCGGCCGCCGTGCAGCGGCGATGTCGGGAGGCGAACAGCAGATGCTGACCATTGCACGCACCCTGATGGGCAACCCGCTCGCCGTCCTGCTGGACGAGCCCTCCGAGGGGCTGGCACCTGTCATCGTGGAGCAGATGGCCGAGGCGGTGATGCGCATGAAGCGGGAGGGCATCGCCGTGCTGCTTTCGGAGCAGAACCTCGATTTCGCCGCCGCCGTCTCGGACCGTGCCTATGTCATCGAACGCGGGACCATCCGCTACCAGGGGCCGATGGAGAACCTGGAAGCGGACGCGCAGGTCCGCGAAGCATACCTGACGGTGTGACATGCGGCGCGTGGCGGGCATCGACGTCGGCGGCACCTTCACCGATCTCCTGCTTCAGCAGGCGGATGGCAGCGTCCGCCTGGCCAAGGTGCCGACCACCGCGGCCAACCAGGCGGACGGCGTGCTGGCCGCCATCGAGGCAGTGGACACCGATCCGGCTGCGCTGGACCTGATCATCCACGGCACCACGACGACAACGAACGCCGTGCTGGAGCGAAAGCTCGCCAGAGTCGGCCTGATCACCACCGCCGGGTTCCGCGACGTGCTTGAGCTTGGCCGCCGCACGCGCCCGCATTCCTATGGGCTTACCGGTAGCTTCGAGCCGCTCATCCCGCGCGAATTGCGGCGTGAGGTCGCGGAGCGCATGGACGCGCAGGGCAGCATCCTCGTGCCGCTCGACGATGCCGGCGTGGACTGCGAGGTGCACGGGCTGCTCGCGGCGGGCTGCGAAGCGCTGGTGATCCACTTCCTGCACGCCTATGCAAATCCCGCCCATGAGTGCCGCGCCGGCGAGATCGCGCGAGCGATCTGGCCGAACTCCTATGTGACCCTCGGCCACGAGTTGCTCTCGGAATTCCGCGAGTACGAGCGTGGCACGACGGCCAGCGTGAACGCCGCGGTGCAGCCGGTGCTGGATCGCTACCTGCACAGGCTGCAGGACGAGCTCGCGGCGCGCGGGCACCGGCGTGACCTGCTGGTGATGAACGGCAACGGCGGCACGGTGCCAGCGCGGCTGGTAGCGAGGGAAGCGGCCAAGACGGTGATGTCCGGCCCTGCTTCCGGCGTCATGGCAGCGGCGGCGACCCTGGCCCAGAGCGGCCTGAGGAACGCCATAACGTACGACATGGGCGGCACATCCACGGACGTCGCGCTGATCGCCGGCGGTGTACCCGAAGTGTCGGCGGAGCTGTCGATCGCCTACGGTTTGCCGATCCACCTGCCCATGGTGGATGTGCGGACAGTTGGCGCCGGTGGCGGCTCCATCGCCGGGCTGGACCGCGCCGGCATGCTGCGCGTCGGACCGGAAAGCGCAGGCAGCTCGCCCGGGCCGATCTGCTACGGCCGCGGCGGCAACCAACCCACCATAACCGACGCGAATCTGATGCTCGGACGGCTCGATTCCGAGCGTCTTCTTGGCGTGCGTGATCCGGTTCCGTTGGAACGCCTGCGCGAGGCCTTCGCGCGCGATATCGGTGCCCCCCTCGGCATGACCCCGGAGCAGGCCGCAGAGTCGGTAATCCGTCTGGCAAACGTACACATGACCGGTGCGATCCGCATGGTGTCGCTATCCAGGGGACACGATCCGCGCGAGTTCGTGCTCTTCGCGTTTGGTGGCGCCGGGCCGCTGCATGCGGTCGCCCTGGCGCGCGAGATCGGTATTCCGGAAGTGCTTGTGCCGGCCCGTCCTGGCCTGACCAATGCACTTGGCTGCCTGGTCGCGAATCTGCGCCAGGACATGGTGAATACGGTGAACCGGGCTCTGGACGACATTGGCGAGGTCGAGATCGCGGCAACGCTGGCCGCCCAGCGGGAGCGCGGCCTCGCCACCGTGCTCGCCGAGCGCGGCGAGGTGGAGGAAGCCCTCGTGCTGCACTCGGCCGACATGCAGTTCCGCGGCCAGACCCACCTGATCAGGATCGCCCTGCCTGGAGCGGAGATGACGCGGGCCCAGATCCAGTCCGCCTTCGAGTCGGCCTACTTCGCCCGGTTCCAGATCCGCCTGCCGGAGATACGCGCCGTGCTCGTGAACCTCAACACCAGCGTGATCGGCAAACGCCCAGCCTTTGCGCTGTCGGCGCTACTCGGCCCCGGTGGCGGGGTTGCGCGCCTCGGTCAGCGCCGCCTCTACGCGGACGGCGCGTGGCATGACGCGACGGTCTGGCAACGCGAGCATCTGGCCGAAGGCGCGCGCATTGCTGGCCCGGCGATCGTCCAGCAGGCCGACGCAACGACGGTGCTCGAACCCGGCGCGACGGCCGAGGTGGACGCGATCGGCAATCTGCGGATCAGCGTATCGCCATGACCGACGCGCTGACGCTAGCCGTGATCCAGGCCGGCCTGCAACAGGTCTGCAACGAGATGGACATCGCCTTCTCCCGCGCCGCCTTCTC
Organism: uncultured Phycisphaeraceae bacterium; assembly: GCA_964399525.1. Lineage (GTDB taxonomy): Bacteria > Planctomycetota > Phycisphaerae > Phycisphaerales > UBA1924 > UBA6054. Next base: position 5,112 of record CAYNRF010000080.1, on the reverse strand, counting down.
GCCCGTGATCGCCGAGGCTGATGACCGCTCCGACGGCATCTACGCTGCCGAAGACGGCGCGTTGATCGCGCAGGGCGAGTTCGGCCTGCCGGTCTTCGTCGGCACGATGGCGCACTCCGCAGCGCATTTGACACGGCTGATCCGCGAAGGCAGCGTGGCGCGACCGGCGCCCGGCGATATCTACATCGTCAACGATCCCTATCTCGGCGGCACGCACCTGATGGATGTGCGTTTCGCCCGTCCGGTTTTCGTGGAGGGCGAGTTGTTCTGCTGGCTGCAGAACACCGGCCACTGGCCCGACATCGGCGGAATGGTGCCCGGCGGCTTCTCCGCCCACGCAACTGAGGTGGAGCAGGAGGGTCTTCGGCTCCCGCCCGTGAAGCTCTTCAAGGGCGGCGAGTTGGACCGCGAGATCCTCGCCATCATCCAGTCCAACATCCGCGTGGCCGACCAGCGGATCGGCGACATAAAGGCCCAAGCGGCAGCGCTGATGATCGGCGAGTCGCGATTGAAAGAACTGCTCGCCCGATACGGCGCCGCCACGCTGAAGGACGCAATCGCCGGAATCCGTGACCGCGCGGCGCAGCGCATGCGAGCCGAAATCCGCCGGATCCCTGACGGCGTCTATCGATCCGAAGCCTTTGTCGATTCCGATGGCATCGTGAACGAGCCGCTGCGCATCGCGCTGACGGTCACAAAGCACGATGATGCGCTCGTCTTCGATCTCTCGGGGTCTTCGCCGCCGTGCCAGGGTCCGATGAATTCGGTCTGGGCGACGACGTGCAGCGCCATCTACCTCGGCATGAAGCACATCTTCCCGCATGTCCCGATCAACGCCGGCACCTTCGAGCCGCTGCGCGTCCTGCGCCCGGAGGGCACCTTCCTGGACGCGCGCTACCCACGCCCGGTGTCGGGTTGTGCGGCGGAGGTCAGCCAGCGGATCGCGGAGGCGGTGTTCCTGGCGCTGGCGCAGGCCATCCCCGAAGAGCTCTGGGCCGCGCCCGCAGGCACATCCGGCAACTTCGCGCTTGGCGGCTTCGATCCCGCGCGCAAGACAGGCTACGTGATGTACCAGATCACCGGCGGCGGCTATGGTGGGAATGCGGCCGAGGATGGGCTGACCAACGGCTGTTCCACCATCGGCATCAGCAAGACCGCGCCAGTGGAAGTGATGGAGCAGTATTTCCCTGTCCTGTTCCGCAGGTTCGCTATCCACGAGGGCTCGGGCGGCGCCGGCAGGCACCGCGGCGGCTTCGGCGTGCATTACGAGGTCGAGCTGCTGCGCGGCGAGGCGCGCGCGAGCTTCGTCATGGACCATGGACGCTTCGGTCCGCCCGGCGTACTGGGCGGTGGCGCCGGTGCCCCCAATGTGGTGAAGCTGCATCGCGATGGCGTCACGACGACGCCCGAGCATCTGTCGAAGGACCAGGGCCTGCGGCTCGCTGCCGGCGACAGCGTCGAAGTGATGACACCCGGTGGCGGAGGCTATGGCGACCCGACGACGCGCGAGCGCGCACTGGTCGCCCGCGACGTCGCCCGCGGCTACTATAGTGCCGCGGAGGCTGAGCGCCTGTTCGGGCCACTTGCATGATCGGCTATCACCGCCCGCGCAGCCTCGACGAGGCGCTGGCGATCCGCGCCTGCCGCGATGTGGTGGTCATGGCAGGGGGAACCGACATCTACCCGGGACACGCCGCTCGTCGTGCCTGGGGCGATCCGACACACAAGGATGTGTTGGACATCACCGCCATCCCCGGCCTCGACCGCATCGAGGCGACCGGCGAGGGGTGGCGCATTGGCTGTTTGGTGACATGGTCGGCGCTCGGACGCTCGGCGCTCCCGCCGCTCTTCGACGGCCTGAAGATGGCTGCCAAGGAGGTCGGCGGCGCCCAGGTGCAGAACCGCGGCACGATCGTCGGGAACATCGTGACCGCCTCGCCGGCGGGAGACGGCATACCGAACCTGCTTGCACTGGACGCCGCGGTGGAACTGGCCGGAAGCACCCCACGAATCGTGCCATTGCCGGAGTTCCTCACCGGCTATCGCGCCACGGCGCTGCGCCCGGACGAACTGATCCTGGGGCTGCACATCCCGCGGCTCGACCGCGCGCTCAGCCGCTTCGAGAAGCTGGGCGCGCGGCGCTACCTGGTGATCTCCATCGCGATGGTCGCGGGCGTGATCGGGATCGACGATGAGGCGCGCATCACGACGGCACGGCTTGCGGTGGGCGCCTGCTCGCCTGTCGCGCAGCGCCTGCCCCTTCTAGAGGCAGCTCTCATCGGCGCCCCGCTCGGAGAGGCCGCCGCCATCCCTCGATCAGCGCATCTCGCGGCGCTGACGCCGATCGACGACATCCGCGCAACAGCCGCCTATCGGCGGGACGCCGCGCTGCATCTGCTCCGTGATCTGCTGCGGGGCATGGCATGATTGCCTTCATCCTGAATGGTGCGCGTGTCGAGACGAATGCCGCCCCCTTCGCGCCGCTATCCGACACCCTGCGCGAGCAGCTCGGTCTCACGGGCACCAAGGTCGGCTGCGAGGCCGGGGACTGCGGCGCCTGCACCGTGCTGGTGGACGGTGCGCAAGCCTGCGCGTGCATGATCCCGACCGCGCAGGTCGAGGATGCACAAGTCACGACCATCGAGGCCGAGCAACCGGTGCTGGCGCGGCTGCGCGCCGCCTTCCTGGCGCATGGCGCGGCACAATGCGGCATCTGCACGCCGGGCATGATCATGGCTGCGGCGGATCTGCTGCTGCGCGATCCCAACCCGACGCGGGAGGCGGTGGCAGATGCGATCGGCGGCGTACTCTGCCGCTGCACCGGCTATCGGGCGATCCTGGATGCAGTCCTGGATGCCGCGCCGGCGGTCGCTGGAATGCCGGCCGCCGGTTCGGCGGTGGGCGCGTCGGTGACACGGCTCGACGGCATGGCGAAGGTGGACGGCACGGACCGCTTCGGCGCTGACGCTGCACCGCCCGATGCGCTCTGGCTGCGCCTCGTCCGCTCTCCTCACGCCCGCGCCACCTTCACGCTCGGCGATCTCGCTGCGGCGCGCACGCGCCTCAAGCTGCACGCCATCCTCACGCATGCCGATGTGCCCGGCCTGAACGCCTTCGGCATCATGCCGAATTTGAAGGACCAGCCCGTGCTGGCCGAAGGCCAGGTGCGCTTCCGAGGCGAGGCCGTGCTGGCGCTGGTCGGTGAACGCCAAGCGGTCGAGGCCGTGTGCGAAGCCGACCTGCCGATCGCCTGGCAGCCGCTCTCCGCCCTGCACGGTGTGGTGGCCGCGCTGGCCGAGGGTGCGGCGCAACTCCACGCGCACGCGCCTGGCAACGTCCTGATACGCGGGCGTCTGGTCACCGGCGACGTCGCGACGGCGGTAAAGGCCGTCGAAGCCAGCGGCAGCTTCGAGACCGGCTTCGTTGAACACGCCTATATCGAGCCGGAGGCGGGCCACGCCGTGCCGACGCCGAACGGCGTGGAGGTCACGGCCTGCACCCAGGCGCCCTACATGGACCGCGAGGAGACAGCGCGCGTGCTCGGCGTGCCGGAGGAAGCAGTGCGCATCGTGCCGACCGCCTGCGGCGGTGGCTTCGGCGGGAAGCTCGACGTCTCCATCCAGCCTCTGCTGGCGATCGCTGCGCGCAAGGTGAACCACCCGGTGCGCGTGATCTATTCGCGCACCGAGTCCATGGCATCAACCACCAAGCGCCATCCTGCACTGATCAGCGCGGCGATGGCCGCCGACGCAGAGGGCCGGTTCACCGCCTTCGAGATGGATGCCCGGTTCAACACCGGAGCCTATGCCAGCTGGGGACCTACAGTCGCCAACCGAGTGCCGGTGCACGCCTCTGGTCCATACCGCGTTCCGAATGTCAGCAATCATGCCGCCGCAGTTTATACCAATGACACGCCGGCCGGCGCCTTCCGCGGCTTCGGCGTCCCGCAGGCCGCGATCGCCACGGAAAGCCTGGTGGACGATCTGGCCGAACGGCTCGGCATCGACCGTTGGGAGATCCGGCGTCGCAACGCCATCGGCCGCGGCGACGTGACGCCATCCGGCCAGGTGTTGACCGCCTCGGCCGGCTTGCCGCAGTGCCTGGATGCGCTGAAGCCGGACTGGGACGCCATGCTCGCCCGCGTCGCGGCACAGAACGTCACGAACGGGCGGCACCGCCTCGGTGCCGGCATCGCCTGCATGTGGTACGGGTGCGGCAACACCTCCATGTCGAATCCTTCGCGCATGCGCGTCGTGCTTTCGCGCGACGGCAAGCTGACGCTGTTCAACGGCGCGGTGGACATAGGCCAGGGCAGCACGACGGTGATCGCGCAGATCTGCGCCGATGCGCTCGGCCTGCCGCTCGACCGCTTCCGCTTCGTCATCGGGGATACCGGGCTGACCCATGACGCGGGCAAGACCTCGGCCTCGCGCCAGACCTTCGTGAGCGGCCGCGCGGCGTTCGAGGCTGGCCGGGACCTGCGGCGGCGCATCCTCGCGCTGGCCAATGCCGGAGAGAAGGCGAAACTCGCATTGTACGGCACGGGGCTGACCGTGACGGACGAAGCCGGCGCCTCCCGCACTGTCGATCTCGCGCAACTGCCGGCAGACCTGGAAGGCAACGGGAGCTACGATCCGCCGACGACGGCGCTTGATGCAGATGGCCAGGGCATCCCCTATGCCACCTACGGCTTCGCTGCGCAGATCGCGCTGGTACGCGTGGACACCGCCCTCGGGACGGTGAAGGTGGAGGAGATCGTGGCAGCGCAGGATGTCGGGCGCGCAGTGAATCCGGCGCTCGTCCTCGGCCAGATCCATGGCGGCATCGCGCAGGGCCTCGGCATGGCGCTGATGGAGGAGTTCATCCCCGGTCGCACCGAGAACCTGCACGACTACCTGATCCCGACCGCCGGCGACGTGCCAAACATCCGTGTCCACCTCGTGGAGGACCCCGAGCCCGAAGGCCCCTTCGGCGCAAAGGGCGTGGGCGAACCAGCGCTTGTGCCGACCGCACCCGCTATCCTGGGGGGAATCCGGCACGCGACCGGCGTCACGATGCGCCGCGTCCCCGTTCTTCCGCATCGCCTGTGGGAGGCGCTGCGTGTCCGATAGG
>CAYNRF010000079.1:0-13453 GCA_964399525.1 uncultured Phycisphaeraceae bacterium | reverse complement strand
CAAAGGTCACGCAGAGGACGCAAAGAAAGTCAATGGTGATCGAGGCCAAGACTGGGAAGCGAGAAGCAACAAGAATGAAATCGCCCGAGATCATGGATCATGCGGACTCAATGGGCCGCATCTCAAATGAACCTCATTCTTTGCGTCCCTTGCGATCTTCGCGTTGAAATCTTCCCATCTCGCGTCCTCTGCGTGACCTTTGCGACCTCTGCGTTCAAAGACTACAACTCGAACGAACCCCGCGATGTCATCCGACCTCGCGAGCTTCACCACGTCCAGTAGCCGCATCAGGTCGCGCCTGTGCTTGACTTCGAACTCGCCCGGTCCCCGCACTCCGGACAGATACGGCTACGCAAGCCCGCGAGGTCGTAACCGCAGCTCGCACACCGGCCGGGGACTCCGGACCGAGAACGTACGAGGTTGTACACACACAGTGTCACGCTCGCGATAATGATACCGAGACTTGCCACTGATCCGAGTGCGAGCACCGCCCTTCGCCCGGCTTCGATGCCCGGTGTCGTCGGCATCGCCACCCCCGGAGCCCTCGCTTCACCAGATACCGACCATACCTCGACGAGCTCATTGGCCCGCGAACGCGAAACGACAGTATTGTCTGCGCCACGTGCCGCATTCTTCCAGATTGTCTCGATCCACACCGTCCGAGTGAATCCTCTTGGAACTGCGAAGGTGTACCCGATTTGATCGGCAACATAGTACGTCTCGCGGCCCGACGGGTCCGTCCAGAATCCGCTGGCGAGCACCGTCGTCGACCGGCTAGCCGAGTGCCACCGGGTGAGGAACAGAATGAGAAACGCTGCGAGGCAGCCCCACGCGATCGCGATCCGGATTCGCCGGCAACGACTCATATTTTGATTCTATAACTCAAAGTATCCCCGCACAGCCCCCGCGATGTCCTCCGATCTCGCCAGTTTCACCACGTCCAGCAGCCGCATCAGATCCCGCCTGTGCTTGGCCTCGATCTCGCTCGCGTCGATCTCGTCGTCGTCGATGGCCCGCACGAAGCGATAGCGGGTCTCGCCCCCAGACTGCACGCTGGCCCGTTCCAGAGCGCTCAGGTCGGCGAGCCGGACGAGGGCATACTCGACCACGCCGCCGCCCTGGCCGTGGGCGTGGCCCTTGCCGATGGTGGCCAGGCGGACATCGTCGGCGCCGAAGTCGTCGTGGCGGAACTTGGCCTCGATGTCGCTCATCACCCGCATCAGCAGGTCGGGCGTGGGGTTCTGCCAGCGGACGAACTCCTGCTGCACGGCCAGATCGTCCTGGCCGAACAGCAGGCGGCACTCGCTCGGCTCGCCGTCGCGACCGGCCCGACCGACCTCCTGGTGGTAGGCCTCGACCGACGCGGGCATCTGCGCGTGCACCACGAAGCGGATGTCGGGCTTGTCCACGCCCATGCCGAAGGCGGGCGTGGCCAGCAGCAGCAGGCCGTCATCGGGCGCGGCGTCGGCGAAGCGCTGGTAGGCCCGGCGCCGGCGTTCGGGCGAGAGCTGGCCGTGGTAGATCTCCACCCGCCTCCCAGCGCCAGCCCCCACTGCCCGCGCAATGTCGGCCTCCAGGCGCTCCAGGTCCTTGATCAGCGTGAAGTACACGATGCCCGTGCCGCGATTGCGGCGCGCCACGTCCGCGATGTGGTCGATTTTCTGCCCGTCGTTCCAGACCTCGGCCGCCCCCAGCATCAGGTTGGGCCGGTCGACCGGGGCGGCGAACAGCGGCATGCTGCCCTCGTCCGCGCCCAACACACGCCGGACATCCTCGCGGACCGCCCGGGTGGCCGTGGCGGTCAGCGCGATGGTGATGGGGTTGCCCAGCAGCTCGCGGAACGCGCCGACCTTCTGGTAGGCCGGACGAAGATCATGCCCCCACTTGGTGATGCAGTGGCACTCGTCGATCGCCAGCAGGTTCACGCCGCCGGGCACGCGGGCCAGGGCGTCGCGGAACTCGGGCCTTTCCATGCGCTCGGGCGTGGCGTAGAACAGTTCGTACGCGCCGTTCGCCAGTCGCTCGATGCGCCGGTCCCGTTCCGCCTTCGGCACGGTGGAGTTGACGCACGCGGCCCGGATGCCGCGCTGGCGCAGGGCGGCCACCTGGTCCTCCATCAGCGCGATCAGCGGCGAGAACACCAGCCCGACTCCCTCACCGCCGCACTCCTCACGCATGGCCAGCGCGGGCAGCTGGAAGCACAGCGACTTGCCCGATCCGGTGGGCATGACCACCAGCGCATCGCCACCGGACATCAGATGCTCGATGATCTGGGCCTGCAGGGGGCGGAGGGCGTCCAGGCCGAAGCGGGAGCGGAGGATGTCGCTGCGGATCGGCACGCCGGAGTTGTAGGACTGCTGCGCGCGGTGACCGGTGGCTCCCATGGGTCGTCGCCATCCGAGAGGCGCTCGTCGCGATGCGCACGCCGCGTACACACCACCACCCCGAATCTGGGGTAACAGACTGCCGGGTCGGGATTTACGACCAATCTGAAACTCTCCTCATCCGACCGGTTGACACTGCCGCCTCTCTCTCGTTACGCTCGTCCTGCTGATGGTGCCGGGGCGAGGGCCCCGGTGAAAAGGGAAGTGTGGTGAAAATCCACCGCGGACGCGCCGCCGTAACGGGTGTCGAAGCCGCCGAGTCTTTCCCCGAGTGAGGGGAAAAGGGTCACTGGCTTATCCAGAGCCGGGAAGACCTTCGGCGAGCGGAGCCCGGAGTCGGAAGACCTGCCACCAGCGTTGTTGTCGGCCCTCGCGTTCTGGGGTCCGGCGGCGATGCTCGCGTCTCCCCCGCGATCCGTCCCCGTCGGAAACACGCACCCCCCGCGAACGGCCCCTTCTGACACGGGGAGCTTCCCGCGCGATCCGGGATGTCCACGCCGCACGGGGCCCGTCTGGCCCGGAAAGTCCGTTGATGAAATCTGTTCTGTTGCTGGCGTTCTCCGCCGCGGGTGCCGCCGCGTCTCCGTTCGCGACCCAGGTGCTGTCCTACGGGGCGGGCGCCAACGCGAACCCGTCCTACACCACCGCGTCCAACGCCCTGGGGTCCGCCGCCCGCATGACGGGCTTCGGCGACTTCGTGTCCGGCGTCACGCCCTTCAACCCCGCCTTTGCCACCGACCAGCTCGTGTCGATCGGCTCGGGCGGACACCTCACCCTCGGCTTCGATCGGGACATCACCAACGACGCCTCCCACCGTTTCGGGGTGGATCTGATCGTGTTCTCCAACGCGTTCTTTGTCGACCAGTCGTTCTTTGACGCCGATCCGACCAACGACGGCTCCGGCGTGCTCGGCCCCAACCCCGCGATCTTCGGCTCCAGCGGCATCGCCGACATCTATGTGTCCGCCGACGGGCAGGACTGGCGTCTGGCCGCGGCAACCACGCTGAACCTGTTCCCGACGCTCGGCTACGCCGACTTCACGGAAACCACCCCATTGGCGCCCGGCTCCGTGGAGACCGACTTCACCCGCGCCATGGATCCGACGATGACCCTTGGCTCGCTCGCCGGGCTGACCTTCGCCCAGCTGATCGCGCTCTACGACGGTTCCGGCGGCGGCGTCGGCATCGACATCTCCGGGACCGGGCTGGACTCGGCCCGGTACGTGCGGATCGAGAACAACAGCACCGCGGCGTTCAGCGTCGACGCGGTGGCCGCCGTCCCCGGGCCGGGCGTGACGGCCCTGGGATTCGCCGGCCTGGTGCTGGCGGCGCGTCGTCGTCGCTGATCGTCTCTCACCCCCCCCACCCACGCGGCTGCGACCGCACAGAGGAAGGACACCGTGCTGGACCGTTCGATCAGACTGCTGCCCGCCTGCATCGTCGTCGCGGCCGGCACCGGCGTGGTGGCGGGGGCGTTCCGCGCCGTCGATGTCGCGGATCCCGTGGGCGTGAGCAACCCGCGCATCTGGTCGATGTTCGCGGGCGGCGCCGCCCGCGTCAGCATCGCCTGGGCGGGGGCGGCCGGCCCGGACACGATCGCGACGCCGCGGTGGATCCGGGACGGTGACTCCGAGGAATCGTTCGAGTTCTACGGCCAGGCCGGTGTGGTCACCACCGACCACCTGGTCATCGCCGTGGGGTTTCTGGCCGGGCTCGGCAGCGACGGGGGCGAGCCCTGGGTGGGCGCCCTCGATCAGGACACGGTCGTCGCCTTCTCCCGGCTCGACGGATCGGTCGTCTGGACCGCCCCGATCCCGCTCGCGTTGCTGGATTCGTGGTCCACGCCCGCCGTCGACGTGATCCACGACAGCCTGATCATCGCCGCGGGCGACCGGGTGCTCTCGCTGGCGCTGGACGACGGCTCGCTGCGCTGGTCGACGCAGATCCCCGGCATCATCGTCAACGCCTCGCCCGCGGTGACCGACGATCTGCACCCGGGCAACCGGGTGTTCATCACCAACCACTCGTTCGCCAGCGGCACGGACGGGCGGCTGTTCTGCCTCAACACCTCGCCGTACCACCCCGCGCTGAACCCCTACCAGCCGGGCGAGATCGTCTGGTCGCGTGCCCTGGGCGGCCAGACCTCCGGGAGCACCCCCGCGTACGACGACGGCGTGGTGTACGTGGCGACCGCGACCGGCGGCGCGGAGTGGGACCAGGGGACCATCCAGGCCTTCCCGGCCGACGCGACATCATCCCCGGCCCCTCGGTGGCGGTACGAGCACACGGACCCCACGGGGTTCTTCTCGGGCCCGGCCGTCCGCGGCAACGCCCTGTACGCCTCGACCTATTCGTTCCACGGCGGGCAGTTCAGCGCGGCGACCGTCCGGATCAACGCCACCACCGGTCGGCAGCGCTGGTCCGTGCCGACCAACCGGACCGACACGGCGCCGGTGCCGCTGGACAACGGCCAGGTGCTCGTGTCGGGGGGCCTGTCCTTCACGGCGATGTTTCCGGTGTTCGGCTCGCTGCCCAGCCTGCAGCTCATCGTTGAAACCCCCGCCGGCAACGGGGCCGTGCGCGTGTGGGACTCGGCCGTCGACACGCACGTGGACTCCAACGGCAACGGCCAGTGGGACGCGGGCGAACCGTTCCTGGCGGTGGGCGGATGGACCTGCCAGCCGATCGTCCGCTATGACGAGACGGGCCGGCCGATCGCCTACGTGGGCACCGCCCCGAACCCGGCCACGAGCGGGTTCTTCGGGCCCAGCCCGTCCATGCGGGCGGTGGACCTGACCAGGCACCCCACCGAGGAGGGGTTCATCATCGAGACGGTCGAGGATTGCGGCGGCAGCCCCGCACTGTCCGGTTCTGAGCTCTACGCCGTGGGGGCGCGCGGGATCTACGCGTTCGGCGCTCCGTCCTGGACCCGGGCGAGCATCCTGTCCATGTGGGCGACTTCGACCCTGCCGGATCTGAACGGCGACGGCCGGGTGGACTGGAACGACTTCATGCTTGCCATGCGGAACGCGAGTGACTGACATGCGCCGCCGCGGAGCCTTCACCCTGATCGAGACGCTGGTGGTCGTGGCCATCATCACCCTGCTGCTGGGCATGCTGCTCCCGGGGCTGGGATCGGCGCGCGAGGCCGCGCGCCGGACGGTGTGCATGTCGAACCAGCGCCAGCTCACCACCGCGTGGGCGATGTACGCCGGCGACCACAAAGGCAAGGCCCTGCCGCACGCGGCCCCGCTGACCAGCGCACGCGTGTACTGGTACGGGGCCGAAGACCCGCAGACCGGACGGGTGAGATTCGAGCAGGGCACGCTGGCGCCCTACCTCAACGCGTCGCTCTCCGCCCGATCGGTGTTCGAGTGCCCCTCCCAGCCCGAAGGCACCTATCGCGAGCAGGGCGTGGGCGGCTTCACGAGCACCTACGGCTACAACGCCTACGCCCTGGCCCCGGCGTCGTCGGGCTACCCGGACCTGTCCCGCCGACGCTGGCCCGCCCTGCACGACATCGCGCGCCCGTCGGACCTGTTCGTGTTCGGCGACACCCTGCTGATGCTCCACGCCGACCGGCCGAACAACTCGGCCCTGCTCGACCCGCCGATGCTCTTCAACCGCCGCCGCGGGAACTGGACGGTCAACATGAGCCCCACCACCGCGTTCCGCCACGCCCGGCCGCGGGGTCGGGCCGGGGGGTTCGGCGACGCGGTGATCGGGCGGGCCGATGGTTCGATCCACGCCGAACGCGTGGATCCGACCGCCCGTTCCAACGAAACCCATGCCATCGGGTCGGTCACCCGGTCCAACGACCCCCATTACGTGCCCGACTGGCGGTCGTGGTGATCGGCCGCCGACCTTCGTCTCCTCCCCGTCAGAGTCCCGAGCGCGTTGCAGGTGGCCCCCATGGTTGATCGCTGCGTGTGCCATCAGGTGCTGTTCAGCCGGATCAAGGCGCGGGCGGAGGCGCTGCGCGCCTCGGGCACCACGGGCGAGGACGCGCTGGTGGAAGCCCTCGCGGGCGAACTGGGCTGCACCACCGGATGCGGGATGTGCGAGCCCTACGTCCGCCTGACGCTGCGCACGGGGCGGGTGGGGTTCGATCACCGCGAGGCCCTGGTCAAGGCCGCGATCGCGGAGCGGTGAGCGGGCCGCGGGGCGGCCGGCGGACCCGGCCCCCACCGGGAACACACACGAAGAAAAGCCCGCGTCCGAAGGACGCGGGCTCTGGGATCGGGCAGCGGGTGACGGCCGCGGGGGTCAGTTGTCCGACGCGGAGTGCGCGGCGGTGTCTGCGACCTTGACCTCGACCGAGGGGACCTCGTACTCGAAGTCGTCGTCGAGCTGGGCGTAGCTGTCCTCCGGAGGGGCGACCAGCGGACGGACGCGGATGTCCTGGTACTTGCGGAAGCCCGTGCCGGCCGGGATCAGGTGGCCCAGCAGCACGTTCTCCTTCAGGCCGATCAGGTGGTCCTCGGCGCCGCGGAGGGCGGCCTCGGTGAGCACCTTGGTCGATTCCTGGAACGACGCGCCCGAGAGGAACGAGTCGCTGGACAGCGCGGCCTTGGTGATGCCCAGCAGCAGGGTGCGGCCGGTGGCCGGGCGGGCCCGCTTGGCCCGGGCGATGTCGGCCCCCTCGGCCTCGGCCTTGGCGTTGGCCTCCTTGATGACGTCCATCGAGACCATCTCGCCGACGCGGAGGGTCGTGCCCCCGGCCTCGGTGATGCGGACCATGCGGGCCATGGCCTGGTTGGTCTTGCGGAAGACGACCTTGTCGACCACCTCGTGGGGCAGCAGGTCGGTGTCGCCGGGGTTCTCGACGCGCACCTTGCGGAGCATCTGGCTGAGCATCAGCTCGATGTGCTTGTCGTTGATGACCACGCCCTGGGCGCGGTAGACGTTCTGCACCTCGTCGAGCATGTACTGCCAGAGGGCCTCCTCGCCCTTGATCCGCAGGATGTCGTGCGGGACCAGGGGGCCTTCGGTCAGGGGGTCGCCCGCCTGCACGAAGTCGCCGGTGTGGACCATCAGGCCCTTGTCGGACGGGACGTGGTGGTCCTTCTCGATGCCCGAGTCGGAGATGACGCGGATGGTCATCTTGCCCTTGCGCTTCTCGGCGTGCAGCTCGACGCGGCCGGAGACCTCGGCCATGACGGCGGGGTCCTTGGGCTTGCGCGCCTCGAAGATCTCGGTCACGCGGGGCAGACCGCCGACGATGTCCTGCGAGCCGGCGGCGCCGCGGGGCTGGCGGGCCACCATGGAGCCGGCCTCGATGGCCTGGCCGTCGGCGACTTCCAGACGCGCCTTGGCGGGCAGGTAGTGGAAGTCGAGGATGTTGCCCTGGTCGTCGACGATGTTGATCTGCGGGTGCAGATCGCCCTTGTGCTCGATGACGACGTAGGCCTTCTGGCCGCGGCCGGCGTCCTCCTCACGCACCGTCTCGCCGACCTCGATGTCGACGAAGCGGATGGTGCCGGACTTCTCGGCGAGGATGGGCACCCGGTGGGGGTCCCACTTGACCAGCACCTGGCCGCGCTTGACGGCTTCGCCCTGGGCCGCGTAGATGTAGCCGCCGTAGGGGATCTTGGTCTTCTCGAGCTCGCGGCCCTTCTCGTCGAGCACGGCGATCTCGCCGTTGCGCTTGAGCGAGACCAGGCAGGGGTTGCCCTCGTCGTCCTTGCCGGGCACGGCGTTGCAGTCACGCAGCTCGGCGGTGCCGTTGTTCAGAGCGCGGAACTCGGTCTCGGACACGGAGCGGGTGCCGATGCCGCCGGTGTGGAACGTGCGCATCGTCAGCTGCGTGCCGGGCTCGCCGATGGACTGGGCGGCGATGATGCCCACGGCCATGCCCTCCTCGACCAGCTTGCCGGTGGACATGTCCATGCCGTAGTCGAGCACCGAGCAGCCGGTGATCGAGTCGCTGGTCAGCGGCGAGCGGACCATGACCGAGTCGATGCCCAGGTCCTCGATCTTCTTGGCCGCTTCCTCGGAGATCATCTCGTTGGCGCGGACGATGACCTCGTCGGTGACGGGGTTGACGATGGCGTTGACGCTGACGCGGCCGATGACCTGGTCACGCAGCGGCACGTCGACCTGCTCGCCCTTGTAGAGGGCGCGCTTCAGGATGCCGCGCTTGGAGCCGCAGTCGTGCTCGGTGATGATGACCGACTGGGCCACGTCGCACAGCTTGCGGGTCAGGTAGCCCGAGTCGGCCGTCTTGAGCGCGGTGTCGGCCAGACCCTTGCGGGCGCCGTGGGTGGAGGAGAAGTACTCGAGGATGGACAGACCCTCGCGGAAGTTGGCGCGGATGGGGGTCTCGATGATCTCGCCCGAGGGCTTGGCCATCAGGCCGCGCATGCCGGCCAGCTGCTGGAGCTGGCTGACGTTGCCGCGGGCGCCCGAGTCGGACATGAGGTACACGGGGTTGAGGAACTTCGAGCCGGCCCCGGACGGGATGTCGGCGTAGGACCCGTCCTCGTGGCGGCGGTCGTTGCGCAGCGTCTCGACGAGCTTCTTGGTCACCTCCTCGCGGCAGTGCGACCAGATGTCCAGCAGCTGGTTGTAGCGCTCGCGGGCGGTGATGATGCCCCGGTCGTAGTTCTTCTCGACGCGGTCGGCCTTCTTCTGGCTCTCCTCGAGGATGGCCTGCTTCTCGACCGGGATGCGCACGTCGGTGATGCCGAAGGACAGGCCGGCCAGCGTGGCGTTCTTGAAGCCGACGGACTTCATGTCGTCGAGGATGTTGATGGTGGCCGCGCGGCCGCAGTACTCGTACGTGTCGTCGATGACGCGGGCGCAGCCCTTCTTGCCGATGGCGCAGTTGTAGAAGGGCATCCCGGCGGGCAGGATGTCGGCGAAGAGCACGCGGCCGACGGTGGTGACGATGCGGCGGTGCTCGGGCATCGGCTCGGCGGGGCCGCGCTCCTTGCTGACCACGAGGCTGAACTGGTCCAGGCGGACCGAGATCAGGTCGTGGATGCCGATCTTGCCGGACTCGTAGGCCATGATGGCCTCGTGGCGGTCCTTGAAGCGGGGCAGGTCCTTCTCGGCGACCTTGGAGGCGTCGTTCTGCGTGGTCGTGATGAAGTACACGCCCATGACGATGTCCTGCGAGGCGGAGATGATCGGCTGGCCGTTGGCCGGGCTGAACACGTTGTGGGTCGAGAGCATCAGCACGTGGGCCTCGGCCTGGGCCTCGACCGACAGGGGCAGGTGCACGGCCATCTGGTCGCCGTCGAAGTCGGCGTTGAAGCCGGTGCACACCAGCGGGTGGAGCTGGATGGCGTTGCCTTCCACCAGCACCGGCTCGAAGGCCTGGATGCCCATTCGGTGCAGGGTGGGGGCGCGGTTGAGCAGGACGGGGTGCTGGTAGATCACCTCTTCGAGGATGTCCCACACCTCGGCGTCGCGACGCTCGAGCATGCGCTTGGCGGACTTGATCGTGTCGGCCAGGCCGTGCTCCTTGAGCTTGCGGATGATGAACGGCTGGTACAGCTCCAGGGCGATCTTCTTGGGCAGGCCGCACTGGTTGAGCTTGAGCTCCGGGCCGATCACGATGACGGAGCGGGCCGAGTAGTCGACGCGCTTGCCCAGCAGGTTCTCGCGGAAGCGGCCCTGCTTGCCCTTGATCATGTCGGTCAGCGACTTGAGGGCGCGGTTGGACGAGCCGAGCACCGGACGGCGGCAGCGGCCGTTGTCGAACAGCGCGTCGACGGCCTGCTGGAGCATGCGCTTCTCGTTGCGGATGATGACCTCGGGGGCGTTGAGGTCCATCAGCTTCTTGAGGCGGTTGTTGCGGTTGATGATGCGCCGGTACAGGTCGTTGAGGTCGGAGGTGGCGAAGTTGCCCGACTCGAGCAGCACCAGCGGGCGCAGGTCCGGCGGGATGACCGGGATCACGTCCATCACCAGCCAGGCCGGGTCGTTCTCGGAGCCGCGGATCTGCTCGACGAGCTTGAGGCGCTTGGCCAGGTCCTTGGTCTTCTGCTTGCTGCGGGTGGCGGCCAGGTCGGCGCGGATCTGGTCGGCCTCGGCGTTGAGGTCGAGCATCTCGATCAGCACGCGGACGGCGTCGGCGCCCATGTGGGCGGTGAACTCGTTGCCGTACTTCTCAAGGGCGGCGCGGTGCTCGTCCTCGGTGAGGACCTGCTTGAACTTCAGCTCGGTGTCGCCGGGCTTGGTGACCACGTAGTCCTGGTAGTAGACGATCTTCTCGATGTCGCTGGTCTTCATGGCCAGCAGGGTGCCCAGGCGGCTGGGCATGGACTTGAAGAACCAGATGTGCACGACCGGGGCGGCCAGGTTGATGTGGCCCATGCGCTTGCGCCGGACGCGTGAGTGGGTGACCTTGACGCCGCAGCGGTCGCAGATGTAGCCCTTGTACTTGGTGCCGCGGTACTTGCCGCAGGCGCACTCGTAGTCGCGCTCGGGGCCGAAGATGCGCTCGCAGAACAGGCCGTCCTTCTCGGGGCGGTAGGTGCGGTAGTTGATGGTCTCGGGCTTCTTGACCTCGCCGTAGGACCACGCGCGGATGTCGTTGGGCGACGCGAGGGTCACCTTGACGGCGCTGTAGTCGTTCACCCGCTCGTACACGTTCTCGGTCATATGTGTTCTCCCGCTTGTCGCGGCAAGCTGATCGATGTCTGGTCACTGCGGGGCTCGTGCCGCCCCGTGTGGCAGGTCGGGACCCCGAGGGACTGCGGCCGGCTTACAGCAGGCTGCCGCCCTCGAGTTCCTTCTTCTCGAGCGTGATGTTCATGCCCAGGCCCTTGAGCTCGTTGCAGAGCACGTCGAACGCGACGGGCATGCCCGCCTCGAGCGTGTTGGTGCCCTTGACCATCGACTCGTAGATCTTGGTGCGGCCTTCCACGTCGTCGCTCTTGACGGTGAGCAGTTCCTGGAGGATGTAGGCCGCGCCGTACGCCTCCAGAGCCCAGACCTCCATCTCGCCGAAGCGCTGGCCGCCCGTGCGGGCCTTGCCGCCCAGCGGCTGCTGGGTGATCAGGCTGTAGGGGCCGGTGGCGCGGGCGTGGATCTTGTCGTCGACCAGGTGGTGCAGCTTGAGCATGTACATGAAGCCCACGGTGGTCCGCTGGTTGAACGGCTCGCCGGTGCGGCCGTCGTAGAGCTGGATCTTGCCGCCGGCGGGCATCTCCGCGAGCAGCTCGCGGGGGTGCGGCCACTGGCCCTTGTCCTCCAGCTCCTGACGCCGGGCCCGGACGTACTCGTTGGCCTCGCGCACCGCGGCGTGGATCTCGTCCTCGGTGCAGCCGTCGAACACCGGCGTGACGGCCTGGAAGCCCAGGACCTGCGCCGCCCAGCCCAGGTGCGTCTCGAGGATCTGGCCGACGTTCATGCGGCTGGGCACGCCCAGCGGGTTGAGCATGACGTCCACCGGCGTGCCGTCCTCCATGAACGGCATGTCCTCTTCCGGCACGACGCGGGCGATGACGCCCTTGTTGCCGTGGCGGCCGGCCATCTTGTCGCCGGCGGACAGCGTCCGCTTGGTGGCGATGTAGACCTTGACCATCTCGAGCACGCCGTTGGGCAGCTCGTCGCCACGCTTCATGTGCGCGACCTTGCGCTGCTTCTCGACCTCGACGGCCTCGATGCGGGGCCAGAACTGGCGGTGGATCTTCTCCGCGTCGTCCTTGGTCTCCTTGCCGCCCTTGATCCACTTGGTGTTGAAGGTCTTGATCTGCTCGAGGATGACCTCGGGGATGTCCGAAGCGCCCACCTTCTGGCGGGTCATCGGGTCGACCATCTCGGTGCCGGTGGCCTCGTTGATGGCGTGGGTCATCTCCTTGAACAGCTTGATGGCCTGCTGATCCATCTCGGCCTCGTAGGCCTCGATCTCGGCCTTGAGGGCCTTCTTCTGCGACTCGTTCATGTGCACGCGACGCGAGAACTTGCGCGTGCCGATGACGATGCCGCTGGTGCCGGCGGGCACCTCGAGCGAGTCGTTCTTCACGTCCTCGCCCGCGCGGCCGAAGATGGCGTGGAGCAGCTTCTCTTCCGGGGTCAGCTCGGTCTTGCTCTTGGGGCTGACCTTGCCGACCAGGATGTCGCCGGGGCCCACGCGGGCGCCGACGCGGATGATGCCGCCCTCGTCCAGGTTGCGCAGCATGCGCTCCGAGACGTTGGGGATGTCGCGGGTGAACTCCTCGCGGCCCAGCTTGGTCTCACGCACCTCGACGTCGAACGCGTCGATGTGGACGCTGGTGAACGCGTCGTCCTTGACGAGCCGCTCCGAGATGACGATGGCGTCCTCGAAGTTGTACCCGTCGAAGGTGTTGAAGGCGATCAGCGCGTTGTGGCCGATGGACAGCTCGCCGTTGAGCGTCGAGGCGCCGTCGGCGATGACCTCGCCCTGCCTGACCTTCTGGCCCGGCTTGACGATGGGCTTCTGGTTCTGGCAGGTCCGCTCGTTGAGGCCGACGAACTTGCGCAGCACGTACTCGTCGGCGTTGTCGATGATGATCCGCTGCGAGTCGACGAAGGTCACCGTGCCGGCCCGCTTGGCCTTGACCAGCATGCCGGAGTAGTGACCGACCTCCTTCTCCATGCCGGTGGCCACGCACGGCGGGCTGACCTTGATCAGGGGCACCGCCTGCCGCTGCATGTTGGAACCCATCAGCGCGCGGTTGGCGTCGTCGTGCTCGAGGAAGGGGATCAGCGAGGCGGAGATGCCCACGATCTGCTTGGGCGACACGTCCACGAAGTTGACCTGGTCGGCCTTGACCTCGGTCAGCTCGCCGTCGACGCGGGCGAGGATGTGCCCGTCGCCCAGCTGGCCGTCGGGCTTGAGCGCGTCGGCCGGGGCGAGGATGGCGCGGATCTCCTCGTCGGCGCGGAGCGTGACGATCTCGTCGGTCACGCGGCCGTCGACGACCTTGCGGTAGGGGGCGCGCAGGAAGCCGTACTCGTCCACGCTGGAGTAGATGCCCAGCGAGACGATCAGGCCGATGTTGCTGCCCTCGGGCGTCTCGATGGGACAGATCCGCCCGTAGTGCGAGATGTGGACGTCACGCACCTCGAAGCCGGCACGCTCGCGGTTCAGACCGC
>CAYNRF010000078.1:0-13524 GCA_964399525.1 uncultured Phycisphaeraceae bacterium | reverse complement strand
CGGATCATCATGCAGGAGATCATCAGTTCAGCGCTGAAGGCCGGCGCGACCGATGCCGCCCGCGAGCAGGCCGGCGACTGGGGCCAGCTGATCGGCATCCTCTACCAGGCCTTCTCCACCGCCGCCGACACGCGGATGTGGCGGACGCTGCCCAAGCGGATCCTGCTCGCCCGCGTGCCCACCCCGGCGGACGGCCTGCTGACCGCCCGCTACGCCGGCGTTTCCGAGTTGGTCCGGGTGGAGCCGGACCGCAGTCATATCATCGTTCTGACCGTGCCCCACGCCGGCGTGCGCCAGCCGTCCGTCGTGCGGGCCGCGTTGACACCCGCCCGGACCGGGCAGGAGACCAGCCCATGAAGAAGCGAAGCACTCTGATTCCGGCGTTGGCGTTCGCGTGCCTGCTGCTGACCGCCTGCGGCTCGGTGAACACCACCGGCACCCGCACCGAGCGGCGCGGGGACGACAGCGTGGTCGTCCGCCAGGACATCAACGACCTGCTCTCCAGCCTGGCCATCAAGACCCGCGAGGTGCGCCTGTACCGAAACGATTCGGGCACGCTGGAGGCCCAGGTGGACATCGCCAACGACGGGTTCCGCACCCGGCGTTTCTCGTACCGGTTCGAATGGCTGGACGAACGGGGCAACGTGATCCCCAACCAGAACACGGCGTGGAAGGCGGCCTCGATTGCCTCCGGCGGTTTCCAGATGATCAGTTCGACCGCGCTGACGCCGGAAGCGGATGATTTCCGTCTGCAGGTCAGGCGTTCGAACTGAACGCGGTTTCCATCGGGTGATTCAGAGATCATGCGTCCCACGACGCTTCACGGAAGGATGAACCATGCGATTTGCGATTCTTGTCCCGGCCGCCCTGCTGCTGGCCCCCATCGGATGCTCCCAGCCCGCCCGCGTGATCGAGACCGGCGGGCGTGAGTCCGTGGTCAGCGTGGGCGATGTCGACATCCAGGACCTGCAGAACGCCGCGCAGGGGATGCTCGAATCCCTGATCTCCACGGGCGTCCTGAACACCGCCCCCAACCAGCCCGCCCGCCTGGTGATCGACCGCGTGGTCAACGACACCAGCTCCTCGTTCAGCACGGACGAGCTGCTGTTCCGCATGCGCGAGCAGCTGGTCAACTCCGGCCAGGCCCAGGTCATCACCACCCGCGGCGACAACCCCGAGTCCCGCGAGGCCCAGGAGGAACTGCGCCGGCGGGCGATGCAGGAGGGCCGCTCGGATTTCCCGACGCTGACGCCCGACTTCACGCTGACCGGCCGCATCACGCAGCTCTCCCGCGCTTCGGGTCGGACGCGTCAGAGCACCTTCACCTTCCGACTGACGCTGACCGACGTCCGCACCGGGCTGGAGGCCTGGACCCGCGTGGTGGACGTGACCAAGCAGGGCACGCGCAACGCGGTGGGATTCTGATCGATCGGGCGGGTCAGGAACGCGCCGAGCGGTCGCGGTCGCCCTGCAGATACACGCCTTCCACGCCGGTCACCGCGCCGTCCGGGCCGTGCCGGAACTCCAGGCGGAAGTCGTCGACGCCCTCGATCATGAAGGTGTGTTCGCCCACCGGCACCAGCGGGCGCCACGCGGGCGAACCGATCCGACGGTACATCAGCCGGTCGTCCCGGAGTTCGAACTCCCGGTCCGTGTAGGTCCCCGCGAGCCGGCGCAGGGCGGCGGGTTCGGCGGCCACGCCGCCGCGTCGGGCGGTCAGCTGGAGCAGGCCCCACCGACCGCGTTCGTCGCCGGCCTCGGCCAGGCGGGTGTAGATCGCGTCCAGGGCGGTGTCGAGCGCGTCCGCGGCGGGCACGGGCACGTGCGGCTCGACGCCCACGCCCTCCCAGTTGGTGTTGGTGACCGGGTTGATGGCCCGACCCGTCGGCACGCGCAGCTCGATCCGATTGCCGATGACAAAGCCGCCCACCGGGTGGGCGCCGCCGCCGGTGGTTTCTCCGACGAGAGTCGCGCGGTCGCGGGTGCGGAAGTTGTACGCGCACTCCTCCCCGCCCGAGAAGGTGAACGAACTGGTCAGCACGTAGAGCGGGACCTGCGGCATGGCCAGGTCGGGGAACTCCGGCCCGGTCCAGAACTCGCGGGTCTCGTCCGTGGGCCGGAAGTAGAGGCTGTTGAGGTGGACCGGCGTGGCCGGGTCGAAGAAGTAGGAGCAGAGGACGCGCACGGTCTCGGGGTCGCCGCCGCCGTTGCGACGCAGGTCGAGGACGACGGCGCTGGAGCCCTGGAGCAGGCGCACGGCGGACACGATGGCCTCGGACGCAAACTCGGCGGGCAGGAACCCGCGCAGATCGAGGTAGCCGACGTTGCCGGGCAGACGCTCGACCTTGTGCACCCCCCACGGGGCCATGGCCATCGGATCCGGCGCCGGCCGCTCCGCGCTCGGATCGGGCGGGGTCCAGCCATCCGGCAACGCCGAGGCGCGGAAGTGGCGGTCCTTGGTGAACGCCTGCAGGTCGCGCGTCAGCGCGGCGGCGAGATCGCGCCCTTCCAGGGCGTCATAGTCCCCCGCCCGGGCTCGCGCGCCGATGTGGTCGGCCGTGCGATCGCCGATGTCCGGGAAGACGTAGTTGTCCCGGATGGTCTGGCAGAGCTCGTCGATGAGCGGGTCGGCGGCGGCCAGACCCGCGGTGAGAACGAGGATGCTCGGATAGACGATGGGCATGTGCTTGGTCATGGTCGGAACTCCTGTGTGTGCGGATCCCTGTCCACGGGATACCGACAGCGGGTTGTTCCGTTCCGTTTTCCAAGAATTTCTGACCAGAACCCGATCAAAGCCCTGTCGCAGCGGAAATCAGCCGCTTGGCCGCCGCCGGGACGGGCATGACGCTCAGGCGGGCCTGGCGGACGAGTTCAAAGCCCGGGACATCGAAGCGGGGGTCGGCCTTGATGTCGGCCAGGGTGAGGGGTTTCTTCGCGGGCTTGACGGGCTCGAGGTCGACCACGGGCCGGGCGATGTCGCCCTTGCCGTTCAGACCCGGGTGGTTGGGGTCTTCGTACGGCTCCGAGACAACCCTGGCCAGGCCGGCGATGCGTTTCTCATCGCCGGTGTGGTAGATGAACGCGGTGTCGCCGGGCTTCATGGCGCGGAGGTGGATGTTGGCCGTGGGGTTGTTGACGCCGTCCCAGACGGTGCGCCCGTCGCGGGCCAGGTCGTCGTAGGAATAGACGTCCGGTTCGGACTTGAGCAGCCAGGTCGCCATGGGGTCGCTCCTCGGATCGGGAGCGTGAGTTTAGCGGGCGGCTGCCCGATCGAGCCGCGTGGTCAGCGCCCGGCGGAGCTTGCCCGCGGCGTCCGAGACGGCCGCGTGGTACTCGGGGGCCTGGGATTCGACGGCGACCGGGTCCATCCCCACCGGCCGGGCCTCGAGCATGCAACGCTTGTCGTCGGGGCCGTGCTTGTGATGGCCGTTGGTGTCGGCCAGGTGGACCTCCACGCGCGTGATGCGGTCGCGGAGGTGACCGACGGTCGCGTCCAGCTCGCGCCGGACGTGCTGCTCGAGGGCGTCGGACGAGGGGATGTTGGCAAAGTTGAACTGGATCTGCACGGGAGCCTCCTTTGACCGCTCGGTCCGGAGGCGTACGACCGGGCCGGGCCCGGTGTTCGCGGGATCAGAGCCGCTCGACCCGGAATCGCACGCGGGTTTCCAGCGACTCGCCCGGCCCCAGGACGCGGACGCCCGTGTCCGTTTGTCCCTGGTCGAGAAGATTGAACCCGTCGTTGGGCATGGTGCACGGTTCCACGCAGAACCAAGGCAGCGGCGGTCCGCCGGCCCTCAGCCGCGGCGTGAAGACAACCAGGTGGTTGAACTCGGGCGAGCAATCCATGGTCAGACGGACACCCGACTGCGGCCAGGTGATGACGGCCCGCCCGCCGAACCCCGCAAAGACGTCGTCGAGGTTCGGGTCGCCGAGCGGCCCGCCCGCCCGCAGCGCCGCACACACGGCGTCGTCGCGGGCCGGGCCGGTGGGCAGGCAGTCGGTGGTCTCGTAGCGGGCGCCGACCCCCGCGTTCAGTTCCACGGGCTCGCCCGCCGCCATGAGGGTGCGGGGGAAATAGGGATGATGGCCGCAGCCCGCGGGCATCGGGCGATCGTCGAGATTCGTGACCGACAGATCGAGGGTGAGTTCCTCGGGGGCCAGCTCGGCGCGGAAGACCGAGCCGAACGCGAAGGGAAAGTTGGCCGCTTCGTGGGCCCGGCTGTCATAGACCATCCGGACGGAGACGGGTGTGCGGTCCGTGATCCGCCAGGGCGCTTCCCGCAGCACGCCGTGGATGGCGGTGCCGTCCGGGAAGTTGGGGCGGAGCTGGAAGGGCCGGCCGGCGAAGGAGAATCGGGCGTCGCGGACGCGGTTGGTCCACGGGCCCATGAGAAACGACGAGCACTCGGCGGGATCCGTGCTCGCGCCGGGTGCCCGTCGCATCAGTGGATAGCGATCGTCGCACGGCCCGCGGAGCGAGAACTCCGTCAGGCACGCGCCGAGCGCCGGATCGATGCCGGCACGCAGGGGGCCGGCGTCCAGGGTGATGCGGTCCAAGGGTGTGGGCCGTCCGGATGGAGGTGATCAGGGATGATCAGGGATGGTCAGGGATTGGCGGCTTTGTCGGCGAGGTTGTAGTTCTCGATGCAGCACGCCTTCTGATCGCTGCACGGCTCGGCCATGCCCTTGTCGGCGCAGCACTCGCCCTCGGGCGCGGCCGGGAGGGTGGCAGCCACCGTGGTGATGGCGACCTGATCGGCCTGGCCCTCGGAGCAGCAGCCGGCGGTCTGCTCGGCGGCGCAGGCCGCGGCCTCGAGGCCGCAGGCGGACTTCTCGGTCTCGGCCATCAGAGCGCAGCACGAATCGGCGGCCGCTTCGGTGGTCAGGGCGGCCGGGGTGATCGCGGCTTGGGCGGCCCGCTCGGTCGGGCACACGCCGGTCGGGCAGCCCGTGGTGATCCAGTTGAAGCCGAGCACGGACGCGGCGCCGACGCCGACGATGCCCGCCACGAACTTGCCCGCACAAAGACCCGAGATGCACGCCATGTTTCTGCTCCCTGCTGTCGGCCCGTGGCCGATGTGTCCGAAGATACCGGGGCACACGCCCCGCCCGCCCCGGATCAACCGCCAGGGCGGCCCGGGAATTCCAGAACGCATGATCATATCGACTGAAACACCGCGGCCGTGCCGGAATGTCGGTAACGTGTGGGGGGGTGGGGTGATTCACGGACATCGCGGCGAACGGATCGGGGGACACGGGTGATCGGACCTGGCACGCGGGGGCAGGTTCGGCACGAACCGCACAGGCCGCAGCTTCGGGAAAGAAGGCCCGGCTTGCCGGGCGGACCCCCGGTTGTCGGGGGCGGATGCAATCCGAAGGTGGTGTGTTGGGGCGTGGGCCGGGCCCGGCGCACGCGGATGGCGGAGTAGAGCCGGAGGTCGTCGTATGGATGCGAGAACCCGCAACTCGAACAAGCAGGCCGATGCCAAGAAGGATCTGCCCGCGGACACCGGCGCGGAGATGAAACTTCCCAAGGCGGAGGACGAGGTGCTGGGCGCCATCGGCGCGGTCGAGCAGCAGCTCGCGGCCCTGCGGCGTGCCCACGCCGAGCACCGCCAGGCGATGGTGGAACTGGCCGAGAAGCGCCGCGAGCTGGCCGAGGCCACCGAGGCGCTGCGGACGCGCGAATCCCAGGTGGACGAGCGGGGGGACGAGCTGGAGAACCGCGAGGGCGAGCTGACCGCGCGGGAGGTCGAGCTGGCGGAGATGCGTCAGGAGATCGAGTCGCGCGAGCAGGACGTGGCCCAGCGTGCGGCACGGATCGAGCAGCGCGAGTCGAAGATCGCCCAGCAGGCCGAGCAGCTGGAGCGCCGCGAGGCCCAGGTCGAGTCGCGTGGCGAGGAGCTCGAGGCCGAGCTGCAGTCCGTCCAGCGCGAGCGTCAGAAGATCGAGATGACCGCCCGCGAGCTGCAGGAGCGGGCCGGCACGATCGAGTCGCGCGAGAGCGACATCGACCGTCGCGAGTCGGCGCTGGTCCAGCGCGAGGCCGAGGTCGAGGAGAAGCTGGCCCGCGAGAACGCGGCCGAGGCCCGCCTGGGCGTGGTCGAGAAGTCGCTGCGGGTGCTCGAGGGCAAGCTCAAGGGCCGCGAGCTCGAGCTCGGGGAGCGGTCGCGGGCGCTCGAGGAGATGGCCAACCGGGCCGGAGCGCTCGAGGCCGAGCTGGGCCAGACGCGCGAGCGGCTCGAGTCGGCGCTGCACCTCGCCGAGGAGAAGCTGGCCCGGGAGCGCAAGGTCTCCGAGGGTCTGCGCGCCCAGATGGAAGTGGCCGAGGAGGAGGTCCGCAACGCCGCCGGGGCGCTGGGGCGCGTGGGTGAGCTCGAGTCGATGCTGGCCGCGGCGCGGGAGGAGCTCGAGCAGGTCCGCGCCGAGGCGCGGTCGGGCCTGAGCAGCGAGCGGGCCGCCGCCGAGTCGGTGCAGCGCGAGCTGGAGGCCGAACGCGAGCGCATTGCGGCTCTGAACGACGAGCTGGACGCCGAACGCGAGCGGGTGGCGGCTTTCGACCGCGACGTCGCGGCGCTGCGCGAGCGGGCCGAGCGGGCCGAGACCGAGCTGGCGCGTTCGCGTGAGCGGCTGGCCGAGGCGCAGGACCGTCTGTCCCGGGCGGCCGATCCGGCGGCGGAGGCCGCGGCCCGGGCCGAGGTGGATGCGCTGCGCCGTCAGCTCGACGAACTGGCGGCCTCGGCCGATGAGGAGATCACCGCGGCGCGGGTCAAGGCCGAGTCGGCCGAGAAGCGCATCGCCGAACTGACCGAGCAGGCCCGTCAGGCCACCGCGAGGTCGGAAGAGTCCGCCCGGGCCGCCGAGCAGGCCGCGGCCAGGGTCGAAGCGCTGGCCAGGCAGGCCAGCAGCGCCGAGGCCCTCGCCGCGCAGGCGGGCGAGCGGGCCGACCAGGCCATCGCGCGGGCCGCGGAGCTCGAAGCCAAGCTGGCCGGGGCCGAGCAGGAACTGATCGCCGCCGTGCGGGCGCGTGACGAACTGCGTTCGCAGCTCGCCTCGGCCGGTGAGAACTCGCAGGAGGAGGCCGACCGGCTGCGCGACGCGCTGACCGCCGCGGTGGACCGCATCACCGAGGCCGAGCAGGACGCCGCGGCCGCCCGGGCGGCGCTGGAAGCCTCGCTGGCCGAGATCGAATCGCTGCGCGACGCCGTCGAACGCACCGGGGGCGAGCTGGCCCGCACCGAGCAGGCGGTGCTGGAGTCCGAGGGCGAGAACCGCGACCTCAAGGCCCGGGTGCAGGAGCTGGAGATCGAGCTGGAGGTGGCCACGGCCAAGCCCCGGGCCAACGCCGACGAGTTCCAGCTCCACCGCCGACGCCGCCTGGCGCGGCAGCGGCGCATCCTGCGCGACCATTCGCTGAAGATCCGCCGCGCGACCGAGGCGCTGCGCGACCGTCTCGAGCAGTGCGACAAGGTGCTGCAGAAGCGGGCGGAGCTGGCCGAGGCCTACCACGCCATCGTGGAGATGCGCCAGCGCAACGCCAAGCGCGAGGTGCGCGGCGGCGTGGTGTTCGGCGTGATCGGCATGATGTCCGTGCTCGGCATGGTGGCGGCCGTCTCGTGGTTCGTCGCGGGACGGGTCACCCCGGGCGAGTACGCGGCCAGCGTGACCCTGGCCGGCGAGGGCGGGCCGCGGCAGGTGCTGTCGACCGAGGACATGGAGCAGTGGCAGACCTATATGACGGCCAAGGCCACCGAGCCGCGCTTCCTCGAGCAGGCGGCCGACCGCATGAAGCGCCGGGGCCTGACCACGCTGGGCACCGCGGGCGAGCTCGGGCGTGAGGTGCGCGACCGGCTCGTGATCGAGACGCCCACCCCCAACCAGATCCGCCTGGAATGGCGGGGCGAGGGCGCCGAACGCACCCGCCGCATCCTGGACACCTATGCGGTGGCCCTGGCCAGCGTCTCGAACCAGGAACGGACGCGTCGCACCGACGGGGCCACCACCGTGATCACGGCGGAAGCGACGGCCTCCGCCGAGCCGCTGGACAGCCAGCGGGTCGAGACGGCCGGCATGATCTTCGGCGGATCGACGGTGTTCACGCTGGCCTTCGGCGGGTTCCTGTGGCGACGGCTCTCCGCGGCCAAGAGCCGCTTCGAACGCGACAGCCGGATCGATCCGCTGATGGACGATTCCCAGTGGGAGCTGCCGCGCGGCTGAGCGGCACGCGAATATGAACGACGACGCCCGGGGTGTGAACCCCGGGCGTTTTACATCTGTCGGATCGGTGGTTGTACGCGGCGTGGCGCTCGCGGTCGTGCCCGACCGGCGACGGGCGATCGGGGACCGGTCCGAGATCGATCAGAGGTCGGAGCCGTCGCCGCGGAGCACCGGCTGGGCGTCGAGGGCATCCTGGATGTTCTGGTAGATCGCCAGGCGGGACTCGGTGCTCAGGTTCACGGAGATGCTGATGTCCTGTACTTCCCCTGTGGGACGGAACTCGGCGACCTCGCGGACGATGTTGCCCTCGGCGTCGAGCACGACCAGGCGGTACGGCTCGTCGCCCGGCTGGGGGCGGAGGTTCTTGATGAACAGGCGGGCCGAGCCCCAGTCGGGGTTGTGCCAGACCGACGCGACGGCGTTGTTGGGCGTGTCCGCCGAGACGGGCGTGAGCGTGACCCGCTTGGTGTTGGCGTCGAAGAGGGTGGCGTTGACGAACTCGGCGCCGGTCTTCTCGTAGAGCTGCGCGATGCGGACGCCCTCGGCGGCCGTCTGCTGCATGTCGCGGACGTTGGCGGAGATGACGGTCAGCGCGATGGTCGCGCCGGCCAGGCCGATGGCGGCCGCCCGCCAGACGGGGTGCACGCCGCGGACGCGCGGCAGGGTCGGCTGGGAATACCGGCGCCCGCTCCGGTTCTCGCGGGCGGATCCGGGCGTGATGCGCCCGGCGACGCCTGCGGCCGGCCCGGAGGCGGCCAGGCGGCGTTCGACTTCCTGCTCGCGCATGCCGGCGCGCACCGCGGCGATCACCAGATCCCGCAGTTCGGGGTCGGGCTGGTCGGAGGGCAGCAGGTCTCCCAGGTCGGCCATGCGCCGCGCCTCGGCCCGCACGCGCGCCCGCACCTCGGCGGGGGCGGCCGCCAGCGCGGACTCGTACTGGGCCTGCTCCTGGTCGTCCAGGAAGCCGAGGGTGTAGAGAACGGTGTGTTCGATCAATGCCTGGGTGTTCATAGAGATGCCTCTTCCCCGGTTCTTTCACGGAGGCGTACGAGGGCCCGCGAGAGGGCGGACTTGATGGTCCCGAGCGGGATATCCATCTCCTCGCTGATCTGACGGAGCGTTTGACCGCCGAGGTACGCACGGATGACGACGGTCCGCTGAAGGTCCGGAAGGGTGTCGATGCGGAGCATCAGCGCGGCGAAGTGCTCGTCGCGTTCGATGCGTTCGGAGATCGTCTGGGCGTCGAGCGCGCCCGACGACTGGGCCTCGTCCAGCCCGGCGGGCCGGATGCGTGATCGTTTGCGGCGGAGTTTGTCCACCAGATGGCGCCGCGTGAGCAGCATGACCCACGTGACCAGCGCCGCCTTGGAGGGGTCGTACCGGTCGGCGGTCCGCCACAGCCGGACGAAGACCTCCTGCACCGCGTCCTCGGCCTCGGACCGCGTGGGCATCGACTGCAGGGCCATGCGATAGACGAGCGAACCGAACCGGTCGTAGAGCTCGGCCACGGCGGCTTCCGAGTTGGACGCGATGCGCTGCATCAGGTCGTAGTCCACGCTTTCCTGAGACGCGGGGTCGGCCGCGGGCGGACCTGTCCGGTCCGAGGGCAGCCCCCGCCCGCCCGAGCGGGAGGGAATATCCGGGTTGTCAGGAATCGGATCCTTCATGGTCACCGGGTTCACGAGAGGCCCGGAGCGGCGGCATACACGGCCGTCGCCTGGAGCCCATACGCATGACAAGCCAAGAGGATGCCAGGGTTTCCGTCGTGATGCAAGTTTCACAGGCGAGAGTGTTTGCAATTTGTTTGGTTTCGATGAAAATGGGTATTGTTCCCCCGTCGGTCTGGGGAAGGGGTGGTTGCATCAGAGGGTTGATTCCGGTACCTTGACTGCACGTGGCGGCGGCCGTGGGGGTCGCTGGCGGTGCGGAGCACCGGGTTTTGCATATGGGTCCATCCGGTCGGCCAGTCTGGTGCAGGACGGGAGTCGCGCGTGCGTTCACGCTCGTCGATGTGCTCGTCACGCTGGCGGTGATCACCGTCCTCATCGGGATCCTGCTGCCTTCGTTCTCGATGGTCCGGGAGTCGGCGCGGCGGGTGATCTGCGCCTCCAACCTCCGCCAGGTCGGTCTCGGGCTGAACATGTACGCCCAGAGCTCCAACGAATGGCTGCCCCCCAGCGTGTTCCTGCCGTATGCCAACCCCCGCAACTCCTCGGCACCGCGTCCCGATCTGATGGACACGCTCCGCACCTCTCTGGACGAGTTCCCGGACCGCGCGTGGGGTCAGTGGGACGGCCTGGGCCTGATGTATCAGCAGGGCATCCTCTCCGCCCCGCAGGTGTTCTATTGCCCGTCTCACCCCGGCGAGCATCCTTTCAGCCGGTACGAGCGGACCTGGGCGGCTCCCGAAGGGGA
Source organism: uncultured Phycisphaeraceae bacterium (assembly GCA_964399525.1). Classification (GTDB taxonomy): domain Bacteria; phylum Planctomycetota; class Phycisphaerae; order Phycisphaerales; family UBA1924; genus UBA6054. The sequence continues at coordinate 2,892 of CAYNRF010000078.1, read as the reverse complement.
GATCGTTTCCAACTACCAGTACCGGGGCATCGGGCCTGAGGGCCAGCGGAGGCTGTTCCAGATTCCGACGGATTCGGCGCTCGTGACCGACACCCTGCGTTCGGCCGCGAACCTGAACCACAAGGGCGGCTTCAACCTGCTGCAGGCCGGTCTGGCGGTCACCTGGTACGAGGACCTCGGCAACGAGATCGCCGACATCGTCGCTCGGACCTCCAGCGGCGGCTCGTCCTCGCAGGCCGTCTCGGACGCGTGGGATCGCCTCGACGGTCCCACCTCGGGCACGGGCGGATCCGGCGGGGTCAACGACTGACCTGGGCGGGCCCCGGGATCGACGGCCCTCCCGTTGCACGCGCGCCCCACGCCCGGCGGATCACGGATCGTCCTCCGACAGGGTGTTGGCGGTGCGGCGGTATGGCCTCAGAGACGGCGACGGCGGTGTTCGGTGCATCGGGACCGATCATCCCGTGCGTCACGCGTGCTTCCGGCGTAGGCTGTCAATATGCGATCGACCCGACTCTGGCTTTGCGTGCTGTGCCTGCTGGCGGCGTGCGATGGCGCGGCGGCCCAGCTGGTCCCCGAGCGTCTGTACTACGGCGTGGACCGCCGGGTGCTCGTGCGGGTGGACGCCCCCGCGGACTTCGTCGGTGAACTGACCATCCGGCTCCACGAGATCGCGGACGGCACGGTGGTGGCCGAGGCGGCGGCGGCGGCCGGCCGGGCCGATCTGGCCGGGCTGCTGGCCATGCTGTGGGAAGAGCCGGCCGAGCGTGCGCGCCTGGCGCAGCTTTACGCGGACGACCGGCCGCTCGGGCCGCCCGTGGTCGTCCAGCCCATGTGGACACCCGCGCGCGCGTTGCTGATCGACCCGGCGACCGGGCGTCCGTCCGAGGGTTCCGGCGCGACGCCGGTCTTCGAGGACGATCTGCAGGCGGGCACCCAGGACCGCCCGGCGCGGGTCTTCACGGGCCTGCGGCTGTACGTGCACAAGGAGGTCGTGTTCGAGACCTCCGAGGGCGACATGGTGTTCCGCATGCGCCCGGATCAGGCGCCCAACACGGTGTTCAATCTGCTGCACCTCGTGGACGGCGGTTTCTACACCGACGTCAGCGTGCACCGGGTCGTGGCGACCCTGCCGGACGGGCGTCCGTTCGTGGTGCAGTTCGGCGATCCGTCCGGTGAGGGGTCGGGTGGCCCCGGCTACCACGTGGATCTTGAACGGTCGGGGCTGGCGCACGACTTCGGCGTGCTGTCGATGGCGCGCGGGCAGGATCCCAACTCCAACGGGTCGCAGGTCTTCGTCTCGCTGTCGCGCGAGGGGACCTCGTTTCTCGACGGCCGGTACACCGCGTTCGGAGAGCTGATCGAAGGGGCCGGGGTGCTGCGCGCCATCGCCCGGGTTCCGGTGGGCGAGGGCGGTCGTCCGGTCAACCCGCCCGTGATCGTGCGGGCCTCGACGCGCGACGCGGCGCCGGTCCCGGCGCGGGCGGTGTCCGCGGCGGTCGGAACCGACGATTGACGCTCAGAAGCGGAACCGGGCGTTGAGGGCGAAGAACAAAGCGGTATCCAGATCGTCGTCGGTGATGTCGTCGCCGCTGGAGTCGAGCAGTTCGATGTTGGTGTAGACCGAGGCGCCGACCGAAGCGTTGATGGAGAAGGCCGGGGCCGGCTCGTACTCCACATAGAACGATGCGGGGACCCGCCGGTCCGTGGCCATGCCGTCCGGGATCGGTCCGTTGTCGTCCAGGCGGTACGAGCGGCTGACGTACTCGGCCTGCACGCCGTACGAGAGCGCATCGGAGTGGGCGTAGCCGAGGCGCAGCCCGGCGCGCTGCGATTCGAGCGTCCACTTCTCGTCGATCGCCCACCGGATCTGCGGGATGGGGATCACCAGCACGTCGTCCTCGAGCTGGGTGCGGACGAGCACGCCAAGACCCCAGGAGAACGAGTCGGAGGCGCGGGTGATGAAGCCCAGGCTACCCGTGTACAGGAAGGAATCGGAAATGTCGGCCCCGTCCTCTGCCGCGATGCCGATTGACGCGAGGCCGAACCAGCTGGTCGTGTCGTTGAAAGGGGCGGAGTAGCGGAGGAACAGTTCGGCGTCGGTCACGTCGCCGAAAGGGTCCCCGCTGGGATCAAGGTCGGTCGCATCGCTGAAGTCATACCAGGACCGCTCGGCGCCCAGGCCCACGGCCAGGGAACGCCGCTCGCCCAGATCGATGCCGGCCTGCACCCCCAGACGGGCGCGGCTGACGCGAAGATCGCCCGGACCGTCGTCCAGATCGGCCCGGTCGGTGAAACTGCCCGTCGCGGACACCGTCCATTGGAGCCGGGTCGATGCCGGGTCGGTGATCTCCGCGGGCAGCTCGGCGTCCCCGCCGGCCGGTTCCTGGGGCGTGGATCCGCCCGCCGGCTGCGCGGCGACGGATGCGGGAAGTGCGAGCAGGGCGATGAGTGCGGCGGCGGTCGGGTGCATCGGGAGATCCTTGCCTGGGTCTTCGTCGGTGGTCGGCCAGGGTCGAGCGCGGCACAGGCCGCGGACCCACGGGCCGCGGTGGCGGAAGCCGGGACGTGCGGCGTATGGTAGTAGAGAGCGGCAGCCCGTGTGCCGCCCGGTCGGGGCGCTAACTCAACTGGTAGAGTGCCAGCTTTGCAAGCTGGAAGTTAGGGGTTCGAGTCCCCTGCGCTCCATTCACGACGCGAGGCGCAGCACGGCGCACGTCCGCGTCTAAGTCCACAACCGGTATGGGCTTGAAGGTCAGTACGCGGTCCTCGTAGGTTGACTCGTCCGCGCACGCCGACGCACCCTCATGGCCATCGGTGCGGGCCAATGGCTGGGAGTATCGCGGGGGGTATAGCGGGGGTGCTCGGGCTCGTTTCCCTGCCCCCCGTGGG
>CAYNRF010000077.1:0-13584 GCA_964399525.1 uncultured Phycisphaeraceae bacterium | reverse complement strand
GTCAGATTCACGCGGGCGCCCTCGACCACGACGGACCCCTCCCGGGCCGAGGACGACTCGATCAGGGCACGCACGGCGGCCGCATCGATCACCGTCCACCGCCCGGGCGTCAGCCCGTCGGCCTCCAGCGTCAGCGGCTCGAGCACGCCCCGCTGCTCCCCGCGGATCTCTGCGACGGCGCCCAGCGTCAGCGCCGCGCCGGGCGCCAGCCGCACCGTGCCGCGCAGCGACACCGTGGTGACCGACCCGCCCGCGTCCGCGCCGTCCCCGGCCGCCCGCCCCGGCCCGGCGAGACCCACCGACGCGCACAGGCCCGTCATCAGCACCAGCATCCAGCGTGTCAGTCGATCCATGACCGATCTCCGTCCTGGCCGATCACCGCGTCGGACTCCGCCCGACGCCCGGCGTCTTACTCACTGCCGCAGCTGCGAGACCGTCCGCAGCGTCTCGTCCGCCGCGCGGATGGACTGCGAGTTCATCTCGAACGCCCGCTGCGTGCGGATCAGCTCGATCAGCTCGCGCGCCGGGTCCACGTTCGACCCTTCCAGCATGCCGCCGATGATCTCGCCGAAGTTCTCCGTCGCCGGCTCGCCGGTGATCGGCGGGCCCGACGCGGCCGACTCGACCCACAGGTTCTGCCCGATCTGCTTGAGGCCCGCGGGATTGACGAACAGCGCCAGCTCGATCTGCCCGATCTCCTGCTGGGCCGCGTCCCCGGGCAGCGTCACGAAGATCCGGCCCGACTCGTCGATCCCGATCGATTCCGCGTCCGCGGGCACCTGGATCCCGGGCTCCAGCCGCCGCCCGTCCGAGTTGGCCAGCACGATCTCGCCCTCGGAGTTGAGCGTGAAGTTGCCCGCCCGCGTGTACGCGACACCGCCCGCCCCCAGGTCGTCCTGCACCGCCACCTGGAAGAAGCCCTGGCCCTGGATCATCAGATCCAGCGGGTTGTCCGACGGCACGGGCGCGCCCTGCGAGAAGTTCTGCTGCGTGCCCGAGACCCGCACGCCCAGACCGATATAGGTGCCGGTGGGCCGCTGGTCGCCGTTGCTGTTCTCCACCCCGGGCTGGGCCCGTTCGATGTACATCAGGTCCTCGAAGTTGGCCCGGCTGGCCTTGAAGCCCTCGGTGTTCACGTTCGCCAGGTTGTTGGCGATCACGTCCAGGCGCGTGTTCAGGGCCTTCAGGCCCGACGAGGCCGATTGCATCGCGATGACGCCCATGAGTCTCTCCAGTCGTTGCCGATTCACACACCCGCGCCGGGGGCCTCACCCCCGGGCCCTGCTCACACCGTGCGTCCGAACGTGTTCACCAGCCGGTCGAGCATCCGGTTCTGCATGTCGATCATGCCGATGTTCGACTGGGCCGCACGCGAGGCGCTCTGGATCTGCATCAGCGCGCCGATCTCATCGACGCCCGAGCCCTCCACCGCGCCCTGGCGGATCATGCCCGTCCCGTCCACCAGGGCCAGCCGCTGACCGCCCGCGCCCCCGAACAGACCGGCGCCCACCTTGACCAGCGCGTCACGGTCCCGCACATCGGCCACGCGGATCCGGCCCACGGCGGCCCCGTTCTGGCTCACCAGGCCGTCCGAGGCGATCTGCACCGGGCCCGCGGCGGGATCAACCCGCACGGCGCGGCCGTCCGTCCCCAGCACGGGCCGGCCCGTCGCGGCCTGCACCAGCGTGCCGTCCGGGCGCATGGTCATCCGGCCGTCGCGCGTCAGCAGCGGGTTGGCCGGATCCCCGACCACGAGGAAGCCTTCGCCCTCGATCGCGATGTCCAGGTTCTGGTCGGTGATCTCCAGCGGGCCCTGCCCGAAGTCGATCATCGTCGGCGCCGACAGCACCCCGCCCCCGAGCCGCTCGAGCAGCGCATCGCTGTCCCAGGTCGCCAGCCCGTCCTCCTGACGCACGGGCTCCCGGTGCATGGCCCCGGCCAGCACGGGCTTGAAGCCCACGGTGTTGAGGTTGGCCAGGTTGGCCGAGAGGGCATCCTGCCGGTGCATGGCCGCCAGCGCCCCCGACGCCGAAATCTTGATCCCGTAGGACATGCCGGTTCTCCGAGTGCGGGCGGGCGTCCCTCCGTGGACGGCCCCGCCCACCGGGCCAACGCGAATCCTGTGCCAGCCAAGAGAGGCACGGAGGCACGGAGGCACAGAGGCACGAAGCAAGCACCGATCCAGCCCACAACCCCTGACAGGCCATCCTTCAACGCCGCATGCCTCCCTCCTCCGCACCTCCCTGCCTCCCTGCCTCCGTGCCTCCGTGCCTCCCTCCACTGGCACCCCATTCGCTCTCCCCCCTCCGCCATCACCGGCCGGAAGGGAGTCCGCCGCATGACCCGGGTGTTTGTCTTCATCCTTGTTCTGACCATCGCCGCCGCCGACGCGGCCGCCTCGCGCACGCTCCGTGAGATCGCCCGCCTCCGCGGCCAGGGCGCCTCGACCGTCCAGGGCCTCGGCCTGGTCGTCGGCCTGTCCAACACCGGCGACTCCCCCGCCGAACTGGCCCTGGCCCGCCCGCTGGCCGAGGCGCTGCGCAGGCTGGGAAACCCCGTTTCCATCGACGAAATGGGCCCGGGCAAGTCCGTCGCCCTGGTCCTGGTCACCTGCGAGATCCCCCGCGAAGGCGCCATGACCGACGACCGCCTGGACGTGACCGTCTCCGTCCTCAACAGCGCCAAGTCGCTCCGGGGCGGCACCCTGCTCATGTGCCCCATGACCCCCGGCCCCGGCGCGCCGGTCTACGCCTTCGCCCGCGGCGAGCTGACCATCCCCGACGACCAGTCGCTGACCTCCGCGCGGATCTCGCGCGGTGCGCAGATGGTGCGCGACGTCAACACCACCCCGCCCATCAGCGGCGGGTTCGACCTGATCATCGACCGGCACTTCGCCCTGGCCGGGTCCTCGGCACGGATCGCCTCGGAGATCAACCAGCAGTACCTGCTGACGGCCGACCGCCTCGAGGCCCCCATCGCCAGCGCCCTGGACGCGCGGACCGTCCGCGTCACGGTGCCACCCGCCGAGCGCGCCGACCCCCAGGCCTTCCTCGGCGACGTGATGCGCACCGACGTCACCAGCGCCCTGCGCGAGCTGCCCGCCCGCGTCATCTGCGACACCCGCTCGGGCGTCATCGTCATCACCGGCGACGTGCTCGTCTCCCCGGCCGTGATCACCCACCGCGACCTGACCTTCAACACCGTCATCCCCCCGCCGCCCCCCAACCAGCCCCGCGTCGAGCAGCGCGAGTACGCCGCCGTCGAGACCCAGGCCGACGAGGCCGACCTGGCCCGCCTCGAGGACCTCATCGCCGCGTTCGACCAGCTCCAGGTGCCCCCGGTCGAGCAGATCCGCATCCTCCAGATGCTCCGCGAGGCCGGAAAGCTCCACGCCCGCCTCATCGTCGACGGCCAGGAATGACCCCAGCGCCCATGACCACCACCCAGGCCATCCCCAACACACACGCCACCGCCCGGCCCGGTCCGCCAATGCGCCCGCTCCACACCGGCGCAGGCCCGGTCCGCATGACGCGCGTCGCGCTGCCCAACACCGACGTCCACCTCGTCCGCGCCCCGACCACGCCCGCCGACACCTATACACCGACCACCCCCACGACCACCCCCACGACCACCCGCGCAGCACCCCCCGCCACCGCCGCGTCCGCTCCCGTCGCCCCGCCACCCCCCACCTTCCGCCCGCTCCCCGGCCGCCTGCGCATGCGGTCCCTGCCCGACGCCGCCCCTCCCGCCATGACCCCGCTCGCACCGTCCGCCGGGCCGGTCCGCATGCGGCCGCTGGACACCGCGCCGGGCCCCGCCGACACTCTCAAAGGGGCCGCCGCGACATCCGCCGCCGCCGGCTTCGCCGCCCCGTCCTTCGGCGCCGGTCTGGACGCCCAGCGCTCCTTCTCCGAGGCCCTCGGCGCCGCCGCCCGCTCGGACGCCATCGCCGCCCGCCAGGACCGCCCCGAACAGGCCGTCGCCCGCGAGGCCGCCGAGAAGCTCATCGCCACCACGCTGGTCGAGCCCATCCTCAAGCAGATGCGCGAAACCAACAACGCCGCGCCGCCCTTCGGCCCGACCCCGGCCGAGAAGCAGTTCGGCGCCCTGCTCGACCACCGCCTCTCCCACGACCTCGTCCGTTCGGCCAACTTCCCCATCGTCGATCGGGTGGCACGCGATCTGCTCAGGAACCTCGGAGACCAGGCATGACCCCGCACGCCCGCCCACATCCCCGCCGCACCGCGCCTCCCCCGCCCTCGCCGCCGGCCGGCAAGCCCGCCCCGGGCCCCGCGCGGGCCGCCGCGCCCGACGCCAACCGGCTCGACGCCCTGCTCTCCGCCCTGATCGACGAGCACCGCACCCTCCTGAGCCTCGCCCACGAGCACCGCGACGCCCTCGGCCACGCCGACGCCCGCCGCCTGCAGTCCGTCGTCGAGCAGACCGGCCAGGTCCTCCAGCGCATCCACGCCGTTGAAGCCGAACGCCGCGACCTCGTCGCCCGCCCCGACGGCCGCCCCAACACCATGGACGAACTGCTCGCCGTGATCGATCAGGCCGACCGCCACCGCCTCTCCACCCGCGCCGCCACCCTCCGCGACCTCATCCACACCGTCCAGCACGAGCACGAGACCGTCCGCGCCGCCTCCGAGGCCCTGGCCACCCACATGAAGGGGCTCATGCAGCAGGTCGCCGCCAAGCTCTCCCACGCCGGCACCTACGGCCGGGCCGGACGCGTCACCCCCGTCGGAACCGTCGTCAGCGGCGTGGACATCGGCGCCTGAAAGGAGCGATCCCCGTGAGCCTCAACTCCACCCTCCAGATCGCCAACTCCTCCCTGATCGCCTCGCAGATCGGCCTGCAGGTCGCCTCCAACAACCTCGCCAACGCCGCCACACCCGGCTACACCCGCCAGATCGCGATGCTCCAGGCCCTGCGCGGGCGCACCACCGACCCCAACATGATCGGCGCGGGCGTCGCCGTCGCGCAGGTCCGCCGCCAGATCGACCAGGCCCTCCAGGAGCGCCTCTGGTCGGGCGTGTCCGAGCAGAGCTCGGCCGTCCAGAAGCTGACCGTCTTCAACCAGCTCGAGTCGATCCTCAACGAGGGCACGCAGTTCGACACCTCCTCCCAGCTCTCCTCGTTCTTCAACGCCTGGTCCGAGGCCACGACCCTGCTGGACACCCAGTCCTCCCTGATCAACCAGGGCAAGACCCTGACCGGCTTCATCCGCTCCATGCGGTCCGAGCTGATGGACCAGCGGCGCCAGATCGAGGACCAGATCGACTCCCAGACCGGCCAGGCCCACGCGCTGCTCCAGGAGGTCGCCGACATCAACCGCACCATCTCCCAGCGCGAGATCGGCCAGGCCCAGGCCAGCGCCCTGCGCGACCGCCGCGACCAGATCGTCTCCGAGCTCTCCCAGCTCATGGACATCTCGGTCAACGAGAACCCCGAGGGCCTCTACGACGTCTTCGTCGGCTCGACGCCCGTCGTGCTGGGCACCCGCAACCGCGGCCTGGAGATCCAGCGCGAGACGATCAACGGGCTGGTCACCGTGACCCCGCGCCTCCGCGACAACGGGGCCCCGCTCGACGTGCAGGCCGGCAGCCTCGGCGGGCTGCTCCAGTCCCGCGCCGGCGCCATCGACGCCACCATCGAGAAGATCGACGACCTCGCCGCCCAGCTCATCTTCGAGGTCAACAAGCTCCACTCCACCGGCACCAACGCCACCGGCCTGACCGCCGCCACCGGCACGCTGGCCGTCGCCGCCGCCGACCGCACCCGCCCGATCTCCGATCCCAACAACGCCACCTTCGCCGATCTGCCTTTCGCGGCCTCCACCGGCGGCTTCTTCGTCGAGATCCGCAACGAGTCCACCGGCACCTCCGACCGCGTCTGGATCGAGGTCGACGCCGACGGCATCACCTCCGCCGGGCTGCCCGGCACCGCCGACGACACCACGGCCGAGGACATCCGCGCCGCGCTGGACGCCATCGACGGCCTGACCGCCTCGTTCACCCCCGACGGCCGCCTGGACATCCAGGCCGCCCCGGGGTTCACCTTCTCGTTCGACGAGGACTCCTCCTCCGTCCTGGCCGTCATGGGCGTCAACAGCTTCTTCACCGGCACCACCGCCCAGGACATCGACGTCCGCCAGGGCGTGGAGGTGATGCTCGGCCGCATCGTCGACGGCCAGTTCGTCGAGAACGCCAACGCCAAGCGCATCGGCGAGCTGGCCGACCGCTCGCTGGCCGCGCTGGGCTCACAGTCCATCGGCAAGTTCTGGTCCCTGCACGCCCAGGACGTGGCCACGCAGTCCAGCGGCGCCCGCGTCGGCGCCGACGCGGCCACCATCGTCCGCGAGAGCCTCGAGGCCCAGCGCGCCGCCGTCTCGGGCGTCTCGATCGACGAGGAGTCCATGAACCTGCTGACCTTCCAGCGCCAGTACCAGGCCGCCGGCCAGGTCGTGCAGATCGCCCAGTCCATGTTCGACACCCTGCTCAGCCTGGTCTGACGAAAGGAGCCGGCCCGTGACCTCCTTCCCCACATCCTTCGGCCGCTCGCCCAACTACCTGTTCACCCAGGCGTCCATGAACGCCATCAACCGCACCAACTTCCAGCTGCTGCGCGTCAACACCCAGCTGTCCAGCGGCCTCGACCTGCTCACGCCCTCGGACGACCCCGTCCGCAGCGCCATCGTCTCCACGCTCGACGGCCGGCTCGAGCGGAACACGCAGATCCTCAAGAACCTCGGCTTCGCCTCCGACTCGCTCGACACCCTCGACGTGGCCCTGCGCGACGCCAAGGACCTGATCGACGAGGCCATGGGCATCGCCCTCGAGCAGTCCTCCACCCCCACCGACGCCGCCACCCGGGCCGGCCAGGCCAACATCATCGACTCGCTCGTCCGCTCCTTCTACACCATCGCCAACCGCGAGTCCGTCGTGGGCCACATCTTCGGCGGCACCGCGCCGGGCCGCCCGCCCGTCGAACTCGTCGGCAACGCCTACCGCTTCGTCGGCGGCCGCGGCGGCATGACCGCCGACCTGGGCGGTGTCTCCGACATCCCCATCACCATGGGCGCCGACAACGCCGTCGGGGCCATCTCGGCCCGCGTGGAGGGCACCGTCGATCTCGACCCCGCCCTGACGCGCGCCACCCGCCTGGCCGATCTGAACGGCGCCCGGTCCGTCGGGGTGAACACCGGCCAGCTCCAGATGCGCTTCGGCGCCGGCCCGACCGTGACGGTCGACCTCTCGGGGGCCGTCACCGCCGGCAACGCCGCCGACACGATCACCGCCGCCATCCGCCAGTACGAATCCGACAACGCCGTGACCATCCTCGGCCCGGGCGGCGTCTCGTTCGCGGGGGGCGCCTTCTCGATCGACGTGCCCGCCGGCGACCTGACCTTCACCGACCTGCAGGGCTCGTTCACCGCCCTGGACCTGGGCCTGACCGACGGGGCGGGCTCCGTGTTCAACGCCGGCTCGCCCGCCGGGGCCGACCTGGACCCGCGTCTGACCTGGACGACCCCCGTGTCGGCGCTGACCGGCCTGGCCGGACCCCTCGGCCAGGTCAGCCTCACCACCGGCGGCCAGAACTACACCATCGACCTCTCGGGCGCCCAGACCCTGGCCGACATCCGCTCGGCCTTCGAGGCCGGCGGCACCGGGGTGGTCGTCGAGCTGTCCGACGACGGACGCTCCATCGACGTCCGCACCGCCGTCGCCGGCACCCGCGCCCAGGCCATGACCATCGCCGAGACCGCCACCGGCGGCGACACGGCCACGCTGCTGGGCATCCGCACCCTCTCGCCCGACACCCGGCTGGCCGACTTCAACGACGGCCGCGGGGTGTCCATCAGCACCACCGAGCCCGACTTCACCATCACCCTGGGCGACGGCTTTGCGATCACCATCGACCTGACGGCCCAGGACACGGGCACGGTCCAGCAGCTGCTCGACGCCGTCAACGACCAGGCCCAGGCCCAGCTGGCCGCCGCCGGACGCCCGGCCACGGACTTCGTCGCCGAGCTCGAGCACCCCGGCAACGGCATCGTCTTCGAGCAGGACGCCGCCCTGGCCGCCTCGGGCAAGGTCGGCGTCACCCGACTGAACAACTCGCCCGCCGCCGAGCAGCTCGGCCTGCTCAACGCCACCGTCGACGCGACCGGGGCCCGCCTGACCAGCCAGGACCGCTCCTCCGTCCGCGTCGACAACATGTTCACCCATCTGCTCGATCTGGCCGAGGCGCTGCGGAACAACGACACGCTTGGCATCGAACTTGCGTACTCCAAGCTGCAGTCGGGTGTCGACCGGCTGAACCAGGCCCGCGCCGTCAACGGCGGGTACGCCAAGAGGGTCTCCGACGAGGTGATCCGCCAGGAGGACCGCAAAGTGCTCGACGAATCGATGCGAAGCCAGCTGCGGGACGTGGACTACGCCGCCGCGTCGACCCGCTTTGCGCAGCTCCAGCTCCAGCTCCAGGCCGGATTGAGCGTCGCCGCGCAATCCCAGCAGCTCACGCTGCTGAACTTCCTGGGCTGAGCCCGCCACGGCCCCCCCCGGGGGCCCCCGACCGGGCCGGCCGACGCCGACCCGCGCGATTGGATCGATGGACCACGGGGAGCTCGGCCGCTCCGTGGTCCGAAGGCAGGATGTCGACCGGCGCCGGAGCGCCGGGAGTCGATCCGCGTTTGGTCCGGCCGAGCAGGAACGGAGCGCACACATGGAGGTGCGGACAACTCGATTCGGCGTGATCGACATCGCGGAGGACCGCGTGATCACCTTCCCCCAGGGCATCCTCGGATTCCCCGGCCTCACGAGGTACTGCCTCCTGCAGCCGGGCGACGACGCCTGCTTCTTCTGGCTCCAGTCGGTCGACGACCCGAACCTGGCGTTCGTCGTCACCGATCCGGCCTTCTTCGAGAAGGACTACTCGGTGCCGATCCGCCAGGAGCAGATGGAGTCGCGGGCCCGCGAGAAGCTCGAGGACGCGCAGGTCTTCATCATCGTCAACAAGATCGATGACCAGCTGACCGGCAACTTCCAGGGCCCGCTGATCATCAACACCGTCAACAAGACCGCCGAGCAGATGGTCCTCGCCGAGAAGCGCTGGACCACCCGCCAGACGCTCATGCGGGTCGCCACCGGCGCCCAGCAGGCCGCCACGGCCTGACGGATTCCTCGGGGACCCCCACCCGGGCGTGCACCGGCCGGCAGGCCGGCGCGATCCCCACGCCCACCATCGGGACGGACGGACCCGTCCTGTGACCAAGCCACCCCCCCGCCGGGCGTCCGCCCGCGCGGGCTGAGAGCCCAAGGAGTTACGGATGCTGGTGCTCTCCCGGCAACGAGACGAAACCATCATGATCGGCGACGAGATCGAGATCTCCGTCGTCGACATCCGGGGCGACAAGGTACGCCTCGGGATCTCCGCACCCACCCGCATCGCCGTGCACCGCAAGGAAGTGTACGAGGCGATCAAGAAGGAAAACGCCCAGGCGGCACGGCTGGGAGCCTCCGACATCGGATCGCTCGCCCAGACCGTCCGGCCCGGGCCCGCCCGGCGGGCGACGAACGAGAACGGCGCCGCCCACTCGCTCAGCGCCACCACCGTGCGACCCGCCGCCGCACCCGAATCACCGGAAAAGAACACAGCGTAACCGTCACACCAACGTTTCGCCGCCGGACCGGGCCCGGCACTCTCGGACCGCTCGGACGCAATCACGGAGGATTGCCATGACACGCATCAACACCAACGTTCCCAGCCTGATCGCCCAGCAACGGCTCAACCGGTCCGGATCCGAACTGCAGGTGCGCCTCGAGCGCCTGTCCACCGGCATCCGCATCAACCGCGGCAAGGACGACCCCGCGGGGCTCATCGTCTCGGAGCGCATCGCCACGGACATCAAGGGCATCGAGCAGGCCATCAAGAACGGCGAGCGTGCGTCCGCCGTCATCTCCACGACGGAGTCGGCCCTCGCCGAGATCACCGACCTGCTCAACTCCATCAAGTCCCTGGCCGTCGAGGCGGCCAACACCGGCGCGGTCTCCGACGAGGAACGCGAGGCCAACCAGCTGCAGATCAACTCGGCCATCCAGTCCATCACCCGCATCAGCAACACCGCCACCTTCGGCGGCCTCAAGCTGCTCGACGGGTCGCTGGACTACATCACCAGCGGCCTGACCACCTCGACCATCAAGAAGGCCGAGATCTTCGGCGCCTCCTTCATCGGCGCCTCGAGCATCGACACCACCGTCGACGTCATCGCCTCGGCCCAGCGCGGCAACCTGTACCTCAGCGGCGACAACGCCCCCGACCCCAACGGCCAGCTGCTCTCCGGCGTCACGCTGCGCATCAAGGGGCCCGACGGCGTCCGCGAGCTGTCCTTCCTCAGCGGGGCGTCCTACGCCTCCATCGTGGCCGCCATCAACTCCAACTCGGCCCTGACCGGCGTCGAGGCCGCCCTGATCAACGGGGACGCCAACTCGGGCATCGTCTTCCGCGCTTCCGAGTACGGCTCCAAGTCGTTCGTCTCCGTCGAACGCGTGGACAAGCCCGCCCCGAGCATCGACAACTTCAACCTCTTCAAGTTCGAGAGCAACGCCGACTTCCCCGGCGGCAGCCCCTTCCCCTGGGGCAACCCCCTGCTCGTCGCCGCGACCCGCGACGAGGGCCGCGACGTCTCCGCCCTGATCAACGGCGTGCTGGCCTCCGGCGACGGGCTGCAGGTCTCCATCAACTCGCCCAACCTCTCCCTCAGGCTGCTGCTCGACGAGGAGTTCGCCACCGACCCCACCCTGACGCCCAAGACGTTCCAGATCACCGGCGGCGGCGCTCTCTTCCAGCTCGGACCGGACATCAACGCGCTGCAGCAGACCAACATCGGCGTGCAGTCCACCTCGGCGGAGAACCTCGGCGGCACCCTGGTCAACGGGGCCATCCAGTTCCTGTCCAGCCTCCAGACCGGACAGGGCAACTCGCTCGACGAGGCCAAGGCACGCAACGACTTCACCCCGCTCGAGAAGATCATCGAGCAGGCCATCGACGAGGTCTCCGTCATCCGCGGCCGCCTGGGCGCGTTCGAACGCAACGTGCTCGACACCTCCACCCGGTCGATGCAGTCCGCGTTCGAGAACCTCACCGCCAGCCGCAGCATCATCCGCGACGCGGACTTCGCGGCCGAGTCCTCGGAACTGACCCGGGCCCAGATCCTCCAGTCCGCCGGCACCACCGTGCTGGCCCTGGCCAACCAGTCCGCCCAGAACGTGCTCCAGCTGCTCGGCTGATCCGGCCGCCCGAGGCCCCGAACCAGACCCCCTCCAAGCCCCCTTTACCGGGGGTTTTTTCGTGCGCCGCCCCTGGCGGCGGGGCCTGGCTGTCCGGATAACCGCGCCACCCCCCGAAAATCTGTCCCGTCTCGACATCCTCCGCTTCACCCGCGCCCCGCGGCGGTCGATCGACCCGTCGTGCTCCCGGGCGTGTTGCCCTGGTCCACACGCCCGGGAATGGAACCGGGCACCACCGGACGGGCGTCCGGCACCCTCGGGAGTGGGCATCTCCCCGGTAACTGCACGGAGGACATCAGCCAATGTCTCGCATCAACACGAACGTTTCGTCGATCATCGGCCAGCGCGTGCTGGGTCAGAACAACCAGACCCTCGGCACCGCCCTGGAGCGCCTCTCGACCGGCCTGAAGATCAACCGCGGCAAGGACGACCCCGCCGGCCTGATCGCCAGCGAGAATCTCCGCTCGGAGAAGTCCGCCCTGACCGCCGCCATCGGCAACGCCGAGCGCGCCGACCAGGTCGTCAACATCGCCGAGGGCGGCCTGCAGGAAGTCTCCTCGCTGCTCACCGAGCTGCAGGGCCTGCTGACCACCTCCGCCAACTCCGCCGGCCTCTCCGAGTCGGAGAAGCAGGCCAACCAGCTGCAGATCGACTCGATCCTCCAGACCATCGACCGCGTCGCGGGCGCCACCAACTTCCAGGGCTCCAAGCTGCTCAACGGCAACATGGACTACCAGGTCAACTCGGTGGCCGCGTCCGTCACCGACTTCCAGGTCCGCGGCGCCAAGTTCAACGGCGCTTCCCAGGCCGTCAACGCCATCGTGACCCAGTCCGCCCAGCAGGCCGGTCTGTTCATGTCGTTCGGCGCCTCGTCCATCGACCTGGGCGCGGGCGAGCAGTTCGTCATCGAGATCGGCGGCTCCGAGGGCAACCGCGAGCTGCAGTTCGCCTCCTCCACCTCGCTGACCAACATCGCCGCCGCGATCAACGCCGTCAACGACGTCACCGGCGTGACCGCCACGGTCTCCGGCACCGGCATCGTCCTCAACTCCGACGAGTTCGGCTCCGCCGAGTTCGTCTCGCTCAAGGTGACCGACGACGGCTCCATCGCCGGCGGCTCGGGCATCCTGACCCTCTCCACCACCGACTTCGGCACCGCCACCCCCGGCTCGGCCGTCGCCTTCTCCTCGTCGGGCGCCTCCAACGGCATCCGCGACCTGGGCCAGGACATCGGCGGCACCATCAACGGCCTGCTCGCCGTCGGCCGCGGCAAGGAAATGAGCGTCAACAGCGACTTCCTCGACGTCGCCTTCACCTTCAACAACACCGCCGCCCAGACCCTGGCCGCGGTCAACGCCTTCTCCATCACCGGCGGCGGCGCCGACTTCCAGCTCTCCTCGGAGGTCAACGTCGGCGGCAAGGTCTCCATCGGCATCGGCGACATCTCCACCCGCAAGCTCGGCTCGTCCGAACTGGGCTTCCTCAATGACCTGGCCTCCGGCCGCACCTACAACGTCGTCAACGGCAGCGACTTCTCCCAGGCCCAGAAGATCGTCGCCAAGGCGATCGAGGAAGTGTCCTCGACCCGCGGCCGACTGGGCGCCTTCCAGAAGAACGTCGTCGGCGCCACCATCCGGTCGCTGAACGTCGCCTTCGAGAACACCACCGCCGCCGAGTCCGTCATCCGCGACGCCGACTTCGCGTCGGAGACCGCGGCCCTGACCCGCAACCAGATCCTGGTCCAGGCCTCGACCAACGTGCTGGCCCTGGCCAACCAGTCCCCCCAGAACGTCCTGTCCCTGCTGGGCTAAGACGTCGCTGACAGGGTAAGGCTGACCCTCCGCACCCCGGACCCGACGGTCCGGGGTGTTTTCATGCGCGCCCGCCCCGCCCGCCGATCCTCTGGGCGTGCCCACCGCCGAAGACCAACGCGTCGAGCGACTCGGCGAGCCCCATCAGCTCCTGCGCCGCGGGTTCCTGATCTTCCTGCGCGTCGAGTGCGGCCTGCTGCCGGCCACGCTGGAGGCGTACGCCCGGGACCTGGACCACCTGCTGCTGGACCTGCAGGCCCGCGGCCTGAGCGACCCGTCGGGGATCACCCCCCCGCTGCTCATCGGGCACGTGCGCTCTCTGTCCCGGGACCGCGGGTACGCGCCGGCCACCGTCTCGCGCCACATCGCCACCATCAAGGTGCTGTGCCGCTGGATGCACGCCACCGGCAGACTGGACGACAACCCGGCCGACTTCCTCGACCAGCCGGCCAAGTGGAAGAACCTGCCCGGCGTGATGA
>CAYNRF010000076.1:0-13796 GCA_964399525.1 uncultured Phycisphaeraceae bacterium | reverse complement strand
GGCTTCCAGCTCGTGCTGTTCCGCCGGCCCGGCTGGACGCAGGCGGCGCTGGCCGGCGCGGCCCTGCCGCTCGGGCTGATCCCCCGCCTGCCCGGCGTGGACATCATTCCCGCCCGCCGCATCCGCCTGGAGGCGCCCGCGGGCGTGCCGGTGCAGGCGGATGGCGACCTCGCCGGGTCGCTGCCCGTGGACGTGGCCGACGCGCCCGGGCCGCTGCGGATCCTGCTGCCCTAGTGGCAGGCCGGGCGACTCTTCCTCAACAGGCAGTTCCGTGCCGCGGCGGGTCCACGGCCGCCGACGCGCCGCTGGTCCGCGCTCGACCTGATGCAACTGCGCGCGGCGGTGGAGGCACATGGCCTGGCGCTGGAGTGCATCGAGGGCGTCCCGGCCAACCTGCTCGACAAGGCGATGCTCGGCCTGCCCGGTGCCGAGGAGCAGATCGAGGATTTCCGCGCGACGATCCGCGCCATGGGCCAGGCCGGCATCCCGCCCGTGGCGTTCGAGAATGGCTTCGGCTTCGAGCGTTTCGCGGACTTCGCGCTCGACGTGCCGATGTATTTCATCATGCGCGAGGGCCGTTACATCGACGCGGCCGGCATTCCGTTCCGCGCCTTCCTGGAAGGCCGCGCGGAGAAGCTGGCGGACCACAGCGCGACGATGGGCGACTTCGCCGACCATGTGACGACGATCTTCACCGATGTGCGCCTCAAGCGCTTCCTGGAGATGCGCGGCGCGGATGCCGGCAGCGTGCCGATGCTGATGGCCAAGCCCGCCTTCTGGACCGGGCTGCTCTACGACGCCGCGGCGCAGAAGGCGGCCGCCGCGCTGATCCGCGGCTGGAGCGTGGACGAGATCCGCGCGGTGCGGCTGGAGGTGCCGAAGCAGGCACTGCGCGCGCGCATCGCCGGCCGCACGCTGCAGGATTTGGCGCGCGACGTACTGGCGATCGCGCGCGACGGGCTGCGCGCGCGCGGCCTGGGCGAGGAGATGTATCTCGCACCGCTTGAGGAGATCGCGGCGAGCGGGATCACCCAGGCCGACCGTTGGCTGCAACGCTACGAGACAGCCTGGGGCGGCGATGCCAGCCGGATCTTCGCGGAGGCGGAGGCGACGCCACCCGCGGCGACCCTGTCAGCTTCACATTTTCGATAGCAGACCGTTTCGACCCGCTGGAAGGCGCGGTTTCGAAGGCAATCGCGCCTAACGTATACTATTATAGTGTTTACGCGAACCTTGCGCTCTTCTAACGTTCGGCCATGCGCATGGATTGGCCATGCGCGTGTCATGCGGGGGAGCCATGCAGCGCATTCTCAAATCGACCGTTTCAGCCCTGGCCTTCGCGGCGGCGGGCATCGTGGCGCCGGCGATGGCCGGCGAGATCACCGGCTGGAACCTGAACAACGTCGTCATCAGCATCACCAACGATCCCGTGCCGGGTGCCGGTGCGAGCATCGTCTATGACCGCAGCGTCGTCGGCGGGACGGCCGGGGCGATCACCTATGGCCGCATCACCTTCGAGCCCCCCGAGAGCGTGAGCCCGGGGCTCCAGGTGCTCAACGACTCGCCGAACCTGAACCCGGGCCGCAACATCCCGGACTGCATCGCCGCCACCGGCGTGAGCTCCTGCGAGGCGGCGTTCCAGTCGGGCAAGCGGTTCAAGATGGACGCGACCGATGTCGGCCCGATCGACCTCGTGTTCGACACCCAGACGACGATCGGTGCGAACAGCTACCAAGTGTTCCAGAAGCTGTTGAACGACACGCCCGCGCTGTTTGCCGGCTTCACCGTCGAGCTCGGTACCGGCGTCGGCGATGCGTTCGTCCGCTCGACGGCTGGCGACGGGCTTGGCTTCGACCCGTCGGTCGAGCTCGGTCCGAACGATCTGCCGGCCTTCTCGCAGTTCGCGTTCGGCCTGTTCGGCGATGCCAGCGAGAACCCGAACTTCAACCTCGATGGGTTCTTCGCCTCCCAGCGCGCCGGGTTCGACGTCGCGTTCAGCGAGGATTTGCTGACCTCCGGCGCTCTCTCCCCGGTCTATGCTGACCTTTTCGGGCCGGCGATGCTGAACGGCGACGCCGTGCCACTCGGCTATTTCTGGGACAATGACGGCGATCCCGACACCGATGCGATCCTGATGGCGTGGCAGAAGCCGGACGGCACCTGGGAGCAGCGCCGCGGGATCGCCGACCTCGCGCTCGGCCTCGTCGAAAGCATCACGCCCATCACGGTGACGGAGGATGCCCTCATCGGGCTCGGTTTCCTGAGCGGCGAGATCGAGGACCTCAGGAACCTCAACCTCAACTACAACATCCTGGTGGGCGACTTCCTGGGCGACAACTTCACCCTGCGCTTCACGCCGGTGGAGGCTGCCGTGCCGACGCCGGCGGCGCTGCCGTTGTTCGCAGTGGGCCTTGGCATGCTGGGCCTCGGGCTGCTGCGCCGGAAGGGCTGAAGCGCCCCTCCCCGCGCCGGCGACGCTCGCTGGCGCGGGAGACTGAGGTCTGGGGCGCGGCGATCCGCGCCCGCGGCATCAAGCTGGACTGAGCGCGGCACGCGCGGGCAGGAACCGCCCTTACCTGGGCCGGCGGGATGCGCGATGCTCGGGGCGGCCATCGCGCCGCCTCCATTCCGCCAGGAGCCGTCCTTGCACCCGGATACGCCAGAGGCCCGCCTCGCCGGCTGGATCGCCGAGTTCGCCGGCCGCCTCGCGGCGCGGAATAGCGATGGCGCGGCCGCGCTGTTCCAGCAGGATGGACACTGGCGCGACATGCTGGCCTTCACCTGGTCCATCGTGACGCTGGACGGGCCGGAGGCGATCGCGCGGATGCTTCGCGACTGCCTCGACCGCATCGCGCCGCGCGACATCCGCCTCGAGCCCGGCAGTGCGACGGAGACGGACGGCGTCACCGAAGGTTGGTTCCGCTTCGAGACCGCTTCGGCAACCGCACGCGGCCACCTCCGGCTGCGCGACGGCAAGGCCTGGACGCTCTTCACCGTCGCGCTGAGCCTTGCCGGCCACGAGGAGCGCATCGGGCCGCGGCGCGAGGCCGGCGTGGAGCACGGCGCGATCCGCGGGCGGCGCCACTGGCCGGAGCGCCGCGCCGCGGAGCGCGCCGGCCTTGGCCACACGCACCAGCCCTATTGCGTGGTGATCGGGGCCGGGCAGGGTGGGCTCGCGCTCGGCGCGCGGCTGAAGCGGCTCGGCGTGCCGACGCTGCTGATCGAGCGCCATGCGCGGCCGGGCGATGCCTGGCGCAACCGCTACGACAGCCTCTGCCTGCACGATCCGGTCTGGACCAACCACCTGCCCTACCTGCCCTTTCCGGAGAGCTGGCCGGTCTTCACGCCGAAGGACCGCATGGCCGACTGGCTGGATTTCTACGCTGAGGCGATGGAGCTCGACATCTGGTGCGGCACGGAGGCGCGCTCCGCCGAGCATGACGCATCACGCGGCGAATGGAGGCTCACCGTCGCGCGCGCAGGCGAGACGCTGACGCTGCATCCGCGCCAACTCGTCCTTGCCACCGGCATGTCGGGCGCGCCGGCCATCCCACCGATTCCAGGCGCGGAGAGTTTCCGCGGCACGCAATGCCATTCAAGCGCCTTTCGCAGCGGCGCGGCCTTCGCGGGCAAGCGCTGCATCGTCGTCGGCTCCAACAACTCGGCGCACGACATCTGCGCGGACCTGTGGGAGCACGGCGCCGAGGTGACGATGCTGCAGCGCTCCGGCACCACCGTGGTGCGCAGCGAGCGGCTGATGGAGTTCAGCTGGGGGCGCCTGTATTCCGAGGCGGCGCTGGAAGCGGGCATCACGACCGAGCAGGCCGATCTCATCGCCGCGTCGCGCCCCTTCGCGCTGGTCGCGCGCATCATGCGCGGCGTCTATGACGAGATCCGCCGGCTGGACGCGGATTTCTACGCGGCCCTCGAAGCGGCAGGCTTCCTGCTCGACTTCGGCGAGGACGGGACCGGGCACGGGCTCAAGTATTTCCGCCGCGGCTCCGGCTACTACATCGATGTCGGCGCGTCCCGCCTGATCATCGAGGGCGAGGTTGCGCTGCGCAGCCGCGTGCGGATCGCACGCATCGTGCCGGAGGGCGTGCATCTCGACGATGGCAGCTTCCTGCCGGCTGATCTCATCGTCTACGCGACCGGCTTCGACCCGATGGAGCGCTGGATCGCGGAGCTGATCTCGCCGCAGGTGGCCGGGAAGGTCGGCCATGTCTGGGGCCTCGGCTCCGGCACGGCGATGGACCCCGGGCCGTGGGAAGGCGAGCTTCGCAACATGTGGAAGCCGACCGCGCAGGAGGGGCTCTGGCTGCACGGCGGCAACCTGCTGCAGGCGCGCTTCTACTCGCGCCTGCTGGCGATGCAGATCAAGGCCAGGATGGAAGGCATCCCGACCCCGGTCTACGTCCCTTAGCTGACCGGCTCCGGCTGGCGTGCATTCGGGAAGAAGAGCTGCTCGCCGTTGATCCGGTAGCTCGCGATCGCCTCCTGCCCGGCCGGCGAGACCAGCCAGTCGACGAAGCGCTGCGCATCCGCCTGCTTCACATGCGAATGCCGCTGCGGGTTCACCACCATCACGCCGTACTGGTTGAAGAGCCGTGCGTCGCCCTCGACCAGGATTTTCAGGTCCTGCCTGTTGCGGAAGGACAGCCAGGTTCCGCGGTCGGTCAGGATATAGGCGTTCTGTGCTGCTGCGGTGTTGAGCGCCGGGCCCATGCCTTGCCCGACCTCGCGGTACCACTGGCCGCGGCCCTGCGCGGGATTCACCCCGGCCAGCTGCCAGAGCCGCAGCTCCGCCGCATGGGTGCCGCTGCGGTCGCCGCGGGAGACGAAGGGCGCGTTGGCCGCCGAGATGCGTCGCAGCGCCTGCGCCGTGTCGCGCTGGTCGCCGACCTTGGCCGGGTCGCTTGCCGGCCCGACGATGACGAAGTCGTTGAACATCACATGCCTGCGCTCGAGCCCGAAGCCTTCCTGCACGAAGCGCTGCTCGGCGGCGCGGTCATGCACGAAGACCACGTCGGCGTCCCCCCGCCGGCCCACATCCAGCGCCTGGCCCGTGCCGAGCGCGACGACGCGGACATTGATGCCGGTCTCACGCGTGAAGATCGGGAGGATGTGGCGGAACAGCCCGGATTGCTCGGTGCTGGTGGTGGAGGCGACGGTGATGCTTCGCTCCTGCGCCGTCGCGGGCAGGGCCAGCACGGCGAGGACGGCGGCGAACAGGCCGCGTCGGAACAGGCGGAGCATGGCGTCCCCCACGGGAAGCAGTCTGCGCCCGGACATGATGCCCAGGAGCTTCGGGGTCAAATCGCCGCCGCGACGACATCTGCCGGACGATGCCGGCGCATGCCGGACGCGCCGGTGCGGAACCGCCCTCTGCCACGGGTGTTCCGCCCCAACGCCGCTCGCGCGGCGGCCCGAGACCCACGGAGACGCGGCGGATGAAGGCGCTCACCTGGCACGGCAAGGAAGACATCCGCTGCGAGAGCGTGCCCGATCCGCGCATCGAGCATCCGCGCGACGCGATCATCAAGGTCACGTCCTGCGCGATCTGCGGATCGGACCTGCATCTCTACGACAACATGATGCCCGGCATGCAATCCGGCGACATCATGGGCCACGAGACGATGGGCGAGGTGGTCGAGGTCGGCTCCGACATGCGCGGCAGGCTGAAGGTCGGCGACCGCATCGTGGTGCCCTTCACCATCACCTGCGGCGAATGCTGGCAGTGCCGCCGCGGCAATTTCTCCCTGTGCGAGACCACCAACCGCAACGCCGCGATGCAGGAGAAGGTGTTCGGCCGCCACGCCGCCGGCCTGTTCGGCTACACCCACCTCACCGGCGGCTATCCGGGCGGGCAGGCGGAGTACCTGCGCGTTCCCTACGCGGATGAGACGCACATCAAGGTGCCGTCGACGCTGACGGACGAGCAGGCGCTGTTCCTGTCCGACATCCTGCCGACCGGCTGGCAGGGCGCGGTGCAATGCGACATCCAGCCGGAGGACACGGTCGCGATCTGGGGCGCCGGGCCCGTGGGCCAGATGTGCGTGCGCAGCGCCGTGCTGCTCGGCGCCAAGCAGGTGATCTGCATCGACCGCGTGCCGGAACGCCTCGCCATGGCGCGGGCCGGCGGCGCCATCACGATCAACTTCGACGAAGAGAGCGTGATGGAGCGCATCGACCAGCTGACCGAACGCAAGGGGCCGGAGAAATGCATCGATGCGGTCGGCATGGAAGCGCACGCCACCGCCACGCTCGACAGCGTCTATGACCGCGTGAAGCAGGCGGTGATGCTGAGCAGCGACCGCATCCACGTCCTGCGGGAGATGATCTACCTGGCGCGCCCCGGCGGCGTGTTGAGCGTGCCCGGCGTCTATGGTGGCCTGGCCGACAAATTCCCGATGGGCCTGCTGATGAACAAGGGGCTGACGGTGCGCACCGGCCAGACGCATGTGCGCCGCTGGACGGACGACCTGCTGCGCCGCATCGAGGAAGGGCAGATCGACCCGTCCTTCGTCATCACCCATACCGTGAAGCTCGAGGAAGGGCCCGCAATGTACAAGACCTTCCGCGACAAGCAGGATGGCTGCGTGAAGGTGGTGCTGAAGCCATGACGCACCACGCGCAGCATCGCGGCTCGGCCGGGCGGCTTGCGGGCGGCCTCGGCTGGTTCTCCCTCGGGATCGGACTGCTCGAGGTCGCGGCCGCCGGCCCGGTGGCGCGCGGCCTTGGGCTGCGCGGGCAGGAGACGCTGCTGCGCGCCTTCGGCCTGCGGGAGATCCTCAACGGCGTCGGGCTGCTGACCGCGGCGGACCGACGACCCTGGATGCAGGGGCGGATCGCGGGCGATGCGCTTGACATCGCGACGCTGCTGGCATTCGCGCGACGCAGCCGCAATCCGGCGACGCTGGCTGTCGGCGTGGCGGCCGTGCTCGGTGTCACGGTGCTGGACCTGGTCTGCGCCGAGGCGCTGCGCAGCGAGGAGGCGGAGCGCGAGACCCGCGCGCGTGCCGTCCGCGCCTATGCCGGGCGCAGCGGTTTTCCGGGTGGCACCCACGGCGCGCAAGGTGCGGCAAGCGATTTCGAGCCGCCCGCGGATTTCCGCATCCCCGATCCGCTGCGGCCCTGGCAGGCCGCGTAGCACGTCAGATCCGCTTCGCCGCCATCACCGCGCCGGCGGAGCCGGCGCCGACGATCCAGCCCCAGGCGCGCAGCAACAGGCCGGGTGCGCCGCCATGCAGCTCCCGCGCCTCGTCGCGGTGGTCCACCTCCTCCTCCTGGCACTGGGCGAGCAGGGCGCGGATCTCGGGATGGATGCCTTCCGCGTCGAGGCGGTCGAGCTGCTGCTGGTAGTGATGGTCCACGAAGGTCTCGACGGCGTCGATGGTCACATGCACGGCGCGCGGACCGAACAGGGCGGGGAGCGCGCCGGTGAGGAAGCCCGCGACGCGCCAGATGGGCAGCAGCTTCGAACGCTGCGCGGGCGGCAGGAGCTGGTCCAGCAGGTCGAGGTGGCCCTGCTCCGTCGCGCGGTGGCGCGCCGCGAAGTTGCGCACGCCGGGATCGCGGCAGACGGCGAGGATGCCGCGATAGATCATCACCGCGCCCGTCTCCCCGGCATGGTCGCTGCGCAGTTCCTGCACGAGCCACTTCGGCATCGGCGGCAGCGAGGCGAGCGGGGGCGCGATCAGCGGCTTGCGGTCATGCGTCATGGCGTTGCCGATGTGGCACGGCCGCAGCGCCGCGCAAGTGCTACAGAAGCTCGAAGTCGGAGGTCAGGCGGAAGCCGTTGTTGCCGGAGAAGGTCGGGCCCGAGCCCGTGCCGATGGCCAGCAGCCGCAGGATGTCCGTGCTGTCCACCGTGGTGTTGTGGTCGCGATCCTCGAAGTAGTAGACGCCGAAGCGCGTGTTGCTCGCGCCGCCGATCACCAGGATGTTCTTCTCGAAGACGAGCGGGTCGTTGTTGGTCAGACGCGACCCCACCGCGTTGCGCACCGCGGTGAGCGAGCCGAAGTCGTCGGCGGCGATGCTCACCCCCTCCAGCCGCGCGGCCGAGTAGTTCAGGCTGACGTTCTGCGCGGCGCCGACGAACCAGGTGGTGCTATCCGGCAGGCCGAAGCCGAAGCGGTCCACCATGATGAAGTTGCCCTCGAACTCCGTGCCGCTCACGCTGTCCGCGCCGGCGAGGCTCTGCGTCGTGTTGATGTCGGCCGTCCCGTCGGAGACCGCCCGCAGCAGCGCGATGTCCCGCGACGTCGCCGAGGTGCCGAGGAAGATGCGGTCGCCCCCCGTCCCGCCGACATGCACGTCGTCCCCGCCATTGCCGACCAGCGTGTCGGCGGCGCCGCCGCCGAACAGCGTGTCGTTGCCGCTGCCGCCATCCAGCCGGAAGCCGCTGGCGATGGCGCGGCCATCCACCGCCATGCTCTCGCCGGTCACATTGACGTTCACGCTGGCCTGCCCGCTTTGGCTGACCAGCGTCGCCGGCAGCCGCGCGCCGGACCCCGCGCCGCCGGCCAGGTTGAAGGTGTCGAAGCCGGAGACGCCGGCGAAGACGCCCTGCGCCAGCGTCCGCCCCGCCGCCACGCCCACCACCAGCGTGTCGAAGGCGGTCGTGGTGCTGGCCGTGACGATGTCGAGGCCGGAGAGCTCGCCCGCCGCGAAGGTCACCCGGTTGATGCCGCCGCCGACATGGATCTCGTCCACCCCCGGTCCGGCGAAGACGCTGTCATTGCCCGCGCCGCCGAACAGCGTGTCGTTGCCGTCGCCCAGCTCGACGGTGACGCGGCGGTTGGAGGCGAAGGCGCTGACGTCGATGACGTCGTCGCCGTCGCCGCCGCGGATCGTGGACATGGTGAAGCCGAGTCCATCCGCGAAGGCGCCCGGCAGCGTGACCGCCTGGCCGCCATCGGCGAGCTCGATGATCTCGATGCCGGCGACGCCCGTGAAGCTGCCTGGACCCAGCGCCTCATTGCCGACCAGCCGCAGCGTGTCGGTGCCGCCCTCTCCGTTCAGGTTGTCCCGGTCGTCGAGGTGGGCGGACGGCGCGAGGATCAGGTCGTTGCCGAGCCCGCCGGAGACGCGATCGTTGCCCGACCCGATGCTGAGCGTGTCCGCGCCGCGGCCGCCGACCAGCGTGTCCGCGCCATCTCCGCCGTCGAGCAGGGCGGCCAGGGGGCTGGTGAGGCGGACCACCTGCGAGATATCCAGCCGGTCGTTCCCGGCGCCGCCGCTGACCGTGACCACATCCGCCCCGGCGCTGTCGCCGATCCCGCTGGTGGCCAGGAAAGTGTCGTTGCCGGAGCCGAGGAGGAAGCGCTCGATGCCCAGGATCCGTCCCGCGAGCGCGCCGCTGATGCTGATGCCGGCATAGGTGAGGGAAGTCCGGTCGAAGACGTCCAGCAGTTCAAGCGCGTCGGCCGAGCCGTCCTCGTCGGCGACCAGGTCGGAGGAGGACAGCTCGGTGACCGGCACGCGGTAGAGGTCGTTGCCGCTGCCGCCATCCGCCCGGTCCACGCCGCTGCCGAGATCGATCGTGTCGGCACCGGCCCCGCCGAACAGCGTGTCGTTGCCGGCACCGCCGATCAGCCAGTCATTGCCGGCATCGCCGAGCAGGCGATCCTGGCCTTCGCCGCCGTCGAGCCGGTCATTGCCCCCCATGCCGAACAGCACGTCGTCGCCGGCATCGCCGACCAGCGTGTCGCCCAGCCCGGCGCCGATCAGCCGGTCGTTGCCGGCGCCGCCGAGGAACACCACGGCCACCTCCGCGAGACCGGCGCGCAGCGTGTCGTTGCCCTGCGCACCGGCGATGGTCAGGGCACCACCGCTGGTGGCGTAGCCGGCCCCGACGGTGACGCTGAGCGCGGCGAGGCTGGCGGGGTCGATCTCGATGCGCTCGAAGCCGGAGAGACCGTCGAATATGGCGGCGGAGATGTTGCCCACTCGGCCGGTCAGGCGCAGCAGGTCGTCGTCGCCGGCCCCGCCGTCCAGGCGGTCCGCGACGGTGAGTTCGCTGAAGCCCATCTCCACGGTGTCGTTGCCGCCACCGCCCTGCACCGTATCGGCGCCCGTGCCGGGCGTGATGAGGTCGTTGCCGCCACCGCCGGCCAGCCAGTCATTCCCGGCACCGCCGCTCATCACCAGCGGCTTTGAGATAACCTCGCTGCCGATCACCGTGTCCCCGCCGAGCGACCCGAAGACGTAGAAGGCGGGCAGGCTGGCGGAAGCGACCATCTCGTCGTTCAGGGTTACCGCGGCGCCGCCCGCGGCTGTGATCTGCAGGCGCTCCATGCCGCGGGTGTTCGCGAATGCCGAGGAGGCAAGCGTGATGGTTGCCGAGATGCGCAGCAGGTCTGAGAAGGGGCCGCCACCGCCCTGCACCGTGTCCGTGCCGGCCAGTCGCCCGGGGCCGGCGACAACGAAGATGTCGGCTTCGGTATCCGCGCCGACCAGGCTGTCCACTGGCGAAGAGGTGAGTGCATAATTCGCCATGGAAGCTCCGGATCGTTGCTGTTGCACAAACTGCTTATGGAAGGATCGCACATCTGGGCGCCTTGTCACGATCCGGCGGCGATTTAGACACAAATCGCAACAAATATGGGCAGGTATCGAAATGTGAGAGAATCATCGGTCCTGACCTCAGCCCTGGCGTGCACCGGAGCGCCTCGTATCGCCTCCTTCATCGTCACGGTCTGGGGCGACGCGGTCGCGCCGCGGGGCGGTTCGCTGTGGCTGGGGTCGCTGCAGGCGATCCTGGATCACTTCGGCTGCACGCCGGGCCAGGTGCGCACCGCCATGTCCCGTCTGACGGAGGAAGGCTGGCTGGCGCGCAATCGGGTGGGACGCAATTCCTTCTACCGCCTGGGTCCGCGGGGGGCGCAGGCCTTCGGCGCCGCAGCGGCGCGCATCTATGCCGGCCGGCCGCCCGATTGGGACGGGCGCTTCCGCCTCGTGCTGCTGCCCGACGCCTCGGCGCGGGAGGCGCTGCTTGCAGAGGGCTTCGGCAGCCTGCCCGGCGGCGCGATGCTCGGCGTCGGCGGGGATCCCGCCCTGCTGCCGAAGGGCGCCCCGGTGCTGGTCGGCCCCGTGCGCGACGCCGCCGAGGCCCGCCTGCTCGCTGCCCGCGCCTGGCCGCTCGAGGGGCTGGCGGAGGGGTATCGACGCTTCATCGGCGCCTTCGCCGCCTTGGCGGAGGCTGAGGTCCCGCAGGCCGAGGCGCTGCCGCTGCGCCTCCTGCTGGTGCATGAGTGGCGCCGCCTGGTGCTGCGCGACCCGCTGCTGCCCGCCACGTTGCTGCCGGAGGACTGGCCTGGCACCGGCGCCCGCGCGCTGACGGCGACCCTCTACCGCCGTCTCGCGCCAGCGGCCGAGGCCTGGCTGGATTCCGAGGGACGGAACGAGAAAGGCCCCCTGCCGCCACCCGCCGTCGGAGGGCGGTTCAGGTCGGGATAACACGTTACAGAATTCACTTGCGCGTGGCCCCATACGTGACATATCTGGCGGGCGGAGGAGGCGTCCCATGTACACTCAGGCGCTCAACCAGAAGGACAACGGCCCGCAGGTCGCGGAGGACCCGGCGCGGCTCGCCCGCTTCGAGGCGCGCGTCGCGGCCGAGGACAAGGTCGAGCCGAATGACTGGATGCCGGAAGCGTATCGCCGCACCCTGACGCGCCAGATCAGCCAGCACGCGCATTCCGAGATCGTCGGCATGCTGCCCGAGGGGAACTGGATCACCCGCGCGCCGAGCCTGCGCCGCAAGGCCGCGCTGCTGGCCAAGGTGCAGGACGAGGGCGGGCACGGGCTTTACCTCTATGCCGCCGCGGAGACGCTCGGCACGAGCCGCGAGGAGCTGGTCGAGCAGCTGCTGAGCGGCAAGGCCAAATACAGCTCGATCTTCAACTACCCGACGCTGAGCTGGGCCGACATCGGCGCGATCGGCTGGCTGGTCGACGGCGCGGCGATCATGAACCAGATCCCGCTGTGCCGGACGAGCTACGGCCCCTATGCGCGGGCGATGATCCGCATCTGCAAGGAGGAGAGTTTTCATCAGCGCCAGGGTTACGAGATCATGCTCACCCTGTGCCGTGGGACCCCCGAGCAGAAGGCGATGGCGCAGGATGCGCTGGATCGCTGGTGGTGGCCGTCGCTGATGATGTTCGGCCCGCCCGACGCGGTGAGTTCTCATACCGACCAGTCCATGCGCTGGAAGATCAAGCGCTTCACCAACGATGCGCTGCGGCAGCAATTCGTGGACGCGACCGTGCCGCAGGGACACTACCTGGGCCTGACCTTTCCGGACCCCAGCCTGCGCTTCGACGAGGCGACGCAGCACTGGGAGTTCGGCGAGATCGACTGGGAGGAATTCCGCCAGGTCCTCGCCGGCAACGGCCCGTGCAACCGGGAGCGGCTGGAAGCGCGCCGCAAGGCCCATGCGGATGGCGCCTGGGTGCGCGAGGCCGCCCTCGCCCACGCCGCCAAGCGCAAGGCACGACGGGCGACGCAGAAGCTGGCGGCGGAGTGAGCGACATGCCCGAAGCGAATATGCCGATCTGGGAGGTCTTCATCCGCGCCCGCGCGGGCCTCGCGCATCGCCATGCCGGCAGCGTGCATGCGCCGGATTCCGAGATGGCGCTGCAGGCCGCGCGCGACACCTACACGCGCCGCGGCGAAGGGCTTTCCATCTGGGTCGTGCCCTCCGCCGCGATCACGGCATCCGACCCGGCCGACAAGGACAGCCTGTTCGAGCCGACGGCCGACAAGATCTACCGCCACCCGACCTTCTACGAGATTCCGGATGAAGTCGGGCACATGTGAGATGACGACGATCGCGGTCGCGGAAACCACGCTCGTCAACGCCATCCTTGCGCGCGCCGACGACGCGCTGGTCCAGGCGCATCACCTTTCGGAGTGGTGCGGCCACGCGCCGATGCTCGAGGAGGACCTGGCGCTGGCGAATGTCGCGCTCGACCTGCTCGGCCAGGCGCGGTCGCTCTACCAGCACGCCGCCGCGCTGGAAGGGCAGGGGCGCAGCGAGGACGACCTCGCCTACCTGCGCGACGCGCCCGCCTTCCGCAACCTGCTGATGCTGGAGCAGCCGAAGGGCGACTTCGCCTTCACCATCGCGCGGCTGTTCCTGCATTCGGCCTTCCTGCATCCCTGGTGGCAGGCCGCCATGCGCAGCAGCGACTCGACGCTCGCCGCCATCGCCGCCAAGGCGGAGAAGGAAGTCGCCTACCATCTGCGACACAGCGGCGAATGGATGATCCGCCTGGGCGACGGCACCGAGGAAAGCCATGCGCGCACCGCCGATGCGCTCGACCGCCTCTGGCGCTTCACCGGGGAGTTTTTCGTTCGTTCCGACGACGAGGCGCCGCTGGTTGCCTCGGGCGTGCTGCCCGATCCCGCCGCGATCCGCCCGGCCTGGGAGGCGACGGTCGCGCAGGTGCTGTCGCAGGCGACCCTCGACCGTCCGCAGGATGGCTGGATGCATATGGGCGGGCGCCGCGGCGTGCATACCGAGCATCTCGGCCACATGCTCGCCGTCATGCAGCACCTGCAGCGCGCCTATCCGGGGGCGACATGGTGATCGCGGCCGCGCTCGATCCGGAGCGCCTCCGCCGGGAGGCGCTGCGCATCGCCGGCGAGATCCCCGATCCCGAGATCCCGGTGCTGACCATCGCCGACCTCGGCGTGCTGCGCGATGCCCGCGCAGCCGACGATGGCCGCGTCGAGGTGGATATCACGCCGACCTATTCGGGCTGCCCCGCGATGAACATGATTGCGCTGAA
>CAYNRF010000075.1:5463-13862 GCA_964399525.1 uncultured Phycisphaeraceae bacterium | reverse complement strand
CCCGCGGCTCGTGGACCGAGATCCAGTTGTTCGGGAACACCGAGTCCGGCAGATCCAGCCGGTCCTCCGCCACCACCACCCGCACCCCCGCGGCCTCCAGCTTCCCCACCAGCCCGTCGAACTCCGCCAGCGCCGCCCGTGCAATCTCGCCCGCCGGATCCGCCATTGCGTTCATGAACGAGTTCGACGCCGCCGCCGCCTCATTCCGCGCAAACGCCCTCGGCCGCACCATGAGCACCCGCGACGCGCTCCGCCCCGACTCCCGCAGATCCACCGGCCCGGTGATCATTTCCATGCCCCGATTCTTGCCGCCCACCACCCGCGAACAATCCCCCCTGCCGCACACGATCCAGATCCCCCCCCCCGCCCCCGACGCCCCCCTCACCCCCCCCCAGGTCGCCCAGATCGCCCGCGACCACGCCCGCCTCGAACTCACCCCCGACGCCCGCCACGCCATCGCGTCCTGCCGATCCGCCCTCGAACGCACCCTGGGCGACGGCCAGCCCCATTACGGCATCAACACCGGCTTCGGCTCGCTGTCCAACCAGCGCATCAACCGCGAGGACCTGGCCACCCTCCAGCGCAACCTCATCCGCTCCCACGCCGCCGGCGTCGGCCAACCCCTGCCTACTGACGTCGTGCGTGCCATGATGGCCATCCTGGCGGCCTCCCTCGCCCGCGCGCGCTCCGGCGTCCGCCCCGAACTCGTCGAGCACCTGCTGGCCGTCCTGAACGCCGGCATCACCCCCGTGGTGCCCGAGTCCGGCTCCGTCGGCGCCTCGGGCGATCTTGCGCCCCTCGCGCACGTCGCCCTGACCCTCATCGGCGAGGGCGACGCCTTCACGAGCGCCGGCCGCATCCCCGCCGCCGACGCCCTCCGCCACGCCGGCCTGAGCCCCATCGAACTGACCGCCAAGGAGGGCCTGGCCCTCATCAACGGCACGCACCTCATGACCGCCCGCATGGCCCTGATCACCGAGGACCTCCACCGCGTGGTCAAGGCCGCCCTCCACGCCGCCGCCCTCTCCATCGACGGCTCCCGCGCCTCCCACGGCTTCCTCGACCCCCGCGTCTACGAAGCCCGCAACCAGCCCGGCCCCACCCGCGTCGCCGCCGCCCTCCGCGGCCTGCTCACCGGCAGCACCATCGTCGACTCCCACAAGGAGAATGATCCCCGCGTGCAGGACCCCTACTCCTTCCGCTGCGCCCCCCTCGTCCTCGGCGCGGCCCTCGACGCCATCGACGCCTGCACCGCCCGCCTCCGCGACGAACTCGGCGCCGTCACCGACAACCCCCTGATCTTCGACGAGCCGGGCCGCACCGACATCGTCTCCGCCGGCTGCTTCCACGGCATGCCCGTCGCCCTGCCCCTCGACACGCTGGCCATCGCCATCGCCCACATCGCCGGCATCGCCGAGCGCCGCACCTACCACATGCTCAGCGTCTTCGACCCCCACTCCGAACTCCGCGCCTTCCTCAGCCCCAAACCCGGCCTGCAGAGCGGCTTCATGATCGTCCAATACTCGGCCGCCGCGATGTGCAACGAACTCATCGGCCTGGCCAACCCCGCCAGCGTCGCCAACCTCTCCACCTGCGCCGGCATGGAAGATTACAACTCCTTCGGCCCGCGCTCCGCCGCCAAGGCCGCCCGCGCGGTCGAGTTGTGCCGCAGCGTCGTCGCCATCGAACTGCTCTGCGCCGCCGAGGCCGTCGAGGCCCACCGCCCCCACACAACCGGCGACATCCTCGAACGCACCATCGCCACCATCCGCGCCCGCGTCCCCCGCCTGACCGAGGACCGCACCCCCAGCCCCGACATCGCCGCCCTCGAAGAACTCATCCACAGCGGCCACTTCACCGCCCCCGACTGGTAGATCGGCACTCCGGACCGACACCTCCCCATGCCCTCCCCCACACCGCCCGGCCAGGCAATGATCCCACGCGAAAGGACGCCCTCATGACCACCACCGCCGCCGGCGCTTCCCGACTCATCCCCGCCCCTCAGGAGCGCACCGTCCGCGCCCCCCGCGGCCTGGCCATGTCCTGCAGAACCTGGCAGGCCGAGGCCGCCCTGCGCATGCTCATGAACAACCTCGACCCCGAGGTCGCCGAGCACCCCGAGTCCCTCATCGTCTACGGCGGCCGCGGCCAGGCCGCCCGGTCGTGGGAAGCCTTCGACGCCCTCGTCGCCACCCTGCAGCGCCTCGAACCCGACGAGACCCTCCTCGTCCAGTCCGGCAAGCCCGTCGGCGTCGTCCGCACCCACACCAACGCCCCGCGCGTGCTGATCGCCAACTCCAACCTCGTCCCCCACTGGGCCACCCAGGAGCACTTCGACGAACTCGCTGCCAAGGGCCTGATCATGTACGGCCAGATGACGGCCGGCTCCTGGATCTACATCGGCACGCAGGGCATCCTGCAGGGCACCTACGAGACCTTCGCCGAGTGCGCCAACATGCACTTCGGCGGCACGCTCGCCGGCACCCTCTCCGTCACCGGCGGCTGCGGCGGCATGGGCGGCGCCCAGCCTCTGGCCGTCACGCTGGCGGGCGGCACCTGCCTCATCGCCGATGTCGACCGCACCCGCCTGCAGCGCCGCCTCGACGATCACTACCTCGACGAACTGGTTGATGACCTCGACGCCGCCATCGACCGCGCCCTCGAACTCAAGCGTCAGAAGGCCGCCGTCTCCGTCGGCTGGCACGGCAACGCCGTCACCCTGCTCGAACGCCTGCTGCAACGCAACATCACCCCCGATGTGCTGACCGACCAGACCAGCGCCCACGACCCGCTGCAGGGCTATTGCCCGGTCGAGTACACCAACGAGCAGGCCGCCGACGCCCGCGAAACCGACCCCACCGACTACCAGCGCCGGTCCCTCGCCTCCATGCGCCGCCACGTCGAGGCCATGGTCAAGCTCCAGTCCCGCGGCGCCAAGACCTTCGACTACGGCAACAACATCCGCCAGCGCGCCAAGGACCAGGGCTTCACCGACGCCTTCGCCTTCCCCGGCTTCGTCCCCGCCTACATCCGCCCCCAGTTCTGCCTCGGCCGCGGGCCTTTCCGCTGGTGTGCGCTGTCGGGCGACCCCGTCGACATCTACAAGACCGACCACGCCCTGCTCAAGCTCTTCCCCAGAGAGAGTGGTGGATACAACGAACGCCTCCACAAATGGATCCTCGGCTGCCACAAGAACCCCGAGGCCCTGCTCAAGGGCGACTTCCGCAACTGCGAGCCCCGCTTCGCCTTCCAGGGCCTGCCCGCCCGCATCTGCTGGTTCGGTTTGGGCGAGCGTGACAAGGCCGGCCTGCTCTTCAACAACATGGTCCAGGCCGGCGCGGTCTCCGCCCCCATCGTCATCGGCCGCGACCACCTCGACTGCGGCTCCGTCGCCAGCCCCAACCGCGAGACCGAGGCCATGAAGGACGGCACCGACGCCGTCTCCGACTGGGCCATCCTCAACGCCATGGTCAACATCGCCGGCGGCGCCTCCTGGGTCAGCTTCCACCACGGCGGCGGCGTCGGCATCGGCTTCTCCCAGCACGCCGGCCAGGTCATCGTCGCCGACGGCACCCCCGAAGCCGCCGACCGCCTCGCCCGCGTCCTTCGCAACGACCCCCTGATGGGCATCCTCCGCCACGCCGACGCCGGCTACGAAGAAGCCCGGCAGTGCGGTCGCGAGCAGGGCGTGGACATCCCGATGGCATAACAAAATCCGCAACAATACAAGCCGCGACTGCAAGGGAGCGGCCAGGCCCACCAAAGCACACCCACCAACCCCACCCACCCAACACTGCCAACAACCATCCCACTCCTACAAGCCGCGCCCGCAAGGAAGCGGCCGCGCCCGCCAACCAAATAACAACACACCCAAATCCCTACAAATACCTTGCACACAGCAAGACACTTCTTTATTCTGACCGCATGCCCCCGCCCGAAGCCTACTTCCTCACCTGGACAACCTACGCCACCCGCCTCCACGGCCACGCCGACGGATCCACCGACCACGCGCGCGAAGGCCATGGCACCACCCGCCTCAAGCCATCACCAAAGTTACTCGAACGAAGAAAACACCAGGCAAGCGCGCCACCGTTCATCCTCAACCCGAGCGCACGCGAGGCCGTGGATCGTGCCATCCGTGACCTCGCCGCCCACAAGAACTGGCCCATCCTCGCCCTCGCCGTGCGTTCCAACCACATCCATCTGCTGATCCGATCGCACGAAACCCCTGAGCAGGTCATGACCAGTTGCAAGTCCTGGTCCACCCGCGCGCTCCGAGAATCGGGCCTCCTCGGCGACCGCATCAAAGTTTGGACACGCCACGGCAGCACCCGCTGGATCAACAACAAAGACGATCTCGTGCAAGCTTACAAATACATCACTGACTGGCAGGAAGGCGACCTCGCCAAACGCCGCTATACACAACCATCACCAGACAAACCGTGACTGCCCTCATACAAGCCGCGCCCGCAAGGAAGCGGCCAGGCCCGCCAAACAACGCTCAACCACCCCAACCACCCAACACTGCCAACCTCCGGCCCCACACATACAAGCCGCGCCCGCAACGAAGCGGTCAGGTCGGGGACGGAGTTGGGCAGTGTCGAGTGATTGGGTCGTTGAAAATTCGTTCGCAATCGCTGCCGCTCCCTTGCAGTCGCGGCTTGTCGATCCCCAACCCCCTCACATGCCCTCCGCCCCCAAGACCGCGATCTCCGACCCTGCCGCCAGCACCACGCTCAACGGCTCCGCACTGCGCATCCCCGCCCACTCCGCCCCGTACACGCGCCCCCAGTCCACATCGATCGCCGCCGACCGCACCCGGTGGCATGCCCAGACCGGATGCCGCACCTCGTACCGCAGCGCCCTGCCGCGCCGCGTGACCCCGTACCCCCACTGGTGCTCCTTGAACCAGTGCTCGGCCGAGTCCGCCGCCGGCACCGCCGCCGCCGCGTCCGCCTCCACCGACATCCGCCCCACGCCCCCGTCGATGGCGAACTCGTACCCGACCCGCACCGAATCCGCACCCTTCTCCACCCGCTCCGAGATCCGCGCCTTCGAGTACGGCTCGTTGTACAGCCCCCGCGCCACCGAAGCCACAAGCCCGCTCGTCACCAGTTCCCGCACGAACACCACGCCGCGCTTCTCTCCACCAGTCTCCCGCACATAAAACCGCAGGTTGATCTCCGGGAAGTTCACATACCCCGGCCAGGTCACCCCCAGCACCCGCGTATTCAGAAACCGGAACCCCACCAGACTGCACACCGCCCGCCCCTCGAACAGATCCAGCTCCAACCCCGGCGGCAGCCGCGTTTCCAAGAGCCCCGGATGCACCGCGTAACTGGCGATGATCAGATCCCGCCACTCCGCCGTCAGAAACACCCGCGGCATGCGCTCAACCCCCCGTCCCGGGCGACCCGGCATCGAACACCACCCGCCCCGCGCACACCACCAGGTCCGCGTGCCGCCCCCCGAACTCGTACCCCAGCTGCCGCTCGTCCGAATGCCGCAGAAGCACCAGATCCGCCCGCTTCCCCGGCTCGATCGTCCCCGCATCACGCAGACCCAGCACCGCCGCCGCATTGACCGTGCAGGCCAAAATCGCTTCCGCCGCCGTCAACCCCAGATGCCGCACCGCCAACGCGATCGCCATCGGCATCGAATGGCACGGCGCCGACCCCGGGTTGCAGTTCGTCGCGATCGCCACCGCCCCCCCGGCATCGACGAACCTCCGTCCGTCCGCGTACCGCCCGTCCACATGGAAGCCCGAGCACGGCAGCATCACCCCCATCGTCTCCGACTCGGCCAGCCGCACGAGCGCCCCCGGCGACGTCGCCTCCAGATGGTCCGCCGACACCGCCCCCAGCCCGATCGCGGCGTCCACCATGCCCAGTTCGTTGAACTGGTCGGCGTGCACCCGCACGGGATGCCCCAGATCCGCCGCCGCCTCGAACAGCCGCACCGTCTCGTCGAGGCTCCACGCGCCGTGCTCGCAGTACGCGTCGATCGTGCAGTCCGGGAACGCCGCGTGCACCGCCGGCAGCGTCTCGTGGATCGTCCGGTCCACAAACGCCTCGGGGTCGACCTCGGGATCCTTCGCGTGCCCGATGCACGCCGTCATCCGCACCCGCCCCGGCCAGCGCTGCGCCGCGTCGGCGATGGCCCCCAGCATCTTCAACTCGTCCGGGGTGCTCAGCCCGTACCCGGACTTGACCTCCACCGCCGTCGTTCCCTCCGTCAGCATCGCATTGAGCCGCGCCAGCAGCGACTCCGCCAACTGCGCCCGCGTCGCCGCACGCACGGCCCGCACCGTCGACATGATCCCCCCGCCGGACTCGAGGATCTGCAGGTACGTCGCCCCGCGCCGCTTCATCTCCCACTCGTCCAGCCGATCCCCCGCCCAGCACGCGTGCGTGTGGCAATCCACAAACCCCGGCATCAGCACCCGCCCCGCCGCCTCCACCACCACCGCGTGCTCGATCCGCTCCAGCCCCGGCCCCACCGCCACCACCACCCCACCGTGGACCAGCACATCCGTCTTGTCGAACGCCCCCAGTTCCGCCAGCGCCCGCCCCCGCCGCGGCCACGACCCCTCCGCCAGCGTCAGCACCCGCGCGTTCCGGATGAGCATCGGCCGCTCGGTCATGCGGGCCGCTCCGCAAACGCCCGCAGGAAGGTCAGCAGCAGGTGCGCCGCCAGCCGCGCCGTCCGCCCGCTCGCATCGTTCGCCGGGCTCAGTTCCATGATGTCAAAGCACCGCACCCGCGGATTCCGCCCCGCCGCCGCCACCCAGCGCTCGGCCTGCGCGGGCGTCCACCCGCAGGGGTTCATCGCCGACACCCCCGGCGCGAACGCCTGGTCGATCACATCCAGATCCAGCGACACCGCGGTGGGCTCGTCCGGCCACGGATCCTCCGGCGACAGATCCGACACCCGCCCCCCGTGCGCCTGGAACCACCGGACATGCTCGGCCGCGTTCGCGAAGGGCTGGAACCCGTGGATCGTCATCGCCCGCACGCTTCCCGCCTCCACCAGCCGCCGGAACGGCATCCCAGAGCCCGCTTCTTCGCGCACGTCCAGATGCGGATCGAAGTACACCATGTGCACCGGCGCCACCGCCTTCACCGCGGCGCGCACAAACGGGAACGTCAGATCATGCCCCCCGCCGATCCCGATCGGAAACAGCCCCATGCCCACCACCGCCGCCACCGCCTCCGACACCCGCCGATGCGTCTCGTGCAGATCGTCCCCCCCACGCCCCGCCGGCTGGACATCCCCCGCATCGAACACCCCCGGCCACGCCCACCCCGCCGGCTCGGCCACCCCGTACCGCGCCAACGCCGCCCGCAGCGCCGCCGGCCCCTCGGCCGCGCCCGGGCGACCGTGATTCAGCCGCACACCCGTGTCGTCCGGCAACCCGATGATCGCCACCCGGCACCCGTCCGCCGCATCACGCCGGACGCCGGACGCAAACCGGGACGCGCCGATCCCGTCTGGCCAGGTGCCGGGTTGGGTATGTGGGATCCTCATGGCTCAAGTATGACCGGGATCGGCCGGCGCTGCCAGTCGCCCCATCGCTTCCACCACCTGCGGCAGGATCATCCCCGACGCCCCCCGCAGCGCCAGATCCACGCCCGCCGTGTTCGGTGTGGCGTCCTTGTTGATCTCGACCGTCCGCGCCCCCGCCGCCCGGGCGATCTCGATGAAACTCGCCGCCGGCTGCACGGTGGCGCTCGTCCCGACGCTCAGAAACAGGTCGCACCCCTGCAACGCCGCGAAGGCGTCCCGCAGCGCCGCCTCCGGCAGCATCTCCCCGAACCACACCACGCACGGGCGCATCAGACCCCCGTGCTCCGACGGCACCGGGAACCGCTCGAATGACAGGTCCGCCAGATCCCGCTCCCGCCCCGTCCGCGTGCACCGCCAGCGGTGGATCGTCCCATGGATCTCGATGACGCGTTGTGACCCGGTCCGCTGGTGCAGGCCGTCGATGTTCTGGGTGATGATCGTGAAGGCGCGACCACGGTCGGCCAGCCGCGATTCCAGCCGCGCCAGGGCGTGATGCCCCGGGTTCGGCGACACATCCCGGGCGCGGGTGAAGCGCCAGTGGTACCACCGCGTGACGAGCTCCGGATCCCGCTCGAACGCGCCGATGGTCGCCAGGTCCATCGGATCGTACTTCGCCCACAAACCCTCTTCGGGATCGCGGAAGGTCGCCAGCCCCGATTCGGCCGACACCCCCGCCCCGGTGAGCACCGCCACCGACTTCGCCGCCAGCACCCACCGGGCCAGCATCTCGATCTGTGCCATGATCGACGATACGCCTCGTGCGCCCCCCCCCCCCCACACAACCCCCCCAAGCCCGCCCCCCCCCCCCCCCCGGGGCCCACGGGCGCGGGCGG
>CAYNRF010000075.1:0-5453 GCA_964399525.1 uncultured Phycisphaeraceae bacterium | reverse complement strand
TCCGCCCGCCCACCCCAACTCTCACCCCCGTCTCACGCCCCACCGCCCGACCGGTCGCACCGTTCCGCGTCCGGGATCCGCAGGTCGGGGATGTTGCCGAACGCGATCCGGCGCGGCGCCGCCTTCTTCGCCTGGTGCATGCTCCCCGTGTACACCGCGTCGTACCCGAACCGGCGCGTGATCCGGTCCATCGTGTCCGACAGCCCGTCCCGCCGGCGCGAGCCTTCGAACAGCGAATCCTCCACGCCGCCCGACGGCACCAGCCCGTGCAGGCACACGCCGACCTGCTTGGGCCCGTCCGTGGCCAGCCCGGGCGGATCCCACACCCGCGCGAAGATCCGTTGCAGCTCCATCGAGTCCCGCAGCGGCTCGAACCGCGCGTCGACGCCCCACGACGGACGACGCTCGTACCGCACCGACACGCTCATGCGCGTGGCGTGATACCGCATGTCCCTCAGACGCACGCACGCCTTGCTCAGCAGCCGGACCCCCACCGCCCGCGTCCCCTCCGGCGTGCGCAGCTCCGGCGCCATGATGTGCTGATGCCCCACGCTCTGGCGAGCCGTGGGCCGGTCGTAGTAGTCCGGTCCGCCGCGCAACTGCTCCCACCACATCGTCCCGAGAACCCCCTCCCACGCGGCCCTCATCTCCGGCTCCGTCAGGCGGTAGAGATCCGCCGCGGTGGCGATCCCGCGCCCACGGAGCCTCCGGCCCATGTTCTCGCCGATCCCGGTGAGCTTCTCCACATCCAGACCGAGCACGCGATCACGCACCGTCGCCTTGTCCATCACCACCAGCCCGTCGGGCTTGCCGAGATTGCAGGCGGTCTTGGCCAGAAACCGGTTGGCCGCGATGCCGATGGTGCACCGCACCGCCTCGCCGACCCGCTCGCGCAGGCTCTGCTTGATGGCCCGCCCCAGCTCGATCGCCGCCCCGCGGTCCCGCGTCCTCGGGCAGAGCCTGATCGACAGCTCGTCGATCGAGTGCACCCCCATACCGGCGCGCACCGGTCGATCGCCTCCAGCGCCCGCCGCTGGAACTCGATGTACACCCGGTGCTCGGCCAGGACGAACACGATGCCCGGGCACAACCGCTCGGCCTCCGCGATCGGCGTCCCGGTCCTGACCCCGAACCGCTTGGCCTCGGAGCTGGTCGCGATGCAGCAGGTGTGCCGCGTATCCACCGGAATCACCCCGACCGGCCGCCCGCGCAACCCCGGATCCCGCTGCTGCTCGCACGACGCGAAGAAGCAGTCAAAGTCCAGAAACAACGCCCGCAGCCCGTCCAGCCGCGCCAGCTCGGGTGCGTCCAGATCCACTCCGTCAGGTCCTGTTCGGTCCATACCGATAAAATACCATACACATTCCTCCAATCAAGCTGTATTTTCCCGAACACGCCCCTGGACAACCTCCCGCCAACCTGCGAATATACGTCCACTTACGCAGGGAGAAAACCTCATGCCCAACCGCCGCGAACGCGAACGCCGCGCCCGAAAGATCCCCCCGTGGTACGCCCGGCGCATGCTCACCGCCTCCGTCCCGATGGAGATCCTCCTGAGCGTCCTGCTGCTCTACCGCAACATCTGGATCACCGTCCTCATCGCCGCCCTGCTCTTCGCCCGCAACCGATTCGCCGGCCATCCCTTCGGCGTCCTCGACGGCTTTCTCGTCTTCGTGCTCGTGATGCCCTTCCCCTTCGTGCTCCTGACCCACCTGGGAACCAACCTCGAAACGTTGCTGGCCGGGTTCGCCGTCCGAGGCGACTGGGACAGGGTTCTCTCATGCATCCCCCGCTATCAGCGCGCCGTCTCCCGAGCGGTGGGACAGCCCCGCGGCGCGCTCGCCGCCGCCGGATGGACATCCAAGGCCCTCCTGAAAACCGGTCACCCCGACCAGGCCTTCGCCGAGCTCGAATCGCTCGAGGGCCAACCGGACATCCCCGAGGCCGACCGCCTCCTCGCCGTGATGTCGCTCCAGAACCTCGCCGAACACTTCGACGACGCCCGGGACACCGCCGATCGTGTGCTCGAACTCGACCCCGACAACCTGCTCGCCTGGGGCGGCGTTGTCGAACTCGAAGCCCTTCACCTGAACAACCCCGAAGCCGCCCGCTTCGCCCTCGACCAGGCCAAGGCCCTGCCGAACATCGCCGACATCGGACCGCTCCTCGCCTATTTGGAAGCCATCACGCTCACCGCGGAATCACGCCACGAGGAATCACTCGAACAACACGGAGCCTTCCGCGCATGGTCAGGCACCATGGTCACGCGCATGCCGCTCGCCCTCGCCACCGACGCCGCCTGCGCTCTTATGCAATCACGCTCGCTCGCCGCCCTCGGTCGCCACGCCGAGGCCCAGCAGACCCTCGCCGACATGCGCACCACGCTCCGCAGGCATGGCGCGAAAGAGATCGAACAACTCTGCGATCGGATCATCGCCCGCCAGTCCGAGCACGCGGCCTCGGCCAACCCGGCGCCGGCCGCCCCCCTCCCCGCTTGATCTCCTACCGCTCCCCCACCATCCCCAGCACCGCCCCCACCATCTTCGACACCCCCTCGAACACCGCCGCCGGGTTCGTGTTCTCCATGTACGCCGGCGTCGACACGAACCGCTTCTCCGCGTCCACGACGATCTCGGTCACCCCCACCGCCCGGTGCCGCGCCCCGGTCTTCTCGATGGCCGCCGCCGTCCCGGCGTCGTGCCCGATGGTCAGCAGCGGGTGCTCATCCCCGAACACCCGCGCTCCCAGCGCCGGCGCGATGCACGCGAACCCGATCGGCCGGCCCGCGGCGTGCGCCTCGCGCAGCACCCGCTCGACCGCCGGATCCACCGAGCACGCCGGCCCGCTGGTCGCGAAGGTGCACAGGTTCTTGGCCGCCCCGAACCCGCCCGGCAGGATGAACGCGTCGTAGTCGGTCCCCTTCACGCCCGACAGGTCGTCGATCTGCCCCCGCGCGATCCGCGCCGACTCCGTGAACACGTCCCGCGTCTCGCCCGTCGCCTCGCCCGTGACGTGGTCCACCACCGCCAGCGGCTTTCGCGGCGCCAGGCAGCGGTACGCGACCCCGTGCTGCGCCAGCGCGATCAGCACGCTGGTCGCCTCGTGGATCTCCGCCCCGTCCAGATACCCGCAGCCCGACAGGATCACACCGACCTTCGCCATCACAACCTCCCGAACATCTCCGAAGTCCGAGTCAACCCGCAGCCTTGATCGCCCGCGCCAGCCCCACCGCCGCCTCGCCCACGCCCACGGCCAGCTTCGTCGCCGTCGCGTCCTTGAGATTGCCCGTCTCGTCGAACGCCTCGTGCGCCGACGCCAGCGCGAACTCGTTCGGATGCACCACAGTCTGGATCTGCGTCAGGATCTGCCGCAGGTGCCGCAGCCCGCGCAGCCCGCCGATCTTCCCGGGCGACGCCGCCAGCAGCCCGCCCACCTTCCCCTTGAAACACGCCAGCGGGGCCTCGCCCTCCCGCGGCCGGCTCGCCCAGTCGATCGCGTTCTTCAGCGCCGGGCTCAGCGACCCGTTGTACTCCGGCGAGGAGATCAGCAGCACGTCCGCCGCGATCAGCCGCTTCTTCAGATCCAGCACCCCCGCCGGCAACCCCTGCTTCTCCAGATCCTCGTTCATCAGCGGCAGATCCAGATCCAGCAGCGAGATCTCGTCCGTCTCCACCCCGTTCCCGCGGATCTTCCCCGCCACAAACCGCACCAGCTGCGTGTTGTACGAGCCCTTGCGCAGGCTCCCGGAAATCACGGCGACACGAACGGGCTGGGACATCGGGGCTTCTCCTTTGATGGTGGTCGGGGGGGCGGGCGGCGGGTCAGACGCGGGGGCAGGGACTTCCTCCCCCCGAACATGGTACCGCGAACCAACACCCGCCGGGGCCCCTACTGTTTCCTCCCGCCCCGGTCCGCGCAGAAACCGGGCCCGACCCGGAGCCCCCATGCTCAGAGAAGTCCTGCACAGCAAGATCCACATGGCCACCGTCACGGGGGCCAAACCCCACTACGTCGGCTCCATCACCATCGACGCCGACCTTCTGGCCGCCTGCGGCATGCGCGTCAACGACCGCGTCCTCGTCACCAACTGCCGCAACGGCAACCGCCTGGAAACCTACATCTTCCGCGGCGCCCCCGGCTCGGGCATCATCGAACTCAACGGCGCCGCCGCCCACCTCTTCGAGGTCGGCGACAAGGCGATCATCATGCACTACGCCCTCATGACCGACGCCGAATACGAGTCCAACCACCCCACCGTCCTCATCATGAACGACGACAACACCATCAAGCAGACCATGCACTACTCCCCCCACGGCGCATGATCTCCCCGTGGGGCCGACTTGCAGTCGGCCTCTTCTCTTCAAGCACACACCAATGCCGCCTCTGCTCCAACGCCTCCCCCGCCCTGGCGGGGGAGGTGGCACGCGAAG
The DNA here is from genome assembly GCA_964399525.1 of uncultured Phycisphaeraceae bacterium. Taxonomy (GTDB): domain Bacteria; phylum Planctomycetota; class Phycisphaerae; order Phycisphaerales; family UBA1924; genus UBA6054. The sequence continues at coordinate 1,023 of CAYNRF010000075.1, read as the reverse complement.
CGTGGCGGAGGGGGCAACTCTTGGCGCCCCGCCAAACCCTTCAACCTGGGGAAGATAGAACACTATTTTTACTAACAACCGCCCTTGTGCGCCGTTTTCTGGACATACCCCCCTTCCCGCTTGAACCCCGCCCGCCGCGCGATACCTTGCGGGCATGACCAGACTCACCCCCGCCCAGCGCCGCATCCTGGACAGCACCCTCGAACGCACGCGTGAGCCCCTCGGGTTCACGCGCCCGTCGCACGCCGCCTCCACCATGCCCGACCCCGACAACCCCGACCGCGACGAGGCCGACCTCAACGCCATGCTCGACCTGCTCGACAAAGGCGAGGTCTCGGTCCTCGCCCTGTGCGACTGCACCAAACGCTCGCTCCAATCCCTGGCCGACCTGCTCGAGTCCGACCTCGCCCGCGACGCCTTCGCCAACTTCGAACGCATCTACCAGGCTCGCCAGCGTCTCCTCGACCTCCGCAAGAAGTTCGTCGCCGACGCCGCCCTCGTCCGCATCGCCTCCGCGGCCCCCCTCAGCCACCGCGAGGCCGAATCCGTCCGCAAGTCGGCCAACAAAATCTTCGAGGAACACCGCCAGAAATCCCGCCACGCCCACGATGCGTCACCCCGTCACGCCCTTGATGAGTCCTCGAATCGTGGGGCTCCTGCGAGCAAGGCTGAGGCCCCGGCGGCCCAGCTCACCGACCCGGTGCTCCCCAAGCCGCAGCCGGAACACCCCCACCCCTCCGTCGCTCCGTCGCTCCATCCCTCCGTCGCTCTCCCCCTCCCCATCTCCCTGCCCATCCTCGATCTGCGCTCGGTCGCGCCCACAAACAGACAGGGCCGGTGCCCACGCACCGGCCCCGCGTCCGCGGCCAGCACGCTGCTCAATCACACCGGTTCCGTGACGGGTGCCGCCCCCATCCCGGCCGCGACGGCCGCTCCGGCGCGCACCCGGCCTGCCGGATCCCCCCCGACACCCGCACCGAAGGACGGGGGTGGCAGGCGCAACCGCACGACTCAGCTCGCGTC
>CAYNRF010000074.1:0-13925 GCA_964399525.1 uncultured Phycisphaeraceae bacterium | reverse complement strand
CAAAGCCCAGCTTCTCCCCCGCCTCCACCTCCGGCCGGCACAGCACCACCCGCGAGACCGCCCCCACCGCCCCCAGCGGCACCGCCGCGGCCACCGCCAGGTATGTCTTGCCGGTCCCCGCCGGCCCGAACCCGAAGGTCAGGTCGTTCTGCCGGATCGCCTCAAGGTACAGCCGCTGATTGTCCGTTTTCGGCTCGACCGGCTGTCCCGCCGCGTAGACCCGCAGCCGGCCGTCCCACGCCCCCGCGTGCCCCGGACGCAGGTCGCGCCGGGCCCGCCCCGACTCGGCCGCGATCATGCCCAGGACCTCCTCGCGCGACACCGCCATGCCGGCCCTCGACCGCCGACCCAGCTCCTCGAGCACCCGCCGCGCCACGCCCAGCTCGGGCTCGTCCCCGCGCAGATGGATGGCCCCGTCACGGTTGGTCACCGCCACGCCCAGCGCTTCCCGGATCAGTTTGAGATTGCGTTCGCCCGATCCGGTCATCCCGATCGAGTCGTGCCCGGGGGGCATGGCGATGCTGACTTCCAAGCGTGCTCCACTCCGTCCGTGCTACGCTGCCGATCACACGCCGGCCCCGCAGCGGGCGCGCCCGGCCCGGCGGGCGTCCGAATCGCAAGAGTGGAGTATATGAGCCCCGCCACCCCCAAGACCCCGACCGCCCGCCCGGCGCCGCCCCGCCCGGGCCTCCCAACCCGCCTGTTCGCGGGGGTTTGTGCGGCCCTGGCGCTCGCCACGATCCCGGCCTGCTCGTCCTCTGCGCCGCCGCCCCGCCCCCTGCTCTCCGGCCCGCCCCGCTCCGCCCCCGCCGCCGACCCCTCGAAATCCTCCTACCACGGCTGGGACGCCATCGACGCCGCCGTCAAGGCCGGCGCGATCGAGCATCTCGTCGTCGCGACCCCCATCGAGACCATCGGCGTCCGCTTCCGCACCTACCGCCTGCTCGGCCCGCGGGACCAGCCCGGCGAGCTGCTGGTCGAGCGCACCGACACCGGCGTGGAGCTGACCGTCCGCCTCGGCCGCTTCGGCCAGCCCGAGCTCGAGCAACAGGTGCTCGACCAGATCCGCGCCGAACTGGCCACGGCCCCCTGAACCCTGAACCGGACCCCTCACCCGTCCACGCACCGCGGCAGTTCCACGATCATCGTGGTCCCCTGCTGGTACACGCTCTCCACCCCCACGTGCCCGCCCAGCCGCCGCGCCGCGTGCTTGACGATGGCCAGCCCCAGCCCCGTCCCCCGCTGCACCGACCCGCCCGTCCGCGCCCGGTCGACCTGGTAGAAGCGCTCGAAGATCCGCTGCTGGTGCGCGATGGGGATGCCGATCCCCTCGTCCCGCACCGAGATCCGCACGCCCCGGCCCCCCTCGACCCCGCTGGGGGGCGGGTTGACCGGATCGACGGGGATCGGCTCGGCCCGCGCCGACAGCAGCACGCGCGTCTGCTCGCGGGCGAACTTCGTCGCGTTCTCCACCAGATTGCGAAGGATCAGGTCCAGCAGCACCGGGTCCGTGCGGATCCGCGCCGCGCCGGGCCCGATCTCGAACTCCACCCGCAGCCCCTTGCGTTTGCAGATCGCCTCGAACTGCTCCCGCTGCGCGGCGAACACCTCCGCCACATCGACCCACGACACCGCCGGCGGCGTCTCGCCCGACTCCAGACGCGACAGGTCCAGCAGGTCGTTGACCAGCGCCTCCAGCCGCGACGCGTTCGTCGCGATCATCCCGGTCAGCCGTTCGAGCATGGCCGGATCGTTCCGCGCCGGCCCCTGCAGCGTCTCGGCGGCCCCGCGGATCGACGCGATGGGCGTTCGCAGCTCGTGCGACGCGTTGGCCGCGAAGTCCGCCTTGAGCTCGGCCGCCTTGACCAGCTCGGTCACGTCCCGCAGCGTCACCACGCACCCCGACCCCGTCCCGATCGAGTCCGCCGACACGACCAGCGTCCGCAGCTCGCCCTCGATCGGCAGCTTGAGCCGCGCCCGCCCGGGCTCGCCCGCCCGCGCCAGCCGCTCCATCTCGTGCAGTTCCGGCTGCGTGAACAGCTCGTCGAAGCGCACGCCCGTCAGGTTCCGCCCCCCGCCGAGCGTCCGCGACGCGGACCGCGACGCCACCGTGATCACCCCTTCGCCATCGGTCGCGATGATCGGGGTGCCCGCGGCGTCCAGCACGCGCCGCATCCGCTCGTGCTGCTCGGCCGAGGCCCGCCGCTGGCGCAGCTCGCGGTCCAGGCCCGCCGCGCGGTCCCCACCCCGCCGCTCGGCGCGCCGCGTCGACCACACCAGCCAGCCCAGCGCCCCCGCCGCGACGCCCAGCATCCAGGGCAGGAACACCCCCAGGATGATCGCGCTGGCGCACACGGCCGCGGGGAGCGCCCATCCCCAGGCGGCGTCGTTCGGTGCATCCGGCATGGCGGGGGGATCGGTCACGCGCCATTCTTCCGTCCCCGCCGGCACCGCGCGGGCCGCGGTTCGGCGCGGCAGGAGGAACGGGTGGTGGGGGTGGGGTGGGTGGGGTGGGGGTGGGAAGGTAAGGAGAAATGATCAGATCGGGGCGTCCGCGGTCTCCGGCTCGGTGCTCGCCCGGTATCCGACCCCGCGGACCGTCTTGATCAGGTTCGCGTGGTCGCCCAGCTTCCGCCGGATCGAGGTGATGTGCACGTCGATGGTCCGCTCCGTCACCGTGACGCCCGGCCCGATCGCCCGGGAGATCAGCGCCGGGCGGCTGAGCACCTTGCCCTGCGCGCTGACCAGCGCCGCCAGCAGGCGGAACTCGGTGATCGTCAGCTTCATGGCTTCCCCGTCCACGAACGCCGCGTGCTCGTCGAGATCGATCGACACCGGGCCCAGGGTCAGCTCGCTCTTCCTGGTGCCGCCCGCGCCCGTCCGGCGGGCCACCGCCTTGACCCGCGCAATCAGCACCTGCATCGAGAACGGCTTGGAGATGTAGTCGTCCGCCCCCGCGTCCAGCCCCTCCAGCTCGTGCTTTTCCTCCGCCCGGGCCGTGAGCATCACGATCGGGATCGAGGCCGTGCCGGTCTGGCTGCGCAGCCTCCGGGCCACCTCCAGCCCCGACAGCCCGGGCATCATGACGTCGAGGACGATCACGTCCGGCTGGCGGGACCGCACCAGTTCGAGCGCCTTGAGCCCGTCGGTCGCGGTCAACACCTCGTGACCGTCCTGGCGGATGTTGTACGCGACCAGCTCGAGCAGATCGGGTTCGTCGTCGACCACCATGATGGTCAGTTGGCCGGACATGGCTGTGGTGCCTCCCAGGAATCTGGCCCCAGAGCGTATCGCCGGTTCCGACCGTACTCGCATGTTCCGCCACGATTTATGAAATCTGAACACCCGCGCCGTCCCGCGGACCTGGTGGTCGCGTTCGCCCCGCCATCCACCCCCCCCCGCACCCCCCCCGCACCCCCCCGCACCCCCCCGCACCCCCCCCGATGCCGCCCCGGCATGTCACCGATCCAAAACTACCCCTCGGCCTCGCGCCCGGCCGACCTTCCCCACACGACCCGCGTCCGACGGACGTCCCGAGCCTTTTCGTTGCCGCCATCCGCCTTTCCGGCCGTCCGTGAAACCCCGCGCCTCGATTCGACCCCCCCACCCGGGAACGATCCGCCATGCCGACCATCCCCCCCACGCGTCCCGCCGCCCTGCTCGCCTTCGCCGCGGCGGCCCTGCCGGCCCTGGCCGCCGACGAATCGCGCGAGCTGGCCGCGCGGCTCCGCGCCGAGACCGACAGCCTCCGCTCGTTCGATGGATTCACTTCCGCCTACGCCCCCCAGCCGCTGACGGCCTCGGTGCTGCTCCAGACCCGGTACATGGTCGATTTCCGCAAGAACGACTCGCCGTTCGACGACGAGCGCCTCGACACCATCGGCTTCACCATCCCCCGCGCCCAGGTCCGCCTGGACGCCAACATCGCCAACAGCCAGCTGCTCGCCCGCGTCAGCTTCGACATGGGCGACGCCGAGGCCCGCCGCGGCCGCGCCGGGCGCAACAACGACGACACCGGGTCGCCCGTGCTCCTGGACGCGTTCGCCCAGTACAACTTCGCCGGCGATCAGGCGGGCTACTACCTCAAGGCCGGCCAGTTCCGTCCCCAGCTCCTGCAGGAAGAGAGCACCGGCTCCGAGTTCCAGCTCGCCGTCGAACGCTCCGTGGCCAACGAGTTCTTCGCCCCCGGCCACACCCAGGGCGTCGCGCTGGGCTTTGTCGGCCCCAACATCGCCTGGGAGACATCCTTCAACAACGGCATCGCCTTCATGGGCAACCCCGGCCCGGCCAACTCCGCCTTCGACAGCCAGTTCGAGGCCGACTACGCCGTCACGGCCCGCCTGGACTGGAAGCTCGCTGGCGACTGGACCCGCTTCGAGGATTTCACCTCCTGGCGCGGCGACGACGTCGCGGCCAAGGTCGGTTTCGGCCTGCACTGGCAGCGCCAGGGCGACACCAACCCCGGCGACGTTGTTCCCGACTTCCTCAACGGCGACGCGCAGGACGTCAGCAACATCACCTGGACCGTCGACGCCTCGTACGAGTCCGACGGCTGGAACGCCTTTGCCGCCTACATCGGGCACCGCATCGAGTACGAGTACCCCGACTTTCCGACCAGCACGCTGATCTTCGTCCAGCACGGCTTCGTCCTGCAGGCCGGCATGCTCTTCACCGACATCCTCGAAGGCTTTGCGCGCTACGACTTCGTCTTCCTCGACAGCACGCTCGTCAACGGCTTCGGCGGCAGCGAGGAGTGGTACCAGTACCTGACCGTGGGCATGAACGCCTATGTCACGCCCCATTCGCACGCCGCCAAGTTCACGTTCGACGTCACCGCCGCCCTGTCCGACAGCGACATCCTGGACGCCGGCGTGGTCAACAACGTGTTTTTCCCCGACGCCGGCGTGACGGGGCTTCTGGGTGGATCATCCGAGGAGTGGCTGATCCGCGCCCAGTTCCAGGTTTTGTTCTAACCTGCTTTGCATTCATAAGTTATGCTCGGCGAGCACCCGGACTTCCCCCGTCCGGATGAGTTCTCGCCGACCGGTCCCCACCCCGGACCGGTCGGTTTTTGCGCCCCCCGCCGGAATTCGGATAGTCCCCACAAACTTTCGGGCCGATCCCCCTTGAGCCGGCCGGTTAGGTTGTCCTAGCATCCGGCCCTCACACCTCTCTCCAAGCCGCCGGCCCGGATGGCCCGCGGGGCGGGGAAGCGCTCGAAGAGCGGGGTTTGCGATGAAGGCGTCTTACCTCTCAGCGGGTTTCCTCTTCCTGGCCGCCGGTTCCGCCCTCGCGCAGAACGGCCTGGATCTCGACCGCGCCTACGCCTCCCAGATGCGGGCCGACGCGGACACCCGCGCCAGCTTCCTGGGCGCTTCCTCGTCCCAGAACCTGACCGTGTCCGCCCTGCTGCAGGCCCGTTACATGGCCAGCTTCCGCGACGCGCAGTCCGGCAGCTCGCTGGGCGACGACGACACCACCCTCGGCTTTGACATCCCCCGCGCCGAGATCCGCATGAGCGGCTCGGTCACCGATTCGATCACCGGCCACCTCAGCTTCGACTTCGGCGCCGCCGAGACCAACGGCCGCAACGACGCGGGCTCGGCCGAGCTGCTCAAGGCCTTCGCCGCCTGGTCCGTCAACGACAGCTGGACGCTGCTCATCGGCCAGTGGCACAACCCCGTCGTCGCCGAGGAGGCCATCGAGGCCGAGTTCGGTCTGGCCGTCGAGCGTTCGGTCGTCAACGAGTTCTTCAACCCCGGCTACACCCAGGGCGTCGCCGCCGCCTACGGCACCGACAACTGGAAGTTCGTCGGCGCCTTCTCCGACGGCGCCGCCTACATCGGCAACGAGAACACCGCCAACTCCCCCTTCAACTCCTCCGCCGAGAACGACTGGAACTTCACCGCCCGCTTCGACTACATGGTCTCGGGCACCTGGGACCAGTTCGGCTCGTTCAGCAGCTGGCGCGGCTCCAACTACGGACTGAAGATCGGTCTGGGCGGCCACTACCAGCAGCAGGGCAACACCAACCCGAGCACCTCCACCTGGGGCGTCCTCGGCGGCGTCTCCGCCGACTCGATCGACATCGGCCTGTGGACCGCCGACATCATGGTCAAGGGCGACGGCTGGAACCTCTTCGCGGCCTATGTCGGCCACAGCATCGAGGTCGACCTGGCCGCCGGCGGCAGCCTGCCCACCCTGGTCAACCAGGGCGCGGTGGTCCAGGGCGGCTTCTTCGTGACCGACCAGGCCGAGCTGTTCGGCCGCTTCGACGCCCTCTTCCTCGACTCCGACCTCTCCGACATCGCCGGCACCGAAGAGGACGACTTCTACTACCTCACCGCCGGCGTCAACTACTTCCTGGTGCCCGAGTCCCACGCGGCCAAGTTCACCGCCGACGTGGTCTACTCCTTCACCGACACCGACACGCTCGACGCGCTCTCGCCCGACCCCGGCGGATTCAACGGCCCGGCCACCACCGGCCTGCTCGGGGCGTCCGACGGTGAACTGCTGCTCCGCGCTCAGCTGACCCTCGTGTTCTAAGGAACCCTCACAGATCCCATACTGGGGCGTATCCCGAAAGATTCGCCCCAGATTTTTCGACCAAGAGGAATGAAGCTGGTCGATAGTAAGTGCAAACACACCTGCTCCGGGACATGTGTCCCGGGTCGAGTGGGGTGCTCGACGGCCAACCGGCCGGTGTGAAACAAGCCCTAGGCATGGACGAGTCGGGATGGTTCCCGAGCGTCCGAGAATCATCCGGAGATTTCAGATGAACAAGTTTGCTCAGATTTCCGCCCTCGCGGCCACCGCCGGTCTCGCGACCGCCGGCTCCCTCGACCTCGACCGTTCGTACGCCGCCGAGCTCCGCTCGGACGCCGGCGCCTACTCGGTCCTCAACTCCTCGGCCGCCAACCTCCAGGTCACCGCCGCCGCCCGCTTCGGCTACGGCATCAACCTGCGTGACAACAGCGCCCTGGCCAACGACGACGAGACCACCGTCGGCTTCGGCTTCCAGGACGTCGAGGTCCGCCTGACCGGCCAGGTCACCGACTCGATCAACGCCACCATCAGCTTCGACTTCGGTCCGGACGAGAACGCCGACCTCGGCTCCTCCTCCAGCTCCGGCTCGGCCAACCTCGAGGACGCCTACGCCGACTGGACCGTCAACGACGGCTTCAGCCTCCGCGTCGGCCAGTTCATCCAGGCCTTCTCCGCCGGCCGCAACATCTCCGAGTACCACATGATGGGCGCCTTCCGCTCGTCGGCCCAGTCCGTGCTCGGCGACAACGCCTACAGCCAGGGCATCGAGGCCCACTTCGGCGGTGACAACTGGGGCGCCGCCGTCGGCTTCTCCGACGGTCCCCGCTCGGCCAACACCGCCTTCAACAGCGGCGCCGAGTCCGACTACGCCTTCAACGGCCGCTTCGACTTCTTCTCCGACTCCGACAAGGCCCGCTTCGACGACCGCGCCGCCTGGCGCGGCCAGTCGGCCGGCTGGCGCATCGGCGCCGGCGGCTTCTGGGCCACCACCGGCGACACCAACCCCTCGGGCGCTGAGGACGAGTTCCTCTCCCTGACGGTCGACGGCGCCTACGAGGGCGACGGCTGGGGCGTGAACGCCGCGTTCTTCTGGCAGAACATCGATCTCGACGGCGCCGGCAGCGACGACAACTACGGCGGCGAGATCGGCGCCAACATGTTCTTCAGCGACCAGCTCGAAGGCTTCGCCCGCTACGACATCGTCGTGTTCGACGAGGACTTCATCGGCACCGAGGACACCTTCCAGGCCGTCAACGTCGGCGTGAACTACTACTTCGTGCCCGAGTCGCACGCGGCCAAGTTCACCGCCGACCTCGGCTGGGCCTTCGACGACACCCGCGGCATCGCGTCCGAGGGCCTGCTCGGCGGCGGCTTCCTGGGCGACAGCGACGGCGAGCTCAACCTCTCCTTCATGCTGCAGTTCATGTTCTGATCCGATCCCATCCTGACCCGATCCACGGATCGGGCCAGATCCGATCACGCCGGCCGGTCCATCCAGGACCGGCCGGTCTTGTTTTTGGCCGCCCACCCGCCCGCACCCTCCTTTCACCCCCCGGACCTCGACCCCGCGTCGGCGCCCGCTCCCGAGCAGCGGCGCACTTTCGGCGCACCGATGTCCCCTGGGTCGGGGATCGGTGCGACGAATGTCGCGCCACAGCCTGATCGGTGCTCATACGCCGGCCCCGAAGACTCCGATCTGAACCGGGTTAGTCGCGGCTTACCACGCCGGAACCCACCCCGCCCGTCCTCGGGCGTCCCACACGGAGTCACACGCCATGCGCCCCCTGATCCTCGTCGCCGCCCTGTGCGCCGCCTCGGGCCAGACCCACGCCGCCGACGACGCGCGGTCCGTCGCCCTCTCCGAGGCCAACCTCGAGACCGTCAGCCTCTCCATGCAGGCCGCCCCCGCCATCAAGATCACCGCGCAGACCCAGTTCCAGTACAACCTCAACCTCCGCGACGACGACACCCTGGGCGATAACGACACCACCCTGGGCTTCTCGACCCGCCGCACCCGCATCAACGTCGCCGGGCCGGTCACCGACAGCATCAAGGCCAAGATCCAGGTCGACTTCAACGCCGGCACCGGCGACGCCAGCCTCCTCGAGGCATACGCCGACTGGTCCGTCAACGACAGCCTCTCCTTCCGCATCGGCCAGCAGAAAGTCCACTTCCTCCGCGAGGACTCCGTGGGCACCACCCGCATGCTCACCTCCGACTTCTCGGTGCAGAACCGCGTCTTCGGCCAGGGCTACAGCCAGTTCGTCGAGGCCTGGTACACCCGGGACAGCTGGCGGGCCTGGGCCTCCTTCTCCGACGGCTTCGACAGCCACAACACCTCGTTCAACAGCGGCGACGAGGCCGACTACGCCTTCACCGCGCGGGCCGAGTTCAAGTTCGGCGACGCCGACTGGAAGGCCTACGACCAGTTCACGTCCTGGCGCGGAGCCGCGTCCGGCGGCAACCTCGGCGTGGCCGCGCACTACCAGAGCACCGGTTCCACCAACCCCTCCCTGCCCGACGATGAGTCTCTCTTCTCCGTCGCCGCCGACTTCGCCTGGGTCGCCGACGGCTGGAACGCCTATCTCTCCGGCGTCTGGGCCCAGTCCGACGACGGCACCGACGAGTTCGACGACTTCGGCGTCATGGCCCAGGCCGGCGTGTTCCTCACCGACCAGATCGAACTCTTCGGCCGCTGGGACGGCGTCTTCGTCGACGACGAACGCGGCGCGGGCGTGGACGACTTCCACACCATCACCGCGGGCGTCAACTACTACATCGTGCCCGAGTCCCACGCCGCCAAGTTCACCGCCAACCTGCTGTACTACGTCGACGCCGTCAGCAACACCGGGGGCCTGGTCAGCCCGTCGGCCAGCTACAACCTGCTGGCCGATACCGAGGACGGCCAGATCGGCATCACCGCCCAGCTCCAACTCCTGTTCTGACATTCAGTTGCGCAGAGCGTCTCCCCGCTCGGCCCGGCCCCCGCCTTCCCCGGCGGGCGCCCGATCGATGACGAGTTCGTAAAGGTTGTGTCAAGGTGTTTGTCTTTACAAAGATTCGGATAACACTTCATCCTCGCGGGACCGTCCCGCCCCGTCCAAACCACGGAGCCCATCGCATGAAAAACCTCGCCCTCCTGACGCCGGCCCTCCTCCTGACCACCGCCGGCGCCGCCGATCTGCGGTTCGATCTGGCCAACGACGCCGCCGACCGCGCGGCCCTGTCCGTGCTCAACAGCTCGGCCTCCAACCTCAAGCTGGGCGTCCAGCTCCAGTTCCGCTACGACGTCAACCTGCGCGACGACGACGCCCTGGGCGACAACGACACCACCATCGGCTTCTCGATGCGCCGCGCCAAGGTCGAGGGCTCGGGCGATATCACCGACAGCATGAAGGGCAAGTTCGTCATGGCCTTCGACCGCTCCAGCGGCGAGGCCTCCCTCGAGGACGCCCTGGTCGAATGGGACATCAACGACTCGCTCAGCGCCACCATCGGCCAGTTCAAGCTGCCCTTCCTCCGCGAGGAGTCGGTCTCCAGCAAGCGCCAGCTCTTCCACGAGCGCTCCAGCGCCAACGAGACCTTCAACCAGGACCGCGCCCAGGGCGTCCAGCTCAACTTCGGCGGTGACGCCTGGCGCGCCGCCGCCGCGTTCTCCGACGGCTTCAACTCCGACAACACCAGCTTCAACAGCGGCAACGAGGCCGACTACGCCTTCACGGCCCGCGGCGAGTTCAAGTTCGGCGACGCCGACTGGAAGGCCTACGACCAGTTCACCTCGTTCCGCGGCACCGCCGCCGGCGGCATGGTCGGCGCGGCCGTCCACTGGCAGTCCGCCGGCGACACCAACCCCTCGCTGGCCGAGAACGTCGAGATGCTCGGCTTCACCGCCGACGCCTCCTACCTGGGCGACGGCTGGAACCTCTTCGGCTCGTTCGTGTGGATGAACGAGGACGACGGCACCGACGACTTCGACGACATGGGCGTCGTGGTCCAGGGCGGTGTGTTCTTCACCGACCAGTTCGAGGCCATCGCCCGCTGGTCCGCCGTCTTCGCCGACAGCGACCGCGTCAACGACGAGGACTACTCCGACCTGGCCCTGGGCATGAACTACTACATCGTGCCCGAGTCGCACGCCGCCAAGTTCACCGCGGCCGTGGTGTACGCCTTCGACGCCACGACCGAGTCGATCGTTTCAACCTCGACCGGCCACAACCTGCTGGCCTCGGACGAGGACGGCCAGATCGGCCTGACCTTCCAGCTCCAGCTGCTCTTCTGATCCGTCGCATCCGTCCCGGATGATTCAGCCGCCCCGGTCGCCCGCCGGGGCGGCCTTTCTTTGCGCTCGTCCGCGGCCGCTGGCGGGGTCTACATGCGATCCACGACCGGGATGCCCAGCGTGGTCAGCGCGTCCTCCAGGACACGTGCCGTCAGCGCGCACAGGCGCAGGCGGGACAGCTTCTGGGCGTCGCCGTCGGCCTTGAGCACGGGGCACTGGTCGAAGAAGCTGCTGAACCCGCCTGCCAGCGCGTAGGCGTACGCGCACAGGCGGCTGGGCTCGTTCTGTTCGCCCGCCGCACGCACCGCGCCGGGATAGCGCAGCAGCGTGAGGGCCAGCGCCCGCTCGGCGGGCTCGTCGAGCAGCAGCGGCGCGTCGGCCACGCCGGCCAGGTCCACGCCCGCGTCCGCGGCCCGACGCAGGATGCTGCGGGTCCGCACCAGCGCGTAGAGCAGGTACGGCCCCGTGTCGCCCTCGAAGGCGAGCATCCGGTCGAAGCTGAACACGTAGTCCTTGACCCGCTCCGTCGAGAGGTCGGCGTACTTGAGCGCCGCGATCGCCACGGACTCGGCGATCGGCGCCCGCTCGGCCTCGGACAGGTCCGGGTTCTTCTCCGCCACCGTCCGGGAGGCCCGCTCGATCGCCTCGTCGATCAGGTCGCTCAGCTTGACGTTCTCGCCCGAGCGCGACTTGAAGGGGCGGTTGTCCTCGCCGAGGATGGTGCCGAACGCGGCGTGCTGGAGCTGGGCCACTTCTCCGGACGCGGTCCGGTCGTAGCCCGCCTTGTGGGCCGCGCCGAACACCTGCCGGAAGTGCAGCGCCTGGCGGGCGTCCACGCAGTACACCACACGGTTGGCGCCCAGCGTGCCGGTCCGCCGGCGGATCGCCGCCAGGTCGGTGGTGGCGTACAGGTAGCCCCCGTCGCTCTTGCGGACGATGCACGGCTCCTTGAGCCCCTCCACGCGGACCACCAGCGCGCCGTCGTCCTCCTCGGCGACGCCGCGCTTGATCAGGTCGTCGATCACCCCGGCCAGTTCGTCGCGGTAGGAACTCTCGCCGGCGGACGCGTCCTCGCTGACATGGGCGTGCAGCCGGGCGCAGGTGTCCAGGCACGCGGCCATGGTGATGTCGTAGACCCGCCGCCACGCCGCCACGGACTCGGCGTCGCCCGACTGAAGCCGGACCAGCCGCTGCTTGGCCCGTTCGAGGGCTTCCTCCGCGTCGGCGATGCGCAGCTCCAGTTCGGCTTCCGCCTTGGGGTGGCCGCCGACCTTCTTCGTCAGGGCCAGCGCCGCCTTCTCGGCCTTGCAGGCGGCCTGCGCCGACCGGTACAGCACGTTGAGCTGGTCCATCGACAGGTCCGCCAGGTCGCGTCCGGCGTGCTGCAGTTCGACCAGTCGCTGGGCCACCATGGCGATGGGCAGGCCCCAGTCGCCGACGTGGTTCTGGCGGATGACCCGGTGTCCCAGCCGCTCGTACAGCCGCGCCACCGCGTCGCCGATCACGGTCGAGCGCAGGTGGCCCACGTGCATCTGCTTGGCCAGGTTCACGCCGCACAGATCGACCACGACGGTCATCGGACGCTCGGGCGGTTCGATGCCGAGATGCTCGGTGTCGAGGCGGGTCAGCGATGCGGCCAGCGAGTCGCCGAGGAGCCGGATGTTGATGAACCCCGGCCCGGCGATCGCCTCGGGGGTCACCGGCTCGGCCACGCCCGCCAGGTCGAGGTGCGCCACGATCGCGCCGGCGACCTCGCGCGGGTTCCTGCCGAGCCGCTTGGCCAGCGGCATGGCCGCGTTGGACTGGAAGTCGCCCAGCTTCGGCTGGCGGTTGGCGGCGATGTGCGTCTCGATCCCCTCGGCGGGCAGCTCGGGGAACGCCGCCGCGATCGCGGCCCGGAAGCGGGCGTCGAGCGTCTCCAGCGGATCGATCGAGATGGGAGCCATGGTCGTCATGGGTGATCGTAGTTGGGGAAGAGACGGAGAGACGCAGAGACGGAGTGGTCAGTCCGGCCAGTGTTCGAAGGCCTGGGCGATCTCGTCGGCCACCTCGGCGAGTGAGGAGGCCGGCAGCAGGCCCAGCGGGTGGTCGATGATGGCCACGCGGCCTTCGCGCACGGCGGGGATGTCCAGGCCGGCGATGCCGCCGAGCGCGGCCAGGGCCTCGGCGCGGGTGGGGCGGGCACGCAGGCCCACGGGATTGGGGTCGGTCGGCGCGGGCCGGAAGAGCAGGATGGCGTCGGGGGCCAGGCGCAGGATGTCCTCGTGGTCGAGCTCCTGCCACGGGCCGCCGGTGGACAGCGCCGGCGCGGCGCCGAGGCGCTCGATCAGCTGGTGATGGAACGAGCCGGGTCCCATCGCGCCCGCGGGGTCGACGCCGGCGAGCAGCAGGACGCGTCCCGCGGCCCGGGCCGGGGCGCCGCGGTCGGACCAGGCGTCGGCCAGACGGGCGCTGGGGCGTTCGCGGGCGAGGTGCTCGGTGGGATCGATGGTGGTCGGATCACGGGCCGGCTCGCCGACGAGGCGCATGTGCAGATCGTCGGCGCTGGTGGCGATGTCGTCGAGCGTGAGCAGCGGGAAGCTCCAGAGCGTCCAGCCCTGCTCGGCCGCCATGCGGCGCAGGGACTCGGGCACGCGGGCCTCCATCTCCTGCACGACCAGGTGCGAGGGCCGGAGGCGCAGGATCGATTCGAGATCGGGGTCGTCGTGCGTGCCGACGGCCGGGATCGAGCCTGCCAGCGCCATGTCCCAGGCGTGCTTGCCGACGATGTCGTCCTCCATGCCCAGGTCGCGCAGGATCACGCCCAGCGCTGGGGAGAGCACGACGATCCGCGTCGGCGGGAGATCGGCGGATCGGGCGGCCGACCGGGCCTGTTCGTCGGTGGTGGCGTCGCACCCCAGCATCGCGCAGGCGGCCAGGGCGGTCAGGATGTGCAGGAACAGGCGTCGGCGCATCGGGGCATTGTTGCGGGCACGAAGGCCGCGCGGATCTGCCGGTGCAGATCGTCGAGCGTGTCGTCGGGCAGCACCGGCCAGGGCCAGGTGCGGTCGAGCGCGAGATCGCGGTCGCCCGCCCGATCGTGCAGTCGGCGGGAATCCGG
>CAYNRF010000073.1:1013-13947 GCA_964399525.1 uncultured Phycisphaeraceae bacterium | reverse complement strand
ACAGCTTCGAATACACCGTCTCCGACGGAGCGGACGGCTTCGACACTGCGCTCGTCACGCTGAATGCCGCCCCCGAGGCTGTCGCCGACGAGACCACGATCGGCGAGAACAACGCCTGGACGGACTATCACTTCGTCAACGTGACCGGGAACGACACGGACGCGGATGGCGACCTGCTCACGGTCACCGCCGCGTCGGCGCTGGACGGTGCGCCCGTCATCGCCACGCCGTGGGATTCCGATGCCGACGGGCGCGACGATAGCCTGCGCTTCTACGTCAACGACCCTTCCAACAACACCTTCGGCACGTTCCAGGTCGAATACACCGTCTCCGACCAGCGCGGCGGCACCGACACGGGGGTGGTGACGATCAACGTCACGCCGGAAGACGACGCGCCGATTGTCCGGCCCGACCTCTCGGGCTCGGAGATCGTCAGCACCGCGCAGTTCACACCGGTGGACATCCCCTTCGCCACGCTGCTGGCGAATGACGAGCATCCGGACGGCACCGACTTCACCATCACCTCGGTGCAGACTTTCGTCCGCGGCAGCGCGGTGCTGGTGGACACGGATGGCGACCTCGTTAATGACAGCGTGCGCTTCACGTCGGACGCGAACACGCCGCTGTTCGAGGATTTCGGCCCGGCCTGGCTGGCCTATTTCGAATACACCGTGACGGAGACGAATGGGGACGGCGACACGGCGTCCACCTACGTCTATGTTCGCGTCTTCGACGTGAACGAGGATCCGACCGCGGTCGATGACACCGTCACGCGGACCGGGGCGGATCCGCAGGTGATCAGCTACGACGCGCTGTTCGGCAACGACAGCGACTGGGACAGCCTGGAGACCGGCTGGACCATCAGCGCGATCGCGAACCAGAGCGGCGTGACCGCCGTGGCGGACAACACGGCGCGGACCGTGACCGTCACCTACGAGGCCGGCTTCGCCGGCGCCTACGGCTTCGACTACACGCTGGACGATGGCGAGGGTGGCTCCTCCACCGCGACCGTAACGCTGAACACCGCGCCGGTCGCCGATGACGATGCGACAACCATCGGCGAGAACACCGCCTGGTCGCTCTATCACGATGTCGACGTGATCGGGAACGACATCGACGCCGATGGCGACCTGCTGACGGTGATCGCCGTGGCGCCGCTGGACGGCGCACCGGTGGTCGGCTTCGGGCATGACGGCGACGGGGACGGGCGCAATGAAAGCGTGCGCTTCTACATCGCCGATCCGCTCAACGACACCTTCGGCACCTTCCAGGCGCAGTACACCGTCTCCGACGGGCGGGGTGGCACCGATACGGCGGTGCTGACCATCACCGTCACGCCGGAGAACGACGCGCCGCGGGGCGTGGTCGAGAGTGTCGGCGTGTTCAGCACCGCCGAGGACACGCTGGTCACCATACCGGTGGCGGCGCTGCTGGCGAATGGTGATTTCGATCCGGACGGTGACCCCTTCTGGATTTCGAGCGTGACCACCTTCAGCGCCTTCGGCGGCATCGCCGTGCTGGCCGACCAGGGCACCGCCGACCGCACCGACGACGAGGTGGTGTTCACGCCGAACGCCAACTTCCACGGCAATGCTTATTTCTACTACGTTCTGACCGACTCCTTTGGCGCCCAGGACCTCGACACCTACGCCTATGTGACCGTGACGCCCGTCAACGACCCGGTGACCGCGAATGACGATGTGATCGCGCGGCTGTTCCCCGAGGCCGGAACGCAGACGATCACGCGTACGCAGCTGGTCGGCAACGACGACGACATCGACGGCGACGCCGTCATCACCGGCGTCACCGCCGGCGCGAATGTCAGTGCGATCGTGCTGAACGCCGACCAGTCGGTGACCGTCACCTACACCTCGGGCTCCGCGACCTTCACCTACGCATTGTCCGACGGCACCTTCTCGGACAGCGCGCTGGTCACGCTGAACAGCGGGCCGCAGCAGACCGGGACGCCCGGCCTGCTGAATCTGACCGAGGATGTGCAGAGCTACTTCAGCGACGATGCGCTGATCGCGCTGGCCGGCGTCACCGACCCGAACAACGACAACCTGTTCATCCGCAGCTACGGCACGAACGACAACATCTCGGTGTGGGGCGGCTGGTTCTGGGAGACCGAGGCGAACTACATCACGCCCACCCCCGTGGATTTCAATGGACCCGCGACCTTCACCTTCACCATCAGCGACGGCAACGCGGCCACCGACCTGACGGTGACGCTGGATGTGATGGTCGCGGCGGTGGACGATCGCGCAGTCGCGGAAGATGACACCAACGCCGCGTGGGTGACGAACGAGCAGACCGCAATCGTCATCCAGATCAGCGACCTGCTGGCGAACGACTACGACGTCGAAGGCGACGCCTTCTCGCTCACCAACGTCTATACCCAGGCCTGGTCCGGCGGCGCCGGCACGGTGGTGAACAACGGGAACGGCACCATCACCTATACGCCGGGAACGAACGTCGCCGAGGGCTACAATCCCTACTGGGGCGCCAACAGCTGGACCGGCGGCCATGGCGGCCCTGGCTTCTTCTATCAGGTGACGGGTGGAGACACCGCCTTCGTGCGGGTCACCGTGAACAACGTCAACGACCCCGTGGTGGCGAATGACGACTTCGTCGCGCGCCTGCCCGGCGCGCCGGCGCTGCAGGATGTCACCTACGCGCAGATCACCGGCAACGACAGCAATCCGGATCCGAACCCGGTCCTGACGATCCTGTCGGTGCAGAATGCGGTGAACGGCACGGCCGTGCTGAACGACAACGGCACGCCGGAGAACCCCACCGACGACTTCGTCAGCTTCACCCACGGGGGCGGCAACGCATCCTTCCAGTACACCGTGCGGGACGAGGCGGGTTCGACCAGCTCGGCCACCGTCTACTTCAACGGCGCGCCCGTGGCCCAGCCTGACACGATCACGGTGAGCGAGGCCGAGGCGACCTATGCGCCGGACGGCAGCCGCCGCGACATCTACATCGACCGCCTGGAACTGGTCGGCAACGACACCGACCCGGAGGGCACCAGCCTGTCCGTTGCCGCGCCGACGGGGCCAACGGACACGCGCTGGGACACCAGCGTGATCAGCGAGGTGAACTACTACGGGTCCAGCGTGCGGGTCGTGCTGCTCGATCCCGACTTCGCGGGCGAGACCTGGTTCGAGTACCGCGCCTATGACAGCGGCAACCCGACCGCCTACAGCGAAGCGGTGCGCGTGACGCTCACGGTGGAGGACGGCAACGATACGCCGATCGGGACCTGGGATTACTGGTGGAACAACGGCGCCCAATACGCCGACCAGAACCCGGCGACCAACGACATGGTCGGATACGAGGACTCCTTCCTGGATATCCCCGTGGCCCGGCTGCTGGAAGGCCAGTTCATCGACGGCGTCTACCAGAACGGCGCCGATTTCGACGAGGAGGGCGACACGCTCTCCATCGACCCGGGCGCCTTCTCCTCGCCGTACGGCCTGGCCCAGCTGATCGATGTGGATGGCGTGCAGACCGTCCGCTTCACGCCCTTCGGCAATGTCAATGGCGACGCCTACTTCTACTATGGCGTCTCCGACGGGAACACGACGGCCACCAGCATCGGCGCCTATGTTTACATCCTGCCGGTCAACGACGCACCCATTGCCAATGACGGCGAGATCCCGGTGCCGATCGGCAACACCGAGTTCTTCATCAGCTTCGCGACGCTGCTCGGCTTCGTCAGCGACGAGGACCACAGCGACAGCGAGCTGATCTTCCTCGACGCCTTCGCGGTCAGCGGCGGCTTCCTCGACATCGAGGACAACGGCCTGCGCTTCCATGCCGACGACAGCGGCGGTCCGTTGTCCTTCGAATACAGCTACGAGGACCCGGAGGGGGCCTCGGACAGCGGTGTGATCACGCTGGTGCCGACGGAGCCGCCGCCGGTCGTGCTCTACTTCAACGCCTATGACGGCAACGAAGGCAGCTATCGGCTGTGGCACTACGTGCCGGACAACAGCCCCTTTGTCAGCGTCGCCGTGGAGGAGGTGGAGGGCTTCAGCTCCTACAGCCCGGAAGGCCTCACGCAGTTCGGCGACGGCGTGGCATTCCGCGCCGATGGCAGCGTCTTCGGCCTCTACACCTACAGCGAACTCGGCGGGCTGACGGCGCTGGTCAGCGGCGACTACATCTACGATTTCGTGGTGGCCGGCGAGAACATCTACGCAGCCGCCGACTACGGCTTCTACGCCTTCGGGCCCGGCACGCCGGAGGGCTGGGTCAGCTTCGACGGCTACGCACCGTCCGATCTGATCGAGCGCGACGGGACCGTCTACTTCACCGCCTTCAGCGACGACGGCAACAAGCAGATCTTCCGCTACGACCCCGCCAGCCAGGCCGTCGAGCAGCTCACCTTCTTCTCGGACTTCTCGGTCACTGGCATCGGCAACCTTGCGGTCACCGATGACGGGCTGTTCTTCTCCGCGGACACGAACGACTTCCTTGGCGACATCGACTACGGCGTGCTGTTCCGCCTCGACCTCGACGACGAGACGGTGGACGGCGACGGCCTGCCCTTCGGCGCCCTTTCCAGCTTCGGCTGGAGCGGCATGGGGGAGGATCCCCAGGTCCGCGCCCTCGTGGCGGTCGGCGAGCAGGTCTACTTCATCGGCCAGAACGACAACGGCTACCAGGCGCTCTGGCGGGCCGACGATTCGGGCAGCGGCGTGATCATCCACGACAACTCCTCGGGCTTCGAGGGCTACTTCGGCACCCTCGACTACAGCGGCGACACCTCGCTCGTCGCGTTCCAGGATGGCGTGCTGGCAGGCTTCTTCGGTCCGGTGACGAACTGGGACACCTACCTGTTCTTCGGCAACGAGAGCGGCTTCGCGCAGGTGGACCCCGACAACCGCTATCCCTCCGCCGTGCAGGTGGTGGACGGGGAGGCGTTCTACATCGCCGAGGACGGCAATGGCTTCGACGGCTACGAGGTCTTCGTCTTCGATGGCGAGAACGTGCAGCGCCTGACCACGCACGAAGCCAGTTACTACATCGACGACCTCGAGGTGCTCAGTCGCGAGCGGCTGTTCGTCGCGAGCTACGACGGCAGCAGCGAAGGCGGCGGCGGCAACTTCGTCTTCGAATACAACCCGGCCGGCTACGGTGACACCTTCACCCATCGGCTCGAGGAGGACAGCAGCGGCGCCGCATACCGGAACCTGAGCGCAACCGTCGACGGACTCTATTTCGAGTTCGACAACGGCAGCTACACGCAGGTCCACTTCGTCAGCTACAGCGGCTTCCTGGAGTGGGTGAACGGCTTCAATCTGAGCTCCAACAACGGCCGCGGCTTCTTCGGCGACATGCCGCTGGCGTCCTTCGACTTCGGCGAGGGGGCGGAAGCGACCTTCTTCCAAAGCGGCTTTTCGAACGCCTATGTCGATCTCGCGCCCGGCACCGACCCGGATTTCGTCCAGCCGGCGAGCTCCTATCCGCATGCCTTCGTGCAGCTCGAGCAGCTGGGCGATTCCTACGTGGCCGACATCTACGCCATCGCCACGATCCCGGCGGTGGGACCGGACACGACCGGTGTGTTCCGCATCTCCTACGACGTGGACACGATGGAATACACGGCCGAGCAGGTCACAGGGCTGACGGCGGCGCCAAACCCGATCGACCCGAGCGCGATCCGGGAGTTCCTGTTCAGCCAGCAGGCGCTCGGCGACGTCGTGCTGGTGACGAAGGGCTTCTGGGATCCGAGTGCCTTCCAGTACGACGCCTTCGAGCTGTGGCTGATCGAGGGCCTGACCGCCTCGTTGATCGACGACAATGCCGGCTATCTTTTCGCCACCGAGGCAGCCCGCGTCGGAGACTTCCTCTTCTACAACGACGAGGTCACCGCCGGCGCCGGCGCGGAGATGAGCATCTTCGACCTGGTGAACCGCACCAGCACGCTGGTGGACATCAACATCGGCCTCGAGAACGGCGATCCGCGGGAATTCGTCGCTGCCGGTGGCGGCGTCTATGTGCGGGCGATCACGGAAGGCGTCGGCTTTGGCGGGGACCTCGAACTGGTCCGCGTCGAGACAGACGGCAGCTTCACCGTCATCGAGCTGAACGCCGGCGGCAGTTCCTCCCCGCGGCAGATCATAGCGATCGACGAGGACACCATCGTGGCCCTCGGCGACGACGAGACCGGGCCGACGCTCTGGACCGTCACCGGCACCAGCGTGGACCTGGCGATCGACCTGTCGGCCTACGACATCGCCGGCATTCCCTTCCTCGAGGGTGGCGCCGAGATCTACGGCAACGGCCTGTTCTTCTTCGCCGACACCTGGAGCGGCGGGCCGCAGCTCTTCCGCTACGACCTGACCGACGACACGATCGCCAACATCACCGATGCGACCTTCTCCGGCCGCAGCGCGTTCGACTACAGCATGGCCGTGGCCGATGGCGTGCTCTGGTTCGTCTTCGACCAGGGCTACGGTGATGGGCTCGAGCTGCACGCCTATGATGGCAGCGGCTACAGCCCCTGGACGGATCTCGACTACGCCGGCAGCGGCTACGATCCGCGAGACATGGTGGCGGCGGCCGCCACGGAGATCCTGATCGCCTGACCCCGTGCGGGCGGCGCAGGCGGCGCCGCCCACCGCCCTTTACCGGACCGACACGGTCCGGCGATACTGACGGCCACCGGGCACTCAGCCCGGACCGCTCTTCAGGAGCCTACAATGAACGACACGATCTATGCCGATGGCGTCACCGACGTCACCGTGGTCGGCGCCAATGCCCGCGTCCGCTTCCACACCCTGGTCCCCGAGGGCAAGGGCAAGCCGAAGCCGGTGCACGCCTTCACCCTGGTGATCCCGGTCGAGGCGCTGGCCACCTTTGGCGAGCGCCTGCCCCAGCTGACCGAGCAGCTCCTGCAGTCCGGCCGCCTCAAGAAGGTGCAGAAGGAACCCGCGAAGACCACCCAGCCGAACTGATACGAAGCGCACGAAGGTTTCCCCTTCGTGCGCCCTCAGACGCCGGGCGGCGGCCATCCGGCCGCCTTGGCTTCGCGGCATACGCCGCGGGCCGCGTTCGCGGCCTCGGCCCTGCGGGCCGCAAGTCGGAACTTCGTGCGCTTCGTATGAGGCGACGGCGCACGCTGCGGTTCAGCGCTGTTCCTGCTCCAGGAAGCGCGGATCGTTGAAGTCGAAGATGCGCAGGTTCGGGCGGACAGCGGTGTCGATCTCGTAGAGCGTCACCCGCGTCTCCCGCGCCTGCGCATCCACCACCGTCCACTGCCGCAACTGCATCGGGTTTTCCGAGAAGGAGAGGGTCAGCCGCCCCTCCGCGGGCGCGCCGGTCCGGTGCAGCGTCAGATGCAGGAAGCCGCCGCGCCGCTCGGCCGCGGTGACGGTGACATCGCCCGACAGGCGGATCGACTCGCGCAGCAGCAGCCCGAGCGGCGTCGAGGAGGCCGGCACCGTCGTGGGCTGGCGCAGTTCCCGGTCGAACATCATCACCTGCCCGCCGGACGCGACCAGCAGCAGCGGCTCGGGTGGATCGTAGTCGAACCGCATGCGGCCCGGCCGCACGATCCAGGCGGTGCCCTGGGCGCTGGCGCCGTTCTGTCCGATCTGCACGAAGCGGGCGCGCAGCGTGCGAAGCTCGTTCAGATAGGCCTCCACCTGCGCCACCACCGCCCGGTCGGGCGCCCGGGGGCGCTGCTGGGCGCGCAGGGGATCGATCGGCAGGGCGGCCAGGAGGGCGGCCCCGAGAAGGCGGCGTCGCGACATGCGCCTCACATGGCCCAGCGGCATGGCAAACAAAAGGCCGGCGGCGACGCGCGGTCGCCGCCGGCGTTAACGGGACGGTGACGGGCGTCGCGGCAGGCTGTCGCACGCCGAGGAGCGGCACCCTCATGCCCCGAGGATCGGGCGCCCTGCGTGAGACGCCCCCGATGCCCCTCGATGTCGCCGGACCGCTCAACCTGCCCGTGGATGCCGCCGAGTTGCACGGCGTCCCGCGCTACCAGCTGGCCCGGCACGTCATGGAGCAGCTCTCGCCGGCGTTGCGGCGCGCGGTGATCGCCATCGAGCTGTCGGAGGCCGGCAGCTTCGTGAACATGGGGCTGAACTTCGACCGGGTGGCCTGGCGGGCCGTCTGGCGCTGCACCGGCCTGCCGGAGATGTCCGGCGTCATCCCGGTGCGCCAGGGCGAGATCGCCGGCTGAGGCTGGCAGATCAGGCCTACTGGCCCGGCCGCCCGAGCCCGGGCGGCATGCCTGCCCCCGCTCCCGGCATCATGCCGGGGGGCAGGCCCTGCGGCAGTTGCATCGTCTGGTAGCCCTGCGGTCGCTGGAACCGGGCCGCATCCACCGCGCCATAGGCGACCCGTACCGCCTCCAGCCCACCGCTGCGGCCCTGGTGAGCGCCCTCGGCGCGGAGCATCACGCCGTCATCGGTGATGCAGGACCGCCCCTGGCTGTCGCCGTCCTGCACGCTCCAGACCGTGCAGGACAGCCCGGCGACGCTCGCCGTCCCCTCCCGCCGGAAGCGCGCCCGGGCCGGTGCCGCCTGCGCGGCCATGGCCTGGGCGGCGGGGATGTCCATCACCATGCGCATCTGTTCCATCACCATGAAGGCGCGGCCGCGGCGGGTGTCGGCCACCATCCAGCCCATCCCGCCGGGCATGTCCGTGCGCATCATCCCCGTCGCGGCCTGCCAGGCCACCGTCATGCCCTGCGGCGCCCCGCGCGACGCCTCGCCCAGCATGCGGTAGGCGACGGTGACGTCGCGGGTCGGCGAGATCTGCGGCCGGTCCTGCGACAGGGCCGGGGTGGCGGCCAGCAGCAGCGAAGCGGCCAGGGCGTGCGGGCGCATGGGTGTCCTCCGTCGCGATGCGGCAGGCTCCCGCGGGGTATTCCGCGGGTCAAGCGGGCCGCGGCCGGCGTGCCTCCCGGCAAGCCGCCCTGCGGGGCTCCGCTCTACCCGACCGTCACCGGCAGTTGCTGCGGGCTGGCCCAGCCGATCGTGCCGACCGACTGGCACCGGGGGCAGACGGGCGCCCAGGCGGCCTGGTCCGTACCGCAGGCCGAGCAGCGCCAGCGCGGCTCCGGTGCGGCCGTGGCTGCCATGCGCAGCCATTTGGCCTGTGCCGCCCGGCTCTCCGCCGTGTCGCCGCCCTCCACCTCCTCGAGGTCGGACAGCGCCAGATAGGCGCGCCGGTCGGCCTGGCCGGACGCGGTCAGCGCCTCCAGCTCCTGCCGTGCCCGGCCCGTCAGCCCCGCCACGGTGGCGAGGCGGCCGATCAGCAGGTGGCTCTCGGCGTGCCGGAGACTGCCCTGCACCAGCTGCTCGGCTGCCTTCACCCGCTGCAGCGGATCGCTCTCCCCGACCAGGTAGGCCTCGGCGAGGTCGGGATGCGGCTTCGCCTTCCAGGCCTCCTCCAGCACCTGCTTGGCGCGGCGCGGGCTGCCGGTCTCGCGCAGGCGCCTGGCATGGGCGAGCGCGGCCGGTGTGAAGCCGGGATCGGTCTGGAAGGCCTGTCGCTCGAGCTCCGCCGCGCGCCCGCCTTCGGCCGGCTCCTGCCCGGCCGCCGCCAGCGCCAGGGGGGCCTGGTGCGCGCCGGGCGCGGCAAGCGCCAGCGCCTCCCGCCAGTCCCGGGTGCGCAGCGCGAGCGTCTCGCGCTCCTCGCGCAGCCAGGCGGCGCCGGGCTGCGCGGCCTCGGCCTCGCGCGCAAGGCGCTGCGCCGTCGGCCAGTCCTCGCGCTGGATCGCCTGGCGCAGCAGCCCGCGCAGGCCGAGGAAGCGGGAATCCTCCCGCGCCGCCAGCAGGTGGAACGCCTCCGCCGCCGCCTCCTCGCGGCCGGCGAGGCGCTCGGCCTCGGCGGTCAGGACCAGGGTCTGGGGCGTGTCGCCCAGCTTTTCCCGCGCCCGGCGCACCTCCAGGCGCGCCAGGTCCGGCGTGCCGGCCGCCAGCGCGACCAGGGCGCGGGTGAGCGCGGCCTCCCCGTCGGCGCGGTGGCGGGCCGCGCGCTTCTGCCGCCGCTTCTCCGGCCAGCGGCGCAGCGCGGCGATCCCGGCCAGCAGCCCGTGCAGCAGCAGGAAGCCGACGGCCAGCAGCGCCAGGGCCAGGGCGAAGGGGACGAGGATCTCGATCTCGCCGACGCGGATCTCCACCGCCCCGCCGAGCCGGACCAGATACAGCACGCCCGCCACGCCAAGCGCGAGGAGGGCGAGATAAAGCAGCGCGCTACGCATCCCCCCGTCTCCCTCAGCCGCCCGCCATCTGGCGGAGCGCGGCACGGGCGGCGAGCAGCGCCTCGGCGCGTGCGATCCATTCGCCCATCGCTGCCTTGGCCGGCGCCGAGAGCCGGGACAGGTGGCGCAGCGCACCCTCCAGGTCGCCAGCCTCCAGCGCGCGTCGGGCGCGCTCGATCTCGGCGGCGGCAGCGTCGCCCCACAGCACCTCCTCGCCGCGCCGGACCGTGACGAGGCCCGACAGGCGGGCGACGGCGGAGTCCAGCACGCCGCTGGCGGCGGGCGGCTCGCTGGCCGCCAGGGCGGCGCGCGCCGCCTCGTCGAAGCTGAGGCGCAGCGACGCCTCGGTCGGCGGGGCCGTCGTGGCAAAGCGGCCGAGCGCCTCCGGTGCGTTCGGCAACTGCCCGAGCGGGCGACCTGCATCCAGCGCCGCGCGCGCGGCATCGACCGTGGCCAGGCGCGCGGCCCGGCCCTCCAGCGCCGTGAGGCGCTGCGACTGCCCCTCCAGCGCGGTCATCCGCGAGCCGAGCTGTTCGGCCGCCTGCGCGCGCTGGGCCAGCTGGGCTTCCAGCCCGGCGAGCCGGCCCATCAGTGCGGTTTCGAGCGCGGCGATCCGCGTGCCATGCGCCTCGATCACCTGGCTTCGGGCAGCCAGCGCCGCCTCGCCGGCGGCGAGACGTGCGGAGACGCCGGACAGCGCCTGCTCGGTCGTGGCCTGGCGCTGCTGCGCCTGCGTGCCCGCGGCCTGCAGGTCCCGTCCCAGGGCCTCGGCGCGCGCCGTCAGCTGGTCCAGCCTTGCCGTCAAGTCGCGGATTGCGCCGGCGAGCCGCTGCTCGGCCGCCGCCGCTTCGCGCGCGGCTGCCTCCGCGCGCGCAGTCGCCGCCTGCGCGGCATCGCGCAGCGGGCCGAGGTCGGGTGCGGCCGGCGCAGGGCGGTTCGCCAACGCGGACAGCTCGCGCGCCACGGTGCCGATCCGCTGCTCCAGCGCCGCCGCTTCCCGCGCGGCCGCCTCGGCGCGGGCATTCGCCACGGATGCGGCCTCGCGCAGCGGCGCCAGGTCGGGCGCCGCGGGCAGGGCGCGGTTCTCCACGGCGGCGATCCGGCCGGTCAGCCCCTCCAGCCTGGCGAGGCCGGCGCGCAGCTCGGAGAGCTGCTCGGCCGTCTGGGGATCCGGGCCGGTGGCCTGCGGCGAGGGCAGCGGACGGCCCAGCAGCCAGAGCACCGCGCCGACCAGCACCAGGGCCGCGACGACGATCGGCAGGACCGTCGGATCGAAGCGCCGGAGCCGGTCCAGGAAACTGGGGGGTGAGTCGGGCGGGCTCATGGCTCTCCTGATGGTGTCGCGCCACACGGCGCCGCAGCATCGCGCCGCGGGCCGAGCAGCGCCAGCAGCGCTTGCTCCTCGGGCCGCGCCGCGATGCGGACGGCTCCCCAGGCAAGGGGCGCGGCGGCCGCGATGGCGGCCTGCGCCACCCTCCGGCTGATCGCCAACACCTCCATGCGCGGGGCGGCTGCGGCAAGGCCGGCGGCCCGGAGCAGGGTCATCGCACACAGCGCGGAGCGTGGCGAGTGGAACAGCACGCACCCCACGCGCCCGGCCCGCAGGGCGGCGATCGCCGCTTCGGGAATCCGCTCGGCCGCGGCCGCCGCATAGGCGATGCGGCGGATCACGCCGAAGCCCTGGCCGCGCAGCGCGGAAGCCAGCTCGAGCGCGTAGCCCGCGCCGACGGCCAGAAGCAGCGGCCCCTTCGCCGGGTCGAGCGTCCGACCGGCGAGGGCGGCGAGGCTCTCCGCCGTACCGTCGGCGGCGCGGCAATCGGCCCAGCCCCGCGCCCGCGCCTCGGCCGCCGTCGCCTCGCCCACCGCCAGCACCGGCAGGCCGGGAATCGGCGCCGGCAGCGCGCGCGCCGCCGCCCGGCTGGTGAGCAGCACGGCCTGGGCGCGCGGAATCACGAAGTTGCGAGGCTGCAGCATGAGCGCCGGCGCCAGCACCGGCTCCCAGCCGAGCGCCGCCACCCGCGCCGCCGTCTCGGTGCCGCCCGGCTCCGGGCGCGTCACAAGGACGCCCGGCGCCGCCATGTCAGGCAAAGATGTCGGCCGGCGCGTCCTGCCGCAGGCTGTCGCCAAGCTCGCGGCCCAGCCGCACGGCGTCCTTCGGCGACCCGTGCAGCGACCGCTTGAGCAGGAAGGATCCGTCGGCACGGGCCACCAGCCCGGTCAGGTGAAGCTGGCCATCGGGCAGCAGCCTTGCGTGGCCGCCGATCGGCGTGCGGCAGGACCCGTCGAGCGCCGCCAGCAGCGCGCGCTCGGCGGTGGAGACGGCGCGCGCCTCGGCATCCTCGATGCCGGAGAGCAGTTCCAGCAGTTCCACATCCTCGGCGCGGACGGTGACGCCGACGATGCCCTGGCCAGCGGCCGGCACCATCGCGTCGGGATCGAGCACCACCGCCGCCTCCGCCTCCAGCCCCAGCCGCCGCAGCCCAGCGAGCGCGAGCAGCGAGGCTGCCGGACCGTCCGCGGCGCGGACCTTGCCCAGGCGGGTCTGCACGTTGCCGCGGATCATCTCGATCCTCAGGTCCGGGCGGGCGTGCAGGATCTGGCTCTGCCGCCGGACCGAGGCGGTGCCCACCACGGCGCCGGCCGGCAGGCAGGCGAAGGGATCGGCGGAGTCCACCGGGCCTGCCTTCGGCCCGAGGATCA
>CAYNRF010000073.1:0-1003 GCA_964399525.1 uncultured Phycisphaeraceae bacterium | reverse complement strand
TCCTCGCGAGTCAGGGTGCAGGCGAGCACGATGCCGGGCGGTAGGTCGGTCTCGAGGTCCTTCAGGCTGTGCACCGCGAAGTCGATCCGGCCATCCGCCAGCGCCTCGTGGATCTCCTTGGCGAACAGGCCCTTGCCGCCGACATCGGCCAGGAGCCGGTCCTGGATGCGGTCGCCGGATGTGGCGATGGCATGCTCCTCGAACGCCTTCACGTCGCGCAGCACGGGGCAGAAGCGGGTGACGAGGCTCAGGAAGTGCCGCGTCTGCCACAAGGCGAGCGGCGAGCCACGGGTTCCCACCCGCAGCGGCAGGGCGCGCATGTGCGGGCGCACATGAGCCGTCGCGGCGGCGCGCGGCGCCCCGTGCGAGGCGGCGTGAGGATGGGCTGGACCCTGGGGATGGGCTACCGACATGCGGCGGCGTCATAGAGCCGCAGATGGGGCGACGAAAGTGGCGGAGAACGCGGAACCGACACGCGCATGGACGGGGGACGGGCTCGTGCTCGGCCTGGAGAGTTCCTGCGACGAGACGGCCGCGGCGGTGCTGCGCGCCGACGGCACGGTGCTGGCCGAGGCGGTGCTGAGCCAGCTGGCCGACCACGCCCCCTTCGGCGGCGTGGTGCCGGAGATCGCCGCGCGGGCGCATCTGGCGCATCTCCCTGCCCTCGTGCGGCGCGTGCTGGCGCAGGCGGAAACCACGCCCGCCGGCCTCGCAGCCGTGGCGGCGACGGCCGGGCCGGGCCTGATCGGCGGGCTCATCGTGGGCGCCACCTTCGGCAAGGGCCTCGCGGCCGCCAGCGGCATCCCCTACCTCGCCATCAACCATCTGGAGGCGCACGCGCTCTCGCCGCGCCTGCCCGCGGTGAGCCCCGGCGGGCTAGCATTTCCCTACCTCCTGCTCCTGCTCTCGGGCGGGCATTGCCAATGCGTGGCGGTGGAGGGGCTGGGCTGCTACCGCCGCCTCGGCACCACGCTGGACGACGCGGTGGGCGAGGCCTTCGACA
>CAYNRF010000072.1:0-14202 GCA_964399525.1 uncultured Phycisphaeraceae bacterium | reverse complement strand
CGAGATAGGCGCCCTGACGCTCGCGCTCGAGGATCTCCGAGAAGATCTGGCCGGAGGTCGTGAAGGTGTGCTTCCCGAGGTCCTGATCGAGCAGCCGCTCGTAGGTGCCCAGGTCCATGTCGCACTCGGTGCCGTCGTCCAGCACGAACACCTCGCCGTGCCGGTACGGGTTCAGCGTGCCCGAGTCGATGTTCAGGTACCCCTCCAGCTTGATCGGCGCGACGGTCAGGCCCTTGTCCTTGAGCACCTTGGCCATCGACGAGCTGAAGATGCCCTTGCCCAGGCCGGACATCACCGTGCCCAGCACCACGACGTACTTGTGCTGGCCGAACCGGTATCCGTCGGGGATCGGCGAGTAGTACTCGCTCGTGGTCATCGCCGTGTCGCCGGCGGCCGCAAGGAGGTCAACCCCGGCGCGGGGTCTGGAACGCGACGAGTCGGGCTGATTGTTCTGGGGGGGCATCCCAGATCTTACCATCCCGGGGCCCGGCCGCAACCGAACCCGTCCCCGATCCATCCCCTGGGCCGATGGGCTACGCGCCGCCGCCGGCCCGCCGCCAGCGGGCCACGAACGCCGCGTACTGATCGGGCGTGTCGATCCCGACATGATCGAACGCCCGCACCAGCACCGCGATCGACCAGCCGGCCTCGACCGCCCGCAGCTGCTCGAGCTTTTCCGTCCGTTCGAGGCCGGATTCGGGCATCTCGACGAAGCGGGCCAGCGCCCGACGCCGGTACACGTACAGCCCCGCATGCTTGAGCGGGGCCACCCCCCCGCCGCCGTCCCGATCGAACGGGATCAACGCCCGGCTGAAGTACACCGCCCGGCACACCCCGTCCGGGTGGTGCCGAAGGACGACCTTGACGATGTTGGGATTGGCCGGGTCCTCCCCCGCGCGGAAGGGCGACGCCAGCGTGCCCATCGGCTCGCCCGACCGCACGGTCACGTCCACCGTCTCGTCGATCAGGCCCGGCTCGATCTCCGGCTCGTCACCCTGCACGTTGACGATCAGATCGTCGTCCCCCAGCCCCAGGAGTTCTGCGGCCTCGGCCAGCCGGCTGGTTCCATTAGGGTGATCTTCCCGGGTCATCACCACCTCGACGCCCGTCCCCGCCAGCGCCTGCCCGACGAGCGGGGTGTCGGTCGCCACCACGACTCGTCCGATCGACCGCGCCGCCATCGCGCGTTCGGCCACGTGGACCACCAGCGGGCGACCGGTCTCGGACGCCAGCACCTTGCCCGGGAACCGGGTGGAACCCAGGCGGGCCGGGATGATGGCGACAACCCTGCTCATGGGCGGCTGATCTCAGGCCCGCATCTCGCCCAGCAGCGACTTGATCTGCTCGCGGCGCTCGCGCACGTCCTTGAAGTTGAACTTCTGCATCGCGATCCCCGCCGCGATCCGGTCCGCTTCCTCCGCCGCTTCCGCGCTGCGGTCGTTGACGGCCTTGGACTGCAGGGCGCACAGCAGGCCGTAGCGCAGATCCATCCCCAGCGGCGTCGTATCGTCGGCGATGCCGTCGAGGCCGGCGCGGAACGTGCCCACGGCGGCGTCGTCCCAACCACCCAGCGCCAGGAACGACCGCCCCATCTCCAGCTGCACGTTGCGTCGGATCTTGGCGTCATCCTGGGCGAGCTGGAACTGCTCGATCGCCCCGTCGTGGTCGCCCATGCCCGCCAGCACCCGGCCCAGCTCGAACTTGAGCGGCAGATCCGTCGGGTAGTTCTCGACCTGCAGACGCAACTCCTCGAGCTGCATTTTCTGGAGAGCCGTCTCGGCCCCGGCCAGCTTCTCGGCCGCCTCGGGGTTGTCGCCCGCCTCCGCCGCCGCCCGGAGTTTCTCGAGGTTCTTGACGGCCCGCTTGATCTGGATCTCGCCGGACATCTTGCGGAACCGGAACTGGCCCGACTCCTTGTACGCCTTGCCCAGCACCGCCATCGCCTTGAGCTCGTCCGCCGGCTTGCCGCGGTCGAGCAGGGCCTTGACGTACTTGGTCACGGTGGGCAGGTCGCCCGGGCGGTCGTTGTACTCCTGCTCGACGCGGGCGACGATCTGGTCCTTGACGCTGCCCGTCTTGGCGACCGAGTCCTCCTGCTCGAGCTGGAGCTGCTTGTCCGCGTCGCGGATGTTGCGCCGGAAGCCGCCCTCCTGGCCGGTCTCGTCGAACCCGCCCTGGGTCATGGTGTTCTTGGCCAGCATGTTGCGCACGCGGTTCTGCAGCGCGCCGTCGGACGGGTCGAGCCGCTGGGCGATCTCGCCAGCCTGGGCCGCGAGGCTGAAGGCCTCCAGCAGCTCGAAGGCGTCAAGCAGCTTGACGAACATGTCCTTGCGCGGCTTGCCCTCCTGCTGAGCCAGCGCCAGCGCGTGCTGACCGAGCAGCGTGCCCGCCTGCTTGACGCCGATCTTCGCCGCCGCCTCGGTCACGCGCAGGGCCGCGCCGGCGTCCATCTTGCGGATGCCAAAGTCCAGCAGCGCCTCGACGAACCTGCGCACATCCCCCTTGGCGTTCAGGCCCGACCGCGTGCCTTTGTCCAGCTTGCCCTTGGGGTTCTCCTGCAGGAACGAGTCCGCCGAGCGGAGAAAACTGCGCACCGCCTCGAAGTTGGTCGGATCCCACGCCAGCCCGTTGAGCCACAGCTGCATGGCGTACTCGTAGTTGCCCGATTCGTGCACCACGCCGGCCCGGTCCCAGAAGGCCTTGGCCTTCTTGGGATCGAACGACAGGGGCTGATTGTCATCGCCCTCGCCGCCCGCCGCCGCCGTTTTCTTGCCGAAGATCGCCACGGGATGCCGCTCCTGGGAGAAATGAAGACCGGGTGGGCCCGGAGTGTACGCCCCCGGCCCGCCCCACGAGACCCAGATCCCGGCCAGCCCCCGCACGGAGGCCATACGATCCGGCGATGGTACCCGACCCCGCCCAGCTCCGTATCCAGCTCTATCCCGCCGAGGTCCTCCGACGACCCGCCGAGCCGGTCGTGCCCGCCGCCGAGATCGCGGCCATTGGCCAACGCATGCTCCAACTCATGCGCGGCGCCGAGGGGATCGGCCTGGCGGGCCCACAGGTCGGTCTGTCCTGGCGCATCTTCGTCTGCGACATCCCGCCGGATCCCGACGCCGAACCGCTGGACGCGGACAGTCCGCCCGAGCACACCGAAGGCCCGCAGATCTGGCTCAACCCCCGCATCGTCGAGTCCGACCGCCAGGTCGTCCCCTACGAGGAAGGCTGCCTCTCGCTCCCCGGCATCCGCGGCGACGTCAACCGGCCCGCCACCGTCACCATGGAAGCGCAAACCCCCGACGGCGAAACCCGGCGCGTCCGCGCCACCGGCCTGCTGGCACGCTGCTGGCAGCACGAGATCGATCACCTCGACGGCGTGCTCATCCTCGACCGCATGACCCAGACCGCCCGCCTGCGCAACCGCTCCCGCGTCAAGGCCATGGAAAAGTCCGCCCGACGCTGATTTCCATCCCCGCCGCGGTCCGCACCCATACGATCCGGCGATGCGCATCGTCTTTCTCGGCTCGGGCGCGTTCGGCCTGCCCACCCTGCAGCACCTCGCCGCGCGGCACACCGTGGTCGGCGTCGTCACGCAGCCCGACAAGCCCGCCGGCCGCGGCTCCAAGCTCACGCCAACGCCCATCGGCCTCTGGGCCTCCGAACACCTGGCCGGGCGCGGCGTGCCGCTGATCAAACCCGAGAAGATCAACACGCCCGAGGTCCGCGACCTCGTCCGTTCCTGGGACTGCGACGCCTGGGTCGTCATCGCCTTCGGCCAGAAACTCGGGCCCACGCTGCTGGCCGACCGCTTCGCCGTCAACCTCCACGCCTCGCTGCTGCCCCGCTGGCGCGGCGCGGCGCCGATCAACCACGCCATCCTCGCCGGCGACACCATCACCGGCAACTCCGTCATCACGCTGGCCGACCGCATGGACGCCGGACTGGTGCTGGGCCAGTCCCACCGCCCGATCGAACCGACCCAGACTGCCGGCGAACTCCACGACCTGCTGGCCGCCGACGGCCCCGCCCTGATCGAACAGGTGCTGGCCGGGCACGCCGCGGGCACGCTCCGCCCCGTCACCCAGGACGAATCGCTGGTGACCCTGGCCGGCAAGCTCGCCAAGTCCGACGGGCGCGTGGCCTGGGATCAACCGGCCGACCGGGTCCGCTGCCGCATCAACGGACTCTCCCCCTGGCCGGGCGTGACGGCCACGTTCGGCGATCAGCCTCTCAAACTCGTCCGCGCGGAACCCGCCGAGCCCGTCTCCCAATCAACCCCGCCGGGCACGATCGTGGATCCCAACCTCGGCACCATCGCGTGCCGCGCGGGCAGCGCCATGCGCGTCCCCGAGGTCCAGCCGCCCGGCAAGAAACCCATGCCCTTCCGCGACTGGGCCAACGGCCGCCAGATCAAGCCCGGGGACCGCCTGACCGACGGAGCCGACGCGTGAGCCTGACACTCTGGGACATCATGCTGCCCCGCAAGAAGGCCCGCAAGGCCAGGGCCGACACGCGCCCGCTCGTCATCGTCCCCCCGGCGAAATCCGCGCGCCAACCCGCCCGGACACTCCGCCCTTGCGCCAAGGCCGCACCAAACCCCGACTCCGCCCAGGCACGCTACGACCTGATGACCCGCACCATGCTCGCCCGCTACGGCGTGCGCGTCCGCAAGTGGCGCAGCGGCATGTGCGGCGTCGCCTGGCAGGTCACCTACCAGGACGGCACCATCAGCCGCCTCATCGAAGCGCCCCGACCCAAAGGCCCCATGTCCGCCGCGGTGTTCCTCCACGAGATCGGCCACCACGCCATCGGCTTCCACACCTACAGCCCCCGCTGCCTCGAGGAATACCACGCCTGGAAGTACGCCATCGACCAGATGGCCGCCTGGGACCTGAACATCACCCAGCGCGTCCACGACCGCATGCACGACTCGCTGCACTACGCGGTGGAGAAGGCACGCCGCCGCGGCCTCAAGGTGCTCCCGCCCGAACTCGAACCCTACCGCCGCGCCCGCCCCCGTCCGCCGGCGTCCGACCGCCACGCGCCCCGGAACGCCCCCGCCCGCCAACGCTGATCGCCATCATTCGTCCGACAGCACCACACGAGGTTGGCCGACGAGGCCGATCTGGGCAGGTCCGGACGATTCCGTCTCCAGCGGCGCATCAAAGCTCAGCAGCACCAATGTGTCCGCGTCCCGCGTCAAACGCCGCGTCGGCTCAAAGTCCTGCGTGTACCGGGCCGTCCGCGACAGACGCACCTCGTCCAGATCGCCCTTCCAGAACGACACGGCCCGTCCCTGCGCGTCCACATCCGCCCCGATCACCAGCGGCAGCGTGTTGGGCGTGACCGCGCCCGAAGCCTCCGCCTGCGCGGTCAGTCGCCCGTCAACGAAGAATCGCACCCGCGCCCCGTCGTAGGTCAGCGCGATGTGCGTCCACCGCGCAAAGTCCCACGGCCGGTCCGCCCCGACCGACGCGTACGCACCCCCGGCGTGCACAAAGCCCGCCGGCAGCGTCCCCCCGTCCGCGACATCCGACCAGAAGATGGCGAACCCGGAGTCCTCGGTCTTGCACAACAGCCCCTGCCGCCCCTTCGGCGCCCCGCCGCGGACCCATGCCTCCAGCGTGAGCACCTCGGGCGTGCGGTCGAGCTGCACCCGAAGCGCGGACCGTCCGTCGAGCCGCAAAAAGCCGTCGCCCGGATCCTGTGCCGCGACCCCGGCTGCGCCGATCCCCGGAGCCGCCGAAGCGAACACGGACAGACACACCCCGTACCCCATCCCCCGCATCTTCCATCCCATCTCGCACCTCCCGGGCTCTGTGCGCCCATCCTATCGGAAAACCGGGCGCCATCGCCCCACCCTCCTCCACCCGGCCCGTACGCACAAAAAAAACCGCCCCCGAAAGGGCGGCTCGATCGTGCCGGGTCGGCGGTCTCACTCCCGCGGCTTGAGCGTCTCGGGATCACGCTTGGGCAGCGCCGTCGCCTTGCCGAACTCGTCCATCGTCACCACCCGGTTGGGGTCCGCCTCCGTGGCGGCGTTGCCCTTCTGGATTTCCTCCCAGGGGCCGACGATCAGGATCACCGCGTCCTCCGGACGCAGGTGCTCGTTGGCCGCCCGCTGGACCTCGTCCGGCGACATGTTCCGCACCATGTCGCGGTAGTTCCGCCAGTACTCGGGGTCCCGCCCGGTCCGCTCGTCGCTGATGAACAGGTTCATCATCGCGCTCTTGGACTCGAAGTTGCGCGGGAAGGTCTCGATCAGGTTGTTCTGGATGGTCTCCAGCTCCTCGGTCGTCACCGCCTCCCGCTGCAGCGTGCCGATCTCGTCGAACACCAGCCTGGTCGCCAGCGCCGTCGTCGGGGTCTTGGTGAAGAAGTACGACATGAACACGCCCGGGTACTCCACGCGGTTCGAGAAGGTCGACCCGGCGGTGTACGCCAGACCCTCCTGCGTGCGGACCCGGTTGGTGATCCGGCTCGTGAAACCCGACCCGCCGAGGATGTCGTTCATCACCTGCACCGCCACTGCGTCCGGATCGTCCCGCCGGATGCCGCGGTGGGCCACCAGCACCTGGACCTGGTTCTGGTCCTTCTCGTAGTAATACACGCCCGGCGCGGCCGCGGCCGTCGGCGCCGGGATCGCCGGCGCCGGCTCGCCCTTCTCCCAGCCCGAGAGCTTCTCTTCCAGCATCGCCAGCATGGACGACTCGTCGAAGTCGCCCGTCACCGCGATCATGAGATTGCCGGGGTGGAAGATCCGCGCGTGCAGGTCCCGCATGTCCTCCACGGTGATCGACCGGAGCGACTCCCGCGTCGGCTGACGCGCCTCGAAGTGGTCCTCGCCCCACATCAGAAATCCGAGCTCGCGGATGGCGATCTGGATCCCGTTGTCGTCGCGGGTCTTGATCGCCTCGAGCTGCTGGTTCCGCAGCACTTCGAGCCGACCCTCGTCGAACCCCGGCGTGCGCACCATCGCCAGGAACAGGTCGAAAGCCTGGTCCAGATTGGCCGTCAGCGTGTTGATGCTGGCCGCCGAGGTCGTCGGCCCGATCGACGCCGAGATGTTCGCGGCCAGGAAATCCACTTCCTCGTCGAACTCCTTCGGACCCATCGACTCCGTCCCGCCGGTCCGCATCATGGCGCCCGTGGTCGCCGCCAGACCCGCCTTGTCGGCCGGCTCCATGTACGCCCCGCCCTTGAAACTCAGGGTGATCGTCACGAGCGGGAACTCGCGGGACGGGGCCATGTACACCGGAACGCCGCTGGAGAGCTCGCGTCGGAACTGTCCGGGCGTCGGCGGTTCGAACACCAGTTCCTCGAACCGGATGTCCCGGGGGTGCGCCGGCACGTCCGCCGCGCTCGCCCCCGCAAAGCCGCCCAGGCCGCAGACCAGCCCCGCCGTCATCAGCATCACGCACCGCGTCATTCGGCACCTCCCTCGATCTCCGCGATCCGGCGGCCGATCTCCTGGCGGACATAGTCGAACATGGTCTTGAACATCGGCGGCATGGCGCCCGACTGCGTCTCGATCTGGGCCAGGGCCGCGCGCAGCACCTCCGGGTCCGTCTCCGCAGCGAGCTGGTCGAGCTGGCCGCGGAACTGGGCCATGATCTGCTCACGCATGCCCTCCGGCAGCGAGGCCTCCACCTGCTCGAGCGTGATCTCGGCGACCTCCGAACCCCCCCGCCGCGTGTACATCGTCACGCCGCGACGGTCCTCGGTCAGATAGGTCCGGGCCACGCGCTGGATGTCTTCAACCGTGACGGCCTGCACCTGCCTGGGGTACTCGTTGAGTTCCTCCCAGCCCAGCCACGCCTCGGAGATGGCCAGCTGGAAGAACAGGTTGGAGTTGTCCTGCAGCTCGCGGAACGAGTCGGCCGCCGCCTGGTTCTTGACCTTCTGCAGCTCGCGCTCGCCCACCGGCTCCTCCTGCAGACGCTCGACCTCGGCGTACCACGCCTCCTCCAGCGCCGCCAGCTCCGTCTCGCCCTTGGGCGTGGCGCGGAACGAGAAGCTGCCCACGCCCCGCTGCACAAGGCTGCCCGCGCTGGCCGTCGCCGCGATCCCCTGGTCCTCGATCAGCGAGCGGTACAGCCGGCCCGTGCGCCCGTTGAGAATGTCCTCGAGCAGGTCCAGCGCCGGGGCGTCCGGGTGCCCCGCGGCCACCGTGCGGTAGCGCACCTCGATCTGATCCTGGCAGTCGCACTCGCCGCTGAAGCGCAGCTCGCCCTGCAGGGGCACCTCATAGGTCACCACCGGCGCCGGCGGGGGCCGCTTGTTCTCCAGCCGCCCGAAGTAGCTCTCCACGAGCTGCTTCGCCTCCGCGGGGTCGAAGTCGCCCACGATCACGCCGATCAGGTTCGCCGGCTGGTAATGCGTTTCGAAGTATTCGCGGATCTCCTCCTCGGTGTACGCCATCAGATCGCTCATCCAGCCGATCACCGGCCAGGAGTAGGGCGACGACACCCAGAACATCGAGTCGAACCGTTCGTCGAGCATGCCCGTGGGCGTCGCCTCCAGGCGCTGGCGCCGCTCCTCGATCACCACGAAGCGCTCGGCGTCCAGCTCCCGGAAGCTCGGGTTGCGCAGCCGGTCGGACTCCATCCACGCCCACAGCTCGAGCTTGTTGCTGGGCAGATTGATGTAATAAATGGTGAAGTCGTTGCTCGTCCCGGCGTTCATCCCCGACGCGCCGTTGCCGGTGTAGATCTTGTCGAACTCGTTCTGGACGGTGATGGCCCGCTGCTCGTCCTGCAGCTTGGTCATCTCCGCCCGCATCGCCCGCAGCTCGGGCGTGTCGTTCTCCGGGTCCCACGGGTTGTCGATCTCTCCCCGCCGGAAGCGCTCGTACTGGGTGTCCAGCGTGTACGCCCGCATCCGCTCGCGGACCTCGGTCAGACGCTCGCGGAACGCCTCGTCGGCCGCCGCGTCCGTCGTCCCGATGGTGTCGGTCCCCTTGAACAGCAGATGCTCGAGGAGGTGCGAAACCCCCGTGATCCCGGGGCGCTCGCTGGTCGAGCCCGCCGGCGTCACCCACCCCGCCGTGATCACGTTGGGCTGCTCGTCCCGGGGGAGCAGCAGGAACTTCATCCCGTTGTCGAGCTTGAACTCGATCGGCTCGACCTGCTGACCCAGCAGCGGCCCGGCCCACACGGCCAGACCCGTCGCGGCCAGTTGAAAAACTCGATGCATGAACGCCTCCTGAGGTGCAGACCCCCTGCCGGCGACCGACAAGCCGGACGACGCAGCGGGCCCCAGATCGTACCGCCGCGGCAGGGGGCGGTTGCTCACGCCACGGGCAAGCCCCACGCACCACCCGGCGAGGGGGACGCAAGGCCGGGGAACGCGTCCGAAGGCCGGGCTGGGCAGACGAGCATGATCAGGAGAAACAAGAACACCCGCCCGGTCGGTGCCGGACGGGTGTCGCGCGGGAACAAAGTCCGCTCAGATCAGATCGCAAGGCTCAGGGGCAGCCCTGGTTGAAGGCGGCGATGTAGGCCGAGATGTCGAAGAAGTTCCACACGCCGAGGGGGGCGGCGATGTCGGCCGCCGGATCCTGGGCGTTGAAGGCGGCGATGAAGGCCGACACGTCGAAGAAGTTGACGTTGCCGTCGTTGTTGAAGTCCGCCAGGCAGGTGTTGCCGCCGGTGATGATGGCGATGTCCTCGGCGTCGATCAGGCCGTCGCCGTTCATGTCGCCGTCCGCCCAGCCGCCCGTCTGGCCGAGGTTGGCCTCGGCGATCGCCAGGTCGGCCCCGTCGACCACGCCGTCCAGGTTCACGTCGCCGAACTCGGTGCCGAGGATCGACTCGACGATCTCCGCCACGTCGTCCGCGTTGACCACCAGGTCGCCGGTCATGTCGGCCGAGAGGT
The DNA here is from genome assembly GCA_964399525.1 of uncultured Phycisphaeraceae bacterium. Classification (GTDB taxonomy): domain Bacteria; phylum Planctomycetota; class Phycisphaerae; order Phycisphaerales; family UBA1924; genus UBA6054. The sequence goes on along the minus strand of CAYNRF010000072.1, from coordinate 4,326 downwards.
CGATGCCGACCGCGTCGTTGAGGTCGGACCAGTCGCCGAAGTTGGCCCGGACATAGTCGATGTCATCGGCATCAACCACGCCGTCGTGCCCGTTGGGCGCCCAGCCGCGGGTGGGCAGGTCGCCGGCCACGTCGGCCCGGCTCGCGCCGGCCTGGTAGGAGCCGGTCGCCAGCGTGGTGCCGAAGAAGTTGCCGCCGAAGGCGGTATCCACGGCGGTGAAGCCGGCCTTGCGGTCCAGCAGGCCGTTGACCAGATACAGACCGTCGGCGAAGTAGCGGACATCCTCGGCGTTGAAGTTGCCGTCGCCGTTGAAGTCACCCAGGATCTCCGGGCACGCCCGGCCGCGCTGCGCCGGGCTGGCCAGCGAGCCGCCGTTCCAGGTCCCGCCGGCGTGGCGGAAGCCCCAGGCCGCGACCATGTCGGCCACGTCACCCGCGGTCCGGGCGCCGTCACCGTCGAAGTCGCCGGCGATCTTGTTGCGGGGGTTGTCCATCAGCGTGTCGGCGTTGGTGTCGCCGATATAGCTGCCGTACGCGATCGCGGTCCCGTCGATGCTCAGGTAGTTCGCGCCGTTGGCCACGCCGTCGGAATAGACCACGCCGACGGTCCGCTGGGGGACCAGGCCGCCGCCGGCCGTGTTGAACGACTGGTACACCGGCAGCGCCAGCACGTTGTTCGGATCGTTGAGCACGAAGTTGGTCAGCACCGGGTTGCGGTCCGCGTTGGGCACGGTGGGGATGATCTCGGCCGACGGGTCGGGGTTGATCTCCAGCACGTTGAACGAGGTCGCCGGCAGCACGAACTGGATCGCCAGGAACTCGCCCGGGGTGAACGCGTTGGCGGGGTCGTTGGGCACCGCCGTCACCGCCGCCACGGAGCGGGTGATGTTGTTGACGTAGGCCGCCGCCTCGACGTTGCGCATCTGGGGCCCGGGGTTGGGGTTCGGCCCGACCTCGGACGGATCCCAGCCCCAGCCGCCCTTGGCGGCCGGGGCGCTGCGCGGATCGCCGATGGTCACGATGCCGCCCAGGCCGACGATGTTGTAGCCGTCCGGGCCGCCGTCGACGATGTTGGCGATGTTGGGCCGGGCGAAGACCGTGCCGCCGCGCAGGTCGGCCCGCACCGCGAGCACCTCCATGCGCCGGTTGGTCAGCCAGCCGGAAGACTGACCGCGCTCGGCGCCGGTGTGGCCGATCGCCAGGCGGTGGTTGATCACCGTGCCGTCCATGCGGGACGAGCCGCCCTTGTTCGAGGGCTGGTAGTTCGGCCCGAGCCGGTCGGCCGCCGACGAGGTCACCCGCGGCCCGATGTTCTCGCCCACGCAGAAGGACGGGTCCAGACCGATGCCGTTGGCGAACGCGTTGCGCGTGCCCGAGCCCGAGTCGCGGGTGATGAACTCGAGGTTCTCACCGTTGACCCGCCGGCCGGTCGCGAACCCGTGGCGCAGGTCCGACATGTCGATCTGCTGCAGGCCCACGCCCAGGTTGACGGGCGCGGCCACCGGCGTCAGCGTGACGGGGGTGTCGTACAGCGTCAGCGCGTCGGGGGTGGAGACGCTGGTGTTCAGCTCCGGGCCCGTGCGGCTCTGCAGCACCGAGAGCAGGTTGTCCTGCGGGTTGCCGCTGACCGGGTCGATGGCCGCGGTGCCGTCCTTGTTGACCGCCGTCCGCGCGTTGCTGCCGTAGCCGGGAGCGCCGGGCACGCGGTTGAAGCGCAGCGAACCCGCCTGCCGCACCGCCCAGGTCGCCGGAACGTCCAGAGCGGAGAAATCGATCTGGATGCCGGTGCCGGCGCCGGTGCCCACCGTGATCTGGTACGAGCCGTTCGTCGAGGTGCGGAAGGGGGTGGCGCCCGGGTTGGCCGGGTTGGCCACGCCCTGGGTCACGCCGGCCGCGATGTACTGCTGGCTGTTGAAGTAGGCCGCGTCCGCGAACGCCGAGCTGAGCGTGAAGTTCGCGGCGTCGCCATTGGGGGCGGTCGCGAAGATCGTGCCCCAGTCGCGGTTCTCCTCGAAGCCGTTCACAGAGCCCACCACGCGATAGGTGAACTGCCAGTGCTGGCTGGAGATGAAGGGGAACGAGGCGTCGAACGGAGCCAGCTGCTCCTGCACGATGCCGTCGCCGTCCGCGTCGATGAAGTCCAGCGTGTTGGCCGGCGCCCGGAACAGGGCCTCCAGCAGCGTGGCGCCCGAGCCGTTGACGCCGTAGGGCTGCGCCGCCGCAAGCCCCGCGGCCGCCCCGCACACGCCCAGCACGATCCCGATCTTCTGCGTATTCGTCAGCATGGAAGTCTCTCCGGTTCAAGTCCGCGTACCGACAGCCCCGACGCGTGCGACAAGCATCACGCGGCGCTGCCCGCCGTCTCGCACATCCTGATGTCCTGCGGGCTCCGTGGTCCCTGGCGCCCGAAACGACGCGCCCGGGTCTCCCCGGGCGCGGCCGAGTGCTTGCTCAGTTCTCGCCCGGGCGACCGTCGCGGTCGATCCGGTTGTCCCCGCTGATGGAGTAGAACCGCTCGCCCCACTTCCGCTCACGCAGCGTGCTGATCAGATCGTCCAGCTCCACGTGCCCGTCGGCGTAGCCGAAGTTGACCTTGCCGTTGTGATGGCGGCCGACCGCCTCGAGCGACGAGTTCGAGCCGCCGCGCCCGATGATCAGCCCCGTCTGGTCGGACGTGATCGATGTGTAGAGCTGCTCGAACTGCTCGACGTCCGGGTACGCGAAGCTCGGCACCGGGCGGTTCGCCGGCTCGTTGTACACGTCCGCCCCCGCCGAGAAGCCGTAGAACGGCGTGATCGGACGGTGGCTCTTGATCACGTTCTCGCCGCCGTTGTTCACGTCGGCCAGCGACCGCCAGCTCGCCGTCTCGCGGAACTCGGTGATCAGGATCTCGCCGGCCGGCCGGATCAGCTCGGTGGCGCGGACCAGCTTGGCGATGCGGGGGCTGCCCTCCCGCGTGAACTTGTTGCGCGGCATGATCGCGCCGTTGGCCGCGAAGGCCAGACGGGCCACCTGGCGGTCCCGCGGGAAGGCCTCGCCCGGCCCGCCGCCGGTGTCGCTGACCTGCCCGGGCTCCCAGTCCTCAAAGTCCGACCCGGGGTTGGTGCGCGGGGCGCCCTTGTTGAGCACCGCCGGCGACTCGAAAGCGTTCTCGGGAACCTCGCCGTTGTCGAACAGCGCGTACGACCAGTGGATGTACCCGTTGATCGGCGTCGGGTGCGAGTTGCGCTGCTGGTCGGGCGTCCATTCGTAGCCGGTCTGCGTCGAGCCGTACACATAGGACGGCGGGAAGAACTCGCGGTTGCTCGTGTTGTAGATCGCCGCCGCCTGGAGCACGTTGCGGGCGTTGGACCCCGCGATCGTCGCCCAGGCCGTCTTGCGGGCCTGCCCGATCGCCGGCAGCAGGATGCCGATCAGCAGGGCGATGATCGCGATCACCACCAGCAGCTCGATCAGCGTGAAGCCCTTCCGTCGGAAGCGGCACGATGCGTTGTTCCCGGCCATGTCTGTTCTCCGCGTCGTAGATGGGTGTTCCCAAGCGCGAAAGAAGACTACATGCCTCGCCGGAAAACAGCGTTCACAACGCGCTCTGTTTGCGTAAAGCTTCCGTGAGCCTTGCGCAAACAGAGCGGGACGTCTTTACTCAGAATCGGTTCAGGTCGCGGACCCCAGCTCGGCGATCATGCATCGCACACTGCCGCCGCCCACCCGCTCGATGGTCGGGATCGCCGCCACCACCGGATGCGCAAATCCCTCCAGCACACGCCGCTGTTCTTGCGTGAACGCCCCCCACGCCGTCTCCGACATCGCCACCACCGGCGTGCCCCCGACCGACCGCAGCTCAAGAATGTTCCCGCACATCCCCCCCATCTGGGCCGGAGAAATGTCAAGGACCACCTCCCGCATCCCCGCCAGCCGCTCCAGCAACCCCCGCCGCTGCCCCGCGTCCGGCACGCACCCCGAGCACACCACCGCGAACCGCTCCCCCACCGCCATCACGACATTCGTGTGATAAATCGGATCGCCCGCCCCATCGACCGCGTCGAACCGCACGACCTCGAAGCCCGTCGCCGCCGCCCACGCGTCCAGCACGCGATCCGACGTGCGCACCGACAGGCACGCAAACGCCACCCCCGCCGCCCGGTCCAGCACCAGACTCCCCGTCCCCTCGAGATACACGCCCTGCGCTTCGAACCCCTCCAGCGCGATGCGCCGCACCCCACCCCCGGCCTGGCGCTCCACCAACTCCAGAATCGAATCCTGCCGCTCCCGCCGCCGAGCCGGCGTCGCCATCGGATACGTCACCACCACCGGCCCCCAACCCCCC
>CAYNRF010000071.1:10582-14534 GCA_964399525.1 uncultured Phycisphaeraceae bacterium | reverse complement strand
GCTTTTGGGCGCAGGCAAGGCGAAAAACTCCATTTCTTCCGCGCAGAATAGGGCGTGCCGGCATGCATGCACCATGCCGCCTGCGTCGATCGCAAAAGGGAGGTCAAGTCCGTCACCGTCTGTCGAATCCGGCAGCAGAGGCGGTTCGGGATGCCTGCTATAGGAGCGCTGCGAGGTCTGGACGTGCTTACGTGAGGGCTTCGCCTGCTTGCCCACCCGGCCGATTTTCTTGCGAAGGTTATGTCCATTCGGCAGACCCTGACGCCGAGCGAGCTTCTGGGTGCCGCGGCCCTGGCGCTGTCCGTGCCCTGGTGGCGTCCGTGGGAACTGCCCAACCTGGGGCGTCGCCATCGCCGTCTATAGGGCTTCGTTTGCGCCCGTACTATTGCGTGCGGCGATCCCCTGGCCGCTGCTGATGCTGCTTGGCGGGTATTTGCTGGCTCGCTCGGACGTGCCGGTCTGCTTGCGCTTCTTCGCATGCCTCCCGGCGATCCTCTGGGTGGGCGAGACGTATCGCGGCACGCAGGGTTTGTCGCCTTCGACTTCCCGCGCATCCTGCTGCTGGCCCTGTGCCGGCCATCAGCCTCTGGCTGCCGGGCTCTGGAAGAGCGCCCGGCAGCGCAAGCCAATCAGTTCTGCGGGATCTTCGCCTCGCGCACCACCTCGCGCCAGCGCGCCAGATCGCTTGCGATCAGGCGGCCGAGATCGGCGCGACTGGAAGCGTCCACCGTGAAGCCGACGCGCCCCAGCCGTTCCTGCACCTCTGCCGCTCGCAGCGCGGCGACCATCACCTCGTTGAGGCGGTCGAGCGCAGCTGTCGGCGTGGCGGCCGGAGCAACAACCGCCGTCCAGCTGCCGCTGACGATCTCCGGCAATCCCTGCTCGGTCATGGTCGGCACGTCGGGCGAGGCAGAGGAGCGGCGCGGACCCGCCACAGCGATGCCGCGCAACTGGCCGGACTGGACCAGCGGCGCGATGGTCGCGGCATTCAGCACGGCGATCGGCGTCGTGTTCTGGACCACCGCCTGCGCCGCCGCTGCGCCGCCGGCGAAGGGTACGGCGGTCGCCTCGGTGCCGGTGCGCAGCCTGAACAGCTCCATGCCCAGCTGCTCGGATGAACCGACGCCGGAGGACGCGTAGTTCACCCCGCCCCGCTGCGAATTCATCCAGGCCACCACCTCTGGCACGGTGCGCGCTGGCACCGAAGGGTGCACCACCAGCATGTTCGGCGTGGACATCACCAGGGTGACCGGCGCGAAGTCCTTCTCCACGTCGTAGCCCGGGTTGCGCATGACCACCGGGTTGATCGTCAGCGTGCCGCTCGCCGCGACCAGCAGCGTATGCCCGTCCGGTGCCGATTGCGCGACATGGCGGGAGCCGATCGCGCCTGTCGCGCCCGGGCGGTTGTCCACCACCACCGCCTGGCCGAGTGGGCCCTGGATGCCGTTCTGCAGCAGCCGTGCGGCAAGATCTGTCGGCCCACCGGGCGGGAAGGGCACCACCATCGTCACGGGGCGGCTCGGGGCCCAGGCCTGCGCGCGCGCGACGGCGGGCAACAGCAGCGGGGCACTCAGTAGCGCAAGGGCATGGCGACGGCGCATCACGGTCTCTCCCTACGTGGCCTTGTACACCCCATTCAAGCACATGCACCGGCGATCGAAACCCCGCCCATTGACCCTGCGGCCGGCAAGCCCCCACGCTGATCCCATGACCGCCCCCCACGCCGAGGAGGTGCGCGCGCGCCTCGCCTCGATCCGCAGCGCGCGCGGCTTCGTCCTTCCGCATCACGGGCTGATGGGTGCCGCGCTGCCCGATCTGCACGCCTGCTACGAGGCGATGTACCGCGCGTTGACTCTGGACCAGCGTCACCTCGCCCCGCTTGCGCGGGAATCGGTCTGGCTGGCCGTTCTGGCTGCCTGCGCGGAGCCGGTGGGGACGCATCACCTGGCGAAGTTCCGCGCTGCCGGCGGTACCGATGCGCAGGCGATGGCACTGTTCCGCCTTGCTGCCTGGGCTGCGGGCGCCTCCCGCTACGCGGTTCTCGACGACGCCTGGGGCAGGCACTTCCCGGCAACGCCGATCCGCGAGGCCTACCTCGCCGGCGCCCGCGCATTGCTCGCCGATGGCGCGCTCGCCGAACCGCTCGCCCGGCTCTGCCTCGCCGCGATCCATACGGCCTGCGACCAGCGCTGGGGTCTGGAGGCCGAGCTCGAGGCCGCTCTCACCATTGGCGTTGCCGAGGCAGAACTGGCCGAGGCGTTGTCGCTGACGATCTGGCCGCGCGGGGTCAATCCCTTCGTGCGCGCGGCCGAGGCCTGGCTAGGCCTGATCCGGACGGGCCGCGTCCCGGCTTCCCAGGCCTTCCGTGCCTGGGCGGACATCCCCGACCAGGGCGCGCTGCGCCTGCCTTGCAGGGATTGACCGGATCGAGCGGCGGCGCGAGGGCTTGGACATGGCCGAGACGCTGAACGTCCCCACCCATCTCACACGGGAGAATGCCGACTTCACCAAGGCCCTGGCCTTCATGGACGGGCGGGTGGTGCCGCTCGACGAAGCGCGTGTTCCGGTGCGCGACCTTGGCCTGATGTATGCCGACATGACCTACGACGTCGTGCACACATGGCGCGGCGGCTTCTTCCGCCTGGAGGACCATCTCGACCGTTTCCTCGCCTCCTGTGACGGGCTCCACCTCGACCCGGGAATGACGCGCGATCGGTTGCGGCGGGTGCTGGCGGACCTGGTGCGCCGCAGCTGCTTGCCGGACACGTTGGTCTACTTCGCCTGTACCCGCGGCACGGCGGTGCCCGGCACGCGCGATCCGGCGAAGCATGTCGCGCATCGCTTCTTCGCAACCGTCACCCCACTGATCCTGCGCGGCCAGCCGGCGGAGATGAACCGCGGCCTCCATGCCATGATCGCCCACGGCATCCCGCGCATCGCGGCCGATTCGGTGAACCCGGCCTGGAAGAACACACATTGGGGCGACTTCCATCGCGCGACCTTTGCTGCCCGGGAAGCCGGCGCCGACGTCGCCTTGCTGCCGGCGCTCGACGGCACGCTGGCCGAGGCGCCTGGCTTCAACCTGGTTGCCCTGGTGGACGGCGAGTTGGTCTCGCCCGCAGCGAACGTGCTGCCTGGCATCTCCTGCCGCACCATGTTCGAGATCGCGCGGGATCTCGGAATACCGGCCTGCTACGGACAGCTTTGGCCGAAGGACCTGGCGCGGGCGACGGAGGCATTCCTGACCGCGACCTCCTGCGGCCTGTTCCCGCTGACCCGCCTCGAGGGTGCGCCGATCGGCGCGGGCGTGCCCGGGGAGCTCACGACCCGCTTGCTCAACACCTATTACGCTAGGAAGAATGCCGGCTGGCACATTACAGACGCGGCGAGCATCCCGCCGCCTGATGCGGCCTGAGGGGGCACCCGATGAAGCGACTTCTCGTCCTGCTGGCCGTCATGACGCTGGGAACCGCGCCGGCGCTGGCGCAGCGGGAATTGACCATCGTCGCAGGCGGCGGGCGCCTGCAGGAGCACATGCGGACCACACTTTTCGGCAGCTTTACGCAGCAGACCGGCATTCCTTTGCGCGACGCCTCCTACGACTACAATGTCGGCCCCATCCGCGCCATGGTTCAGGCCAACAACGTCACCTGGGACGTGGTGATGGTGGAGGCGCCGGACCTGATCCGCGGCTGCGAGGACGGCATCTTCGAGCGCATGGACTGGTCGGTGGTGAGCCGCGAGAAGTTCCTGCCCGGCGGCACGTCGACCTGCGGCGCCGGCGCCATCGGCTGGGGTGTGGCGGTGTTCCGCGACGTCAACCGCCACCCGACCGGGCCCGCCAACTGGCGCGAGTTCTGGGATGTGCAGCGCTTCCCCGGCAGGCGGGCGCTGCGCCGCGGTGCGCGCATGACGCTGGAGATCGCCTTGATGGGCGATGGCGTGCCCGCGG
>CAYNRF010000071.1:3571-10572 GCA_964399525.1 uncultured Phycisphaeraceae bacterium | reverse complement strand
CCGTCGCGCACCGGCTGCCGGCCGGCCCGCCCTCCCGTGTGTCCACCCCGTCGCCCATCGGCCGCCCCCCGCTCGCTCCGTTCCGGTCACCCGCACGTCGGCCGCGCATCCTACACCCCCGCGGCCAACGCCCGTCGGCCCTCGGCGGGCCTTTGCCGCGCTGGACCGCATCCGACCGCACCTGCACTTCTGGACGGGCGGGCAGCAGCCGCTGGAACTCGTGAATGCCGGCGAGGTCGCCTATGCGGCCGGCTATACCGGGCGCGTCGCGACGGCCATCGGTAACGGTGCGAAGCTCGACCTGAACTGGGACACGCTGCTCTTCGCATACGACTATTGGGCGGTGGTGCGCGGCACGCCGCATCGCGCCTCGGCGATGCGGCTGGTGGAACACATAACCGACGCCGGGCCGCTGCGCGCGCTGGCGCAACTCTGGCCGATCAACCCGGTGACGGCAGCCGTGGCGAACGACCCTGCCATCCGCGAACGCTACCCGCTGATGCTAAGCCGCCATCAGGATCGCGGCCTGCAGATTGACACCGAGTTCTGGCTCGACCAGGGCCCGGACCTCGAGCAGCGTTTCGCCGCTTGGCTGAACCGTTGATCCAACCGCTCCTTCCCCCGCGCCCGGGGGAGGGGCCGATGCCATGCTGACGCGGCAGAAGCTGCTTGCAATCGCATTGCTCGCGCCGCTTCTGCTTCTGCTCGGTTTCGCGTTCTTCCTGCCGGTCGGCAACACCCTGCTGACTGCGGTTACGGATCGCGAAATGGCGGAGACCCTGCCGCGCACGCGCGCCGCGCTCGCCGCCTGGGACGGGCAGGGGCTGCCGCCGGAGGCCGCGTTCGCCGCCATGGCTGCGGAAGCCAGCGCCGCGCTGGACGATCGCCGGATCGGCGCCCTCGCGCAGCGGCTGAACTTCGAGCGGACGGGCCTGCGTGCCCTTCTGTTGCGAACCGCGCGTGCCCATGACCGTCTGGCCGCGCCCTTTGCCGAAAGCCTGCCGGCCCTCGATGCGCGCTGGTCCGATCCGGAGGTCTGGAAGCTGCTGCGGCGCGCCGGAGGGCCGACCACATCCCTCTATCTCCTGCGCGCGCTCGACCTCACACGGACGCCGGACGGCGAAGTTCGGCTGGTCGACCCCGACCAGGCGCTCTTCGTGACGCTGTTCCTGCGCACTTTGTGGGTCAGCGTGGTCGTCACCGCGGTCTGCGTGCTGCTCGGCTGGCCGGTGGCGGCGTGCATCGCGTCCTTGCGCCCGCCCTGGTCTTCGCTGGCACTGCTGCTGGTGCTGGTGCCCTTCTGGTCCTCCGTGCTTGTGCGCAGCACCGCCTGGTTCGCGCTGCTGCAGCGCGAGGGTCCGGTCAACGATGTGCTGCTCCTACTCGGTTTGGTGGAGGCGCCGGTGCAACTCATCGGCACGCGCATCGCGGTGCTGCTTTCCACCATCCACATCCTGCTGCCCGTCGCCATCCTGCCGATGGTCGGCGTGATGACCAGGCTGGACCGCAGGCACCTGCTCGCGGCCGCGTCGCTCGGCGCCGGGCCCTGGCTGCGCTTCCGCCGCGTGTGGCTGCCGCTGTCGCTGCCCGGCGTGCTGGCGGGCGGGGCGATGACCTTCCTGCTCGCAGTAGGCTTCTACATCACGCCGGCGCTGCTGGGTGGGGAGCGTGACCAGTTGGTCGCCTGGTTCATCGCGCAGTTCCTGAACCGCGAGGTGAACTGGGGCATGGCTGCCGCGCTGTCCACCTACCTTCTCGCGATGGCCGGCGCGGTGGTGGCGCTGCTGCGCGTGCTGACCGGCGGGATGCCGACGGGCGCACGGATCTGATGCCCGGGACGCGCCCCTCCGTGCTGCTGGTCGCGGTCACTGCGCTGGTGCTGGCTTTCCTGTCGCTGCCGATGCTGGCGGTGCTCTTGCTTTCCTTCTCGCCGACCGAACTGTTGAGTTTCCCGCCGCGCGGATTCTCGCTTCAGTGGTATGCGGATTTCTTCGGCAGCGACCGGTGGGTCCTGGCAGCGCACAACAGCCTGGTGGTAGGCTGGGCGACGATGTTTGTGGCGACGGTGCTCGGCACGGCGGCCGCGCTCGGGCTGCATCTCGGCGAGTTCCGCGGCCGCGCGGTGCTGTTGGCACTGCTGACGCTGCCGATGGTGACGCCCTTCATCGTCACCGCCGCCTCGATGTTCTTCGCGTTCTCGCTGATTGGCTTGGCAGGCACGCTGCCGGGGCTGGTGCTGGGCCACACGGTCGTAGCAGTGCCCTTCGTGGTTGTCTCGGTCCTGGCGAGCCTCGCCACGTTTGACGGCACGTTGCTGCGTGCGGCCGCCTCGCTGGGTGCCTCGCCCTGGATGGCGTTCCGCCGTGTTCTGCTGCCACGCATCTGGCCGGGTGTCGCCGCGGGTGCGGTCTTCGCCTTCGCCACGTCGCTCGACGAGTTCGTCATCACGCTCTTCCTGGCGGGTCCTGGCCAGTTCACCTTGCCGCGGCAGATGTACGCGAATGTCCGCGAGTACATGACGCCGACGATCCTCGCCGCCGCCACGCTGCTGTTTCTGGTCTCCGTGCTGCTTCTGCTGCTGACCGAGGCGCTGCGCCGGCGCTGAGCCCGGCGCGTCTTCGATCAGCGGATAAGCACCACCGCCTCGATCTCCACGGCGATGCCGCGCGGCAGGCTGCCCATACCGACCGCTGAGCGCGCCGGTCGGCCGGAATCGCCGAACACCTCCACGAAAAGATCGGTACAGCCGTTGATCACCTCGGGCTGCTCGCCGAAATCCGGCGTGCCGCGCACCATGCCGAGAACCTTCAGGATCGTATCCACGCGGTCCAGCGTGCCGAGTGCCGCGCGCATGTTGGCGAGCAGATTCAATCCGCAGAGTCGCGCCGCATCGTAGCCCGCTTTCACGTCCAGATCGGCGCCCAGCACGCCTGTGACGTTCTTCCCATCCGCGTAGCGGGGCCCGACGCCGGACAGGAACAGCAGGCCGCCGCCGATGCGCCACGGCACGTAGTTGGCCAGCGGCTGCGGCGGGTGCGGCAGCTCAAGCCCAAGCTCGGCAAGGCGCGTCTCGGCTGACATGGCGTTGTTCCTTTTCGGCGATCACGCCAGTCTGCCTGAGCAGCGCCCGGCGCGTCAGCCCTCCACCCGCAGGATCCCGGCGCCGTCCAGCACGAAACGGCCTGCGCCTGCGCGTGCCGCGAACACCTCGACAGGGTGGAACAGGTAGAGCCATGGAGGATTTGCATGCAGACGCCGCAGGCAGGTGCCATAGGCTTCCTCCCGCGCTGCATCGTCCAGTGCGCGGTTCGCGGCCGCGATAAGCTGCTCGGCCTGGTCATCGTGGTAGCCCTGCCACCACACGCCGCGTGTGGTCGAGGACACCTTGTCGTTCAAGACGCGGAAGGTGCTGTGGGGAGAGCTGTCGAAGATCGCCGCATCGCCAATGGCCTTGCGCCCCACCTCGCGTGCATATTCCGGGCGGTCCGGCTGCTCCTCGATGCTGGTTGCCAGGCCGACGCGGCCCAGCGCGTCGGCGATCGCCTGCGTGATCTCGCGCGCCCTGTCCGGCATCGCCAGCGGCGTGCGGAGATGCAAAGGGCCGCCTGTCCCGGCCTCCTCGAACAATCGCTTTGCCGCCGCGGCGTCGAAGCAGATCGGCGGCAGGGCGGCCGAGCCGGCGCCCATGTGCAGCGGGCTGACCACGGTTGTCGCCGGCACGCCTAGGCCGTGGAAAAGCTCCTTGACGATCGCCTCGCGGTCCACCGCAAGGTTGATCGCACGCCGGGCCGCCGGATGGACGAAGGCACCCTCAGCGCAGTTCAGATACTGCATCACCGAGAGCGTGTTCAGCGCGCGCCCCCAAGCAAAGGGCTCGCTGAAGTCCGGCCCGGCGGCCAGTCGCTCCAGTTGCATCGCGACGTCCGCCGATCCGTCCCGCAGCGATGCCATCCGCTCTTCCGGCGAGGCGACGGCGCGGAAGGTGATACGGTCCGGCAGGTCGGACGATCCCACGCGCGCCAGCGCGGCGAACGCCTCCTGCGCGAAATCAGTCACGCGGTAGGGTCCAGTGCCGAGAATTGGCTGGCCCGACGCATCCTCCCGGCAGACGAAGAACTCGGCGAAGATGTCGAGGATGTCTGCGAAGGGCTCAGGATTCTCAACGAGAAGGGTGCTGCGCGTCGGGGCGGAGAGTCGTGCTGCCGCGAGGTAGCGGGCATATGACCACTTCATGCCGAACATGTCGCGCGACCCGAGAACCTGCCCGATGAAGGTCAGTATGTCGTCGGTCGTGCAGGGCTTGCCGTCGTGGAATGTCGCGCCGTCCCGCAGGTGGAAGAGCCAGCGTCGCCCGCCTTCGCCGGTCTCCCAGCGCGCCAGCAGGGCAGGGGCAACGACCCCGCCTTCGCACCAGCGCAGCAACGGCTCGAACACCAGCGTCTTCAGCGTCAGGATGCTGGTGTCGTCCGTAACCCGCCCTCCGGGCAGGAAACGGCAGGCCTCCGCGACGATGCGGAGGTGGCGCATGCTATTGCGGCTCAAGCCGGCTGAGGATCGGCGCCCATTTCCGCTCCTCGGCCTGCATGAAGGCCAAGTGCTGGGCGGGGCTCGAGGGGATCGTATCCACGCTGAACTTCTGCTCGAACTCCGCTCGGTTGGCGGCATTCGCGAAGACCTTGTCGAAGCCCTCGCGGATGCGCGCAACGGCGTTCGCGGGAATGCCCTTCGGCGCGAACAGCCCCATCCAGGAGATGACGCTGAAGCCCGGCACGCCCGCCTCTGCTACCGTCGGCAACTCGGGCAGCGACTTGGCGCGCGTGTCGCCCGTCACCGCCAGGCCCCGCCAATGTCCGACACGGATGGGCTCGACGGAGGTGACCAGGGTGTTGAACATCACCTGGACGTTGCCGTTGGTCAGGTCTGCCCGAGCCAGAGCATCGCCACGATACGGTACATGCACCATCTGCGTGCCGGTCATGTTCATGAAGAGCTCGCCCGAGAGATGGATCGAGCCGCCGGCTCCGGCCGATGCGAAATTGAGCTTGCCCGGATTGGCCTTCAGATGCGCGATGAACTCGGGCACCGTGCGCGCTGGCACCGAGGGGTGAACGACCAGGACGTTCGGCGAGGAGAACATCAGTCCCAGCGTGTCGAAGTCGCGCTCCCAACGGAACGGCGTGTCCTTGATCAGGTAGCGGGTGTTGATGATGTTCGGCCCGGTGGCCAGCAGGGTGTAGCCATCCGCGGCGCTACGGGCGGCGGCCTCGACGCCGATGTTGCCGCCGGCGCCAGCGCGGTTGTCCACGACCACCCGCTGCGGCATCTCCCGCGACAGCGCATCGGCGAAGGCGCGCGCCTGGTTGTCCGTGCCGCCGCCCGGCGGGAAGGGCACGATGATGCGGATCGGCTTGTCCGGGAAGCTGCCCTGCCCCAGCGCGGGAGCCGAGAGGGCGAGGCCGCCAGCGGCCAGCAGTGCGCGGCGACGCGTGATCGTGAAATCCATGGTCTTCTCCCTGGTTGCGCCACAGTCTCGGACACGAAGATCGGCGGCGCAACCTTCCCGGCTGAGGCTACGTCCGGGCGACAGTGTCGGCCATGCGGGCGCCGCGCTGGCCGAGTGGCTTTTCCGGCCCGGTGGTGGAATCGCGCGCTGTCTGGTGCTCCATCTCGGCGTTGAGCTCGGCGCCGACAAGCACGACGGCGGCCGAGATCCAGATCCAGGTCATGAAGCCGATCACGGCGCCCAACGAGCCGTAGGTCTCGTTGTAGCTTCCGAAGTTCTCGACATACCAGGAGAACGCCAGCGACACCCCGAGCCAAACAACGGCCGCAAACACGCTGCCCCAGGTCACCCAGCGCCAGCGCGCCTTCTGTCGGCTCGGCCCGAACCGATAAAGTGCCGCCAGAACCAACCCCACCAGCACCATCAGCAGCGGCCACCTTGCCACCCGCAAGGCCCATTCGGCCGTCGTCCCAAGGCCGACGAAGCCGAGCACCACGGGCAACACCACCACGGCGACCATGGCCGCTATGGCGAACAGAAGCCCGCTCAGCGTGAACGCCAGCGTCGTCAGGGTCAGGCGGACGAAGCTGCGCTTCTCCTCTTCCTCGTAGACGACGTTCAGTGCGTCGAAGATGGCCTTGGTCGCCTGGTTGGCGCTCCAGAGCGAGACCGCCAGGCCGGCAACCGCGCCGAAACCCAGGGTAGAGCTCGGGCGCGAAGTTACGCGTTCCACCTGCTCCTCGATCAGCTGCATCCCCCCACCCGGCACGACACCGCCTAATGCCTGCAGGTGCTGCGAGACGGTGTCAGGGGCCGCAACGAGGCCATAGAGGGAAACCAGCGCTGCGATCGCGGGAAACAGGGCCAGCAGCGTGTAGAACGTGATGCCTGCGGCCTCGGTCAACAGCCGGTCTTCACTGGCCTGCTGGGCGGTCCGCTTTAGGATCATCCACCAGCCGCGCCCCGAAAACTGGTGTGGCTGAGCGACGTCCCTCCCGGTGCCGTCCTCCGGTGCCGCGTTCTCGGCTTCGATGGCGTGCAGGGGGCGGCGCCCGGCTCGCGCGGGTCGCCGCCGGGCAGTTCCGGTCAGCGCGAACCAGCCAGCGACGGCTGCGGCTGCAACCATCCAGAGCGACGGGGTGGGGGGACGGTCGGGCATCGCGATCTCCCGCAGGACGTGCTTCGCCACGCGCAACGCAGCCGAGCGATAATGGTGCCGGTCGGCGTGCGAGGGATTTCCGCCGGCCTCAGCCCCGGATCACTGTACGGATGGCGAAGCTCGACTGGATGCGCGCGACGCCCGGCATGCGCGACAGCGCCTCCTTGTGCAGGCGCTCGTAGTCGGCAGCGTCGCGTACCTCGACGCGCAGGAGGTAGTCGGACATCCCGGTCATCAGGTGGCACTCGCGGACTTCCGGGCATTTCCGCACGGCGTCCTCGAACCGTCGGAGATGCTCGTCCGTCTGCCGGTCGAGCGTGATCTGCACGATCACCGTGA
>CAYNRF010000071.1:0-3561 GCA_964399525.1 uncultured Phycisphaeraceae bacterium | reverse complement strand
GGCGTCGCGCGGGGGGGATTCCTCGACGATCACTGTGTAGCCACGGATTGTGCCATTGCGCTCCAGCAGCCGCAGGCGGCGCAGGCAGGCGGAAGGCGACAGGCCGACCGCCATGGCCAAGGCAGCGTTGGGCATGCGCCCGTCGCGGCGCAACTCCCGGACGATCGCCCGGTCAATCTCGTCCATGCAGTGGCTCCTGCGAAAAGACGCAATAAGATGCGAAGAATGCCGAGAATATGCCAGCGCCTGCGCCGGATACGCCAGAAATTCACCGATCCTGCTGCCTATCCTGCCAGCGTTGCATGCGGAGGCTGCCATGCGGGTTCTGGTTCTCGGTTCCGGTGTCGTGGGTGTCGCGAGCGCCTGGTATCTGGCGCGAGCCGGCCACGAGGTGACCGTGCTGGACCGCCAGCCCGCCGCGGGCATGGAGACCTCCTTCGCGAATGCCGGCCAGGTTTCGCCCGGCTATTCCGCGCCCTGGGCCGGTCCCGGCATTCCGGTGAAGGCGCTGAAGTGGCTGATGATGCGCCACCGGCCGCTGGTGCTTTGGCCGAAGCTCGACGGTGGACTCTACCGCTGGCTGGGCCAGATGCTGGCGAACTGCACCGAAGCTGCTTACGGCACCAACAAGGCGCGCATGGTGCGCCTCGCCGAATACTCCCGCGACTGCCTGGTGGAACTCCGCGCCGAGACCGGCATCCGTTACGACGAGCGTGCGAAGGGCACGCTGCAGCTGTTCCGGACGCAGAAGCAGCTGGACGCCGTGGCCGCGGACGTCGAGGTGCTGGAGGCGTTCGGCGTCCGCCATGAACTGCTGGACGCAGCGTGCTGCATCGGAGCCGAGCCGGCGCTAGGCCTTGTCTCCGGCAGGTTCGTGGGGGGCCTGCGCCTGCCGGGCGACGAAACGGGCGACGCCTTCCTTTTCACTCAGCGCCTCGCCACCCTTGCAGCGGCCGCGGGCGTGGCCTTCCGCCACGGCGTCACGATCCGCGCCCTCACCAGCGAGGCCGGCGTGGTCACGGGCGTGGAAACCGATCGGGGCCGCTTCACCGCCGATCGATATGTGGTGGCGATGGGCAGCTACACGCCGGCGCTTCTGCGGCCGCTCCACGTGCATGTGCCAGTCTATCCGGTGAAGGGCTACTCCCTGACGCTGCCGGTGACGGAGGAGAGTGCTGCGCCTGTCTCCACCGTGATGGATGAGACCTACAAGGTCGCCATCACGCGCCTCGGCGACCGCATCCGGGTGGGTGGCACCGCGGAGCTCGCCGGCTTCTCGCTGCGCCTGCGCAAGCCGCGGCGCGAGACCCTGGCGCATTCCGTCGCAGACCTCTTCCCTCGTGGCGGCGACCTCGCGCGAGCCAGCTTCTGGACCGGCCTGCGGCCGATGACGCCGGATGGCACGCCGGTGGTCGGCCCGACGCGCTTCACCAACCTGCTCCTCAACACCGGCCATGGTACGCTGGGTTGGACCATGGCCTGCGGTTCGGGGCGGCTGCTCGCGGACCTGATCACCGGGCGGCAGCCAGAAATCGCTCATGACGATCTCACGCTTTCGCGTTATGCGGCAGCATAAATCGGCGAAAATTCTCACGATAATGATGCAAGATCGCAAAATTTCCGGTTGAAACAGCCTTCGAGCGCAGCATGTAAGAAGGCGCGCGAAGGGAGAGGGAAATGCCCGGCCACGAAACGCCCCTGATCGCGACGATCGCCGTGGGCCTGATGCTGGCGTTCCTGCTCGGCATGGTCGCGCACCGGCTGCGCCTGTCGCCGCTGGTCGGCTACCTCGCCGCGGGTGTGATGGTGGGCCCCTTTACGCCGGGTTTCGTCGCGGACCTCAAGCTGGCGCATGAATTGGCGGAGATCGGCGTCATCCTGCTGATGTTCGGTGTCGGCCTGCATTTCTCCCCGAAGGAGCTGATGGCGGTCCGCGGCATCGCGTTGCCAGGCGCGCTGGCGCAGATCGGCGTCGCGACCCTTCTCGGCATGGGGCTTGCCTGGGCGCTGGGCTGGGGAGTTGGCGCAGGAATCGTTTTTGGCCTTGCGCTGTCCGTCGCGTCGACGGTCGTGCTGATCCGCGCCCTGCAGGAGCGCCACATCCTCGAATCCGAGCGGGGCCGCATCGCCGTCGGCTGGCTGATCGTCGAGGATATCGTCGTCGTCATGGCTCTCGTGCTGCTCCCGAGCCTGGCGCCGGCGCTCGGTTCCGACACGCACCTGCCGCTCGACCAGATCGCCACGACGATCGGAATCACGCTGGTGAAGGTGGCTGCCTTCACGGCGGTCATGCTGGTCGCTGGTCGCCGCGCGATCCCGTGGATCATGCACCACGCCGCCCATACGGGCTCGCGCGAACTGTTCCGCCTGGCGGTTTACGCGGTGGCCCTCGGCGTCGCCTTCGGCGCGGCCAAGCTGTTCAGTGTGAGCTTCGCCCTCGGCGCCTTCTTCGCCGGCATGATGATGGGCGAAAGCCGCCTGTCCCAGCGCGCGGCGGAGGAGGCTCTGCCCCTGCGCGACGCCTTCGCCGTGCTCTTCTTCGTCTCGGTCGGCATGCTGTTCAACCCGGCCGTGCTGGTGCAGATGCCTTTTGCCGTGCTGGCGACCGTGCTGATCATCATCCTTGGCAAATCGGTCGCTGCCTTTGTGATCGTGCGCGCCTTCGGCCACCCGACGACAACTGCGCTCACCGTCTCGGCGGCGCTCGCGCAGATCGGCGAATTCTCCTTCATCCTTGTCGGTCTCGGCGTGGCGCTGAACCTGCTGCCGGAAGCGGGGCGAGACCTGGTGCTGGCCGGCGCCATCATCTCGATCACGCTCAACCCGTTCATCTTCGCAGGCGTTGAGCGCGGGCGGACGCGGCTGCTCACCCGGATACGCTTCACATCCGACCAACCGGTCTCTCCGCCTCCGGCTGCGCCCGTCGCCGCTCCGCTGCCGGTGACGTCACCGCCCGAGCCGCCGCCGCCGGAGTGGGAGGCGCCTGCGGTCACCACCCTTACGGACCATGACGTCGTCGTCGGCTATGGCCGGGTGGGCTCGCTGATCGGGCCGCATCTTGTCGCGGCCGGCCGGCCGGTGCTCGTCGTTTCCGATGACGAGAACGCTGCCGCTGCAGCGCGCAGCGCCGGCGCCGAGGTGCTGGTTGGGAACGCCGCGGATCCCGAGGTGATCGCCGCGGCGAACCTTACCGCCGCACGGCGCCTCTTCTGCACCATCCCGGAGGCCTTCGAGGCCGGGCAGGTGGTGCAGCAGGCCCGCCTGCTGAACCCGCGTCTCGAGATCCTCGCCCGCGCCCATTCCGACGAGGCGGTAACCCCTCTGTCCGGCCTCGGGGCCAACTCGACGGTGCTCGGCGAGCGCGAAATCGCGTTGCGCATGCTGGAACAGGCCCGGGCGGGCGGCGCCCCAGCCGCGAAGTGATCCGTCAGCTGCGGGACAGGTGACGGCCGACGAAGTCCAGGCGGTCCTGCCCCCAGAAGATCTCCGTCCCGATCACGTAGCTGGTCGGCCGTGAACAACGTGGAAGTCCGCGGGATTCCTGGGTTTTCCGACCGGCGT
>CAYNRF010000070.1:0-14593 GCA_964399525.1 uncultured Phycisphaeraceae bacterium | reverse complement strand
CGCTGCGACGGATCGCTGAGGAAGAACGGGAACTCGAACAGCTTGCCGTCGGCGGGCAGGTCCGCATTGGGCACGTTGAAGGCGTAGAGCTCGACGATCCGCATCGGGTTGTCCACCGCCGGGTTGCGGGTCGGCTGCGCACGCACCCAGTCGGTCTGCATCCGCGCGTAGGGCGCGTAGCCGACGACGCGGAACTTGATGTCGGGGTCGACGTACAGCAGACGCTGGCGGGGGTCCGCGTCGGGAACCCGCATGTCCAGCCCGCGGCCCGAGTCCGACATCGCCAGACGCTCGCCGGGCTGCAGTTCCGCATCGGCGGGCGGCCGCGCCCCGTGCACGTCGCGTTCGGAGAACAGTTCTCCCTCGCCCACGTCCACGCCCGCGCGGAGGTTGTAGTTGTTGTACCGGGGCAGGCCCGCCAGCAGCCGCTGCTCGAAACGCACCTGTCCCGTCGGGCCCGTGTGCTGCCCGGCGTAGAGGACCACGTCCTCGCGGTCGTAGAACACGCCCTGCGGCGGTCCGACCCGGTCGCCCATGGCCGGGGCCGGCACCAGCGTGTCCCCCTCCTGCTTGAACTTCTGATAGAACACCGAGCCGACGGCGATCAGCACGATGCCCGAGTGCACCGTCAGCACGCCGATGTTCTTGAAGTTGAACTCGATGCGACGCACCGTCGCCGTGACCATGTTCACCACGAACAGGATCAGCGCCAGACGCATCGGCCACCAGGCGTAGAACTGCGTCTCGGTCATCTCCAGCCAGGGCAGCCTTCGGACCGTGACCGACTTGTACTCGGTCACGAAGTCGGAGAACAGCTTGAGCCCTTCACCGGTCGCCGGGTCGTAGTGCAACGACGGCCACGCGAACCGCGCCCACGCGCCCACGCCGGCCGTCGCCAGCCCGAGCGCGGCCAGCACCGTCAGGCAGAACCGCGTGCCCCGGGCCTGGCGCGGGGCCAGCCAGCGGACGAACGCGACCCCGATCAGCGCCGGGATCAGCCCGGCGAGCACCACCGTCAGCGTGATGATCGCCCAGGTGGGGATCGTCGCCAGCAGACCGACCGGCACCGACGCGAGCGCGCAGAACACCGAAATGAATGACAGCAGCACGACCGCCAGGGGGATGCTGCTGAACGCCCGCAGGACCCAGCGGACGGGCGTCAACGCGCCGGTCAGGTGCTGGTCCTCCCATGCTTTGTTGCGTTGCCATTTCCTGCTCATGCGCTCATCTTTCGGTTTAGCAGGAATGATATCCCCGCCACACAATCTTAGAAAGATTCTCGATTCACAAAGAGGACGATCGGGCCATCGTCAGACGCCATGGCCGCCGACCAGGGGTCCCCGCCGGCGACCGGTACCGCCAGCAGTCCCGCCAGCGGACCGGGCCCCAGGGTCACGGGCCCCTCGTCCAGCCCCAGAGCCGCGGCCCCGTGCACCGTGCCCATCGCCAGCAACGTGCGGGGATCCACCCGGTCACGCCGGTGCAGCAGCCGCATCTCGTCGAGCACGCTGATCCGGTCCGATGTGTCCAGATTCACGATCGAGTCGGTCCCCAGGCACACCCGGACGCCCGCGGCCAGCATGTCCCGGTACCGGTGCGGCCCGAAATGGGTGGCGACGCCGAAGTACGCCGACGCGCGGGGGCAGTAGACCACGGGCGTGCGGGTCTCGGCCAGCACCCGGACCGCCTCGTCCGGCGCGTCGTTGACGTGGGCGCACAGCAGCCGGTGGTCGCGCAGCAGGCGCGCCAGGTGGGCGACCGGGTGCCGGCCCTGCCCGATGTGGTGGAGCACGGAGTCGTCCCACAGCCCGAACCGCTCGAGCATGGCCCGCTGGGGCCCGGTCGCCCCGGCGACGAACGCCCGCTCCTCCGGGGTCTCGGCCAGGTGCGTGGCCAGCGGCAGTCCGTGGCGGTCCGCCAGCGCGGCCGCCCAGCGGTACACGCCCAGATCCACGGTGTTGGGCGCGTGCGGCTGCAGGCCCACGCGCACGCGCGACCCGGCCAGCGCGGACCGCAGCCCCGGCAGCGTGTCGCGTGCGAACCGGTCGAGCCGCTCGACCGCCCCGGCCGCGGAGCGACCGATGCCGAAGAACTCCAGGAACGAAACGCCCGCCAGCCGGGACGCGGCCAGCACGCGCGCGGGCACGTCGGTCAGACGCCCGCCGGGCGCGCCGGCGATGTCCCCCACCGCCACGCTGCCGCCCGCCAGGCTCAGCGCGATCCCCCGCCGCACCGAATCGGCGATGTCATCGGGCGTCTGGGCCCGACCGGCTCGGATGTGCTCGACCCAGCGGACAAAGCCGTCGGCCGGATCGTGGGGAATCGGGCCGAAGTGGGTCAGGTCCAGGTGCGCGTGGGCGTTGACCAGGCCGGGCAGGATCAGGTGGGCGGGCAGCGCAAGACGCCGGTCGGGGGCGGGCAGGTGCGGGATGTCGAGCGCGGCGGGCTGCCCGACGGCGAGCACTTCGACCACCTGATCCGGGTGGACACGCAGCAGCAGCGAGCCCGGACCGGCCACCCCGAGGCGGGCGTCGGCCACGGCGGCCGCATCGATCCGCACCACGCCGGGTCGGTCGTCGAGCAGATCGGGCGGGATGCGAGGGGGGCTGGGTTCGTGGGTCATCGCGTCGTTTCATGCCCGCGGGGCGCGTGGGCCGATGCCAGATATCCGGCGGCGTCGTCCGCGGGCGCGGTCGCGTCGACGCCGCGGGCATCGTAGGATGAATCCGCGTTCCAAGGCCGGGACGCGTCACCGAGGAGCGGACCGAATGACCAGCATGAACCAGCGCATCTTCACGCGGAGCCGGGCGATCCGGTCGGCCGCGATCGTCACCATGGCCGCCGGGCTGACCGGCTGCGTCAGCCAGGGCGAGTACGACAAGCTGTGGGAAACCAACCGCAGCCTGACGGACCAGCTCCAGCAGACCCAGGCCAGCCTGCAGGCCTGCCAGGCGCAGAACGCGGCCCTGTCGGGCTCGGCCGGGGGCGCCTCCGGGGTCATCGCCAATCTGACGGATGAGAACAACCGCCTGCGCGACCAGCTCAACCAGGCGATGCAGTCCATGCGTGACCTCGAGGGCCGCCTCGGCGGCCTGGAACTGGGCCGGCTCGACCCCACCACCGATCGCGCGCTGGCCAACCTGGCCCGCCAGTACCCCGACCTGATCGTGTACGACGCGGACCGCGGCATGCTGCGTTTCTCCAGCGACCTCACCTTCGCGTCCGGTTCGGACCAGGTGCAGCCCGCCGGCGCCGACGCGCTGGGACGCCTGGCCACCGTGCTCTCCAGCAACGAGGCCGCCGGGTACGACATCGTGATCGTCGGCCACACCGACAGCCAGCGGATCTCGTCCGCGACCGCCCAGCGCCACCCGACCAACATGCACCTCTCGGCCCACCGCGCCATCTCGGTGCGTCGCGTGCTCGCCGATCGCGGCGTGGCGCCCGAGCGGCTGCAGGCCGCCGGCTGGGGCGAGCATCGCCCGGCCGTCCCGAACAACCCCAACGCGGGCACCGCCGAGAACCGGCGCGTCGAGATCTACCTGGTGCCCTCGACCTGGCGTGGCCCCAGCGGCTCCGCGGCCGCGCCCGCGCCGGCACGGACCCAGCCCGCTGCCCCGCAGATCGACCCGACCAAGTGACGGTCACCCGGGTTGAGTCCAACCCGGCTCGGATTGCACGAGCAAGCCCGGCCAAGGCCGGGCTTTTTCATGGGCATGGCGCATGAACGCGGGCCTCAGGCGCGGCGGCGCTGCGGGGCCAGGGCGAAGAAGACGCCGAACATCAGGCCGAGCACCGAGGCCGAGGCCGCGGGCAGGGTCCACCCGGCGGCGCGGAGGGCCTGGTTCTCGAAGGTGATGGCCGGGGCGCGGGGCATGACCTTCAGGGCCGCGCCGTACTGCCAGGTCCGCTCCTCGAGCTCGCCGGGGTTGCGCTCGGGGATGGGCTCGCCGCGGAGCTTGGCCTGGTTCTGGCGGCGGAGCAGGCTGGATCCGGACTCGGGGAAGCGCAGCGGCTGGTGGACGGTGAACCCGCCCTCGGGGTTGAGCTCGTAGAAATCAAACAGCCAGCGGTCGCGCCGGACCTCCGCGGTCGACTCGTTCTGCTCCTGCTCGAGGCCGAAGAGCGCGTCCTTGGCCGGGTCGGCCCCGAAGGGCGTGCGCGTGACGACGACCAGCCGCGCGGGGATCTCGTCGCCGGCGATCTTGTCCTCGAACGTCCGCATGTCCATGCCGGAGCGGTCGGCGAAGAACACCATGCGCATCCAGTCCGAGTGGCGGGCAAAGAACGCCGGGAGCTTCTGGCGGGTCTCGACGGCGACGGGGATCAGCAGCTCGTCGGGTCCGTAGGCGATGCGCAGGAAGGGCCGGCCCTCCCCGTCCACCGTGTCGCTCAGTTCGACCGCGCGATCCTGGAAGCGGAAGGAAGGGTTGTTGACCTCGATGTAGGCGAACAGGGACTGGATGGCGGACTCGTTGTAGGCCCGCACGCGTCCGGCCAGCAGCACCACGGAGATGACGAGCATCACGAGCGACACGCCCGCCACGGCCAGAGGCACAAGCTTGAGCCGGCGGGGTGTGCTTGGTTCGCGGGTCATGGGCCTCTTGGTGCGGGCGGGTCGCCCGTCTGGGGTCAGTGATCGCCGCCGTGCGCCCCGGCGTGGGACGAACCGGGGTTGAGCTCGAGCGCGTCGGACCGGCCGTGGCGGGGGATGGACCGGTTGGCGGTGGACACCTCGGCCGGGTCACGGTCCAGGCCGAGCTGGGCGAAGAAGTTGGAGGTGTCGGCGGGATGGCGCTGGGCGCGGGAACCGGCGTGGCCGTACCAGTAGGCCCAGAAGTCGATCTCGGTCTTGCCGGGGTTCTTGGCCATCCACCGGGTCATGTACTCGCCGCGGCGGAAGTCGGCGATGCTGCCGCCGGCGGTCTCGATGCGCGGGGACACGCGGGCGTCGAAGGCGGGGTCGCGTGCCTGGGCGGACAGGCCCACGCCCGTGCCGCCGTCGGTGATCTCGCCGAACTTGAAGTCGTTGACGCGGCCGCGGGTCGAAAGGTCGATGATGGAGAAGAACACGAACAGGCCGACGGCGAACAGGCAGAACAGCAGCGCGAAGGTGTTCAGGGCCTTGTCGTAGCGCAGCTGCATGAAGTACATGCACACCAGGGTGGCCTTGATGGTGGCGATGGACATGGCGCCGATCACGTTGACCCAGTTGGGCAGGTCGATGTTGAAGGCCGACTCGGCCCACTTCTCGGCGTTGTAAAAGCCGACCGTCAGGGCGGTGAGCAGCAGCAGGGCGATGAGCACGCCGAGCTGGAGCTTCCAGCCGACGACGACGTGGCCGTGGGCGTGCGTGTTGGTGCCGTGCGGGTCTTCGGGGTTCCAGCCGAGTTCGGCGTGGCTGCTGTGGGCGTGGGCGGCGTGGCTCATCGGTTCAGCTCCGGGAACGGAGGGATGCGTGCGTGGGCGGTGGCGGGAGAACGGGGCGCTCGTGCGGCCGGCGGGGCCGGCGGGGGCAGGGCGGGCTCAGTGGATGAGGTAGAGCAGGGGGAACAGGAAGATCCAGACCAGGTCGACCAGGTGCCAGTAGAGGGCCGAGTTCTCGACCATGGTGTATTCGGTGGGGCCGTAGGCCTCGTACTTCCAGGAGCGGTAGAGCACCCAGCCCAGCAGCGAGGCGCCGATGAGCACGTGGAGGGCGTGGATGCCGGTGCCCATGTAGTACAGCGACCACCAGAGCTGCTCGTGCTCGGTCGCGGCGAAGGGGTACGAGAAGAACGTGCCCGGCGCCTTGCCGTCGGAGAGCTTGGGGATGTACTCGAACTGCAGCTTGATGAAGACGAACAGCGCGGCGCAGACCAGGGTGACGATCAGATTGATCCGCAGCCACTTCTGGTTGTTGAGCTGGGCGCACCGGACGGCGTTGGCCACGGTCCACGAGGAGATCAGCAGGATGACCGTGTTCGCCCCGCCGAACCGCCAGTCGAGGTAGTGGCTGCCGGCGGCCCACGCCTCGGGGTACAGGAAGCGGAAGACGGCGTACGCGCAGAAGATGCCGGCGAACAGCAGGACTTCGGTGGTCAGGAACAGCCACATGCCCAGCTTGGCGCCGTCGAACTCCTCGTCGTGGGTGCGCCAGTGGTGACCGGCCTTGCGGTTGCGCCAGTGCTTGGGGTGCTTGGCGATGTGGGCTGGCGCCGGTGTGTCGTAGGCGTCGAGTGTGGTCTGCATCGCGTGCTCCGGATCCGGGCCCAGGCCCGGGGAGGGTGGATTCTGTGTGAAGCGCGGGCCGGGCCGTTTGGCCCGGGCCGCGAAGGGTTCAAAGGATCAGTGGCGCGGCGCCGGGGTGGGCAGGGGGTAGTCCTTCGGATCGCAGTGCGGGGGCACCACGGTGTCGAAGTCGTAGGGGCCGTGCTTGACGATGGGCTCGTGGTGGAAGTTGTGCTCGATGGGGGGCGACTCGGCCTCCCACTCCAGGGTCAGGCCGCCCCAGGGGTTCGGCGGGGCCTTGGGGCCGGCGATGAGCGAGTGGACGAAGTTGAAGAAGTGGATCACGAAGCCGACGAGCAGCAGCCAGGACCCGACGGTGGAGATCACGTGCAGGGTCTGGAACTCGTCGACGTAGTTCGCGTAGCGCCGGGGCATGCCCTGGGTGCCCAGGATGAACTGCGTGAAGAAGGTCACGTTGAAGCCGATGAAGACGATGGCGCAGCCGATGATGCCCCAGGTCTCGTTGTACATGCGGCCGAACATCTTGGGCCACCAGTGGTGGATGCCGCCGACGAAGGCGATGACGGTGCCGCCCATCATCACGTAGTGGAAGTGGGCGACGACGAAGTACGAGTCGTGCAGGTGCAGGTCGGTGGCCAGGGCGCCCAGGGGCAGGCCCGTCAGGCCGCCGATGGTGAACAGGAACAGGAAGGCCAGCGTGTAGCACATCGGGGTGTTGATGGCGATCGAGCCCTTGTACAGGGTGGCGATCCAGTTGAACACCTTGATGGCGGTGGGGATGGCGACCAGGAAGGTCAGGGCCGAGAAGAGCATGGCGGCCAGCTCACCCATGGCGGTGAACATGTGGTGGCCCCACACCAGGAAGGACACCGCGGCGATGCCCAGCGAGCTGAACGCGATGGCCCGGTAGCCGAAGATGTGCTTGCGGCAGTGGACCGCGAGCAGCTCGGAAATGATGCCCATGGCGGGCAGGATCATCACGTACACGACCGGGTGCGAGTAGAACCAGAAGAAGTGCTGGTAGAGCACCGGGTCGCCGCCCATGGCCGGGTCGAAGATGCCGATCTTCATCACCCGCTCGAAGATGAGCAGCAGCAGGGTGATGCCGATGACCGGGGTGGCCAGCACCTGGATGATGCTGGTGGCGTACACGGCCCAGATGAACAGGGGCATGTCGAACCAGCCCATGCCGGGGGCGCGGAGCTTGTGCACGGTGACGATGAAGTTCATGCCGGTCAGGATGGACGAGAAGCCCAGGATGAACGCGGCGAGCACCATGAGCACGACGCGCCAGTGGTCGGCGTCCGTGGTCAACGAGTACGGCGTGTAGAAGGTCCAGCCGGTGTCCACGCCGCCCATCAGGATGGAGGCGACGCCGAAGATCGAGCCGAACACGTAGATGTACCAGCTGAGCAGGTTGAGGCGGGGGAAGGCCACGTCCTTGGCCCCGAGCATGATGGGCAGGAAGAAGTTGCCCAGCGACGCGGGAATGGACGGCACGATGAACATGAAGACCATGATCGCGCCGTGCAGGGTGAAGGCGCGGTTGTAGATCTCGTTGCCGGACATCTCGGTGGCGCCCAGGATGCTCTGGAGGATGTGCCCGGTCTGGATGGTCTCGCCCGCCGCGTTGGTGGTCATGCGGACGGGGTCGAGCAGTTCCAGACGCACGGCCAGGGCCGCGACGCCGCCCAGGAAGAACATGAACAGCACGGCGAAGAGGTACATCACGCCGATCTTCTTGTGATCGACCGTGGTGGCCCATTGCCAGATGCGGGACCAGAACCCGGCGGGTCCTTCGAGATAGGACCCTTCGTGGTGGTCGTGGGGGATGGAACCGGTCAGCTCAGCGGTACTCATTGCTCACCTCCGTCGGTGGTTTCGGTCGGTTCCTGTGCTGCGTCTTCCGTCGTGGCTTCCCCTTCCGCGGGTCCGCCGCGGTCGGAGATGGATCTCATGAACGCGATCAATGCTTCCACCTGCTCAGGTTCGAGCTGGCCCTGGAAACTGGGCATGTTGGCCGCGTAGCCGGCGACGACCTTGGCGTTGGGCACCAGGATCGACTCGCGGATGTAGTTGGGGTCGCGGATCAGGCTGGTGCCGTCGGCGAGGACGACCTCGTAGCCGTAGGAGTTCTTCCAGGTGGGTCCGGTGCCCGGGCCGCCGTCGACCGAGTGGCAGGTGGCGCAGCGGGTGGCCCAGAGACGCTCGCCGTCCTTGACCGGGTCGCCGGTGGAGGCGAAGCTGGCGAGCTTCTCCTCGTACACGTTGCGGGGGACGACGCGGAGCGTGGCGGCCATGCGGGAGTGGTCGTCGCCGCAGTACTCGGCGCAGAAGACCCACATGTCGCGGCCGGGGATCTGCACGGGCGTCTCGCCGGAGGTGTCGGTGACGAACTCGTTGGCGCCCAGCGTCGGCGTGCGGAAGGTGTACCCGGTGAAGCGGTTGGGGTACACGTCCATCTTGGTGCGGAAGTCGGGGATCCAGAAGGCGTGGATCACGTCCCGCGAGGACATGCGCAGGTCGACGTCGGCGCCCTCGGGCACGTAGAAGATCGGGTAGCCGATCTCACCCTCGGAGAGCGGGCGGGTCTCGGTGCTCTGCACGCCGCTGGGATACGTGACCGACCAGCCCCACTTCCACGCGTCGACCTTCAGCTCGAGCGCGCCGCTGGGCGGGACCATCTTGGACATGTACCCCTGGAAGCCGAGCACGAAGATCACCAGCAGGGCCGAGCTGGGCACGACCGTCCAGATGATCTCGAGCGGCGTGTTGTGGTGCGGGCTGACCGGGGCGGGCACGCCCGGGCGACGCCGGTACTTGATGGTCCAGTAGACCATCAGCCCCATCAGCAGCACGAAGAAGAACACCGAGAACCAGAAGATCATCATGAACAGCGCGTCGGTCGACAGCGCCGAATCGGACGCCGGGGCGCTGCGGAAGATCAGACGGCTGAGCCAGGACTGGTTGGCGGACGCAAGCGTGTACATCATCAGGACACCTGCCCTGCGGGGGTGACGGGGCGACGCCCCGCCCGGGACGACCCGCGATCGTCACCAGGGTTGGAATCGGTCATGGGAGACGCATCGCCGCGCAGCCGGCGGCGCACGCGCTCTCCGATCAGCAGACAGACGATCAGGACGGTCAGCAGCACCACCGTGGCCGCGCCGGCCAGACGCATCAGGGCCATCGCCTCGAGCGAGTAGGCGCCGGCGGTCGGGTCGTAGCGGAAACAGAAGTGCATGATCCGTTCGCCGAGGCTGCGGGCGATCTTGCCGTCGGTCGCGTCGAGCAGGGAGAGCTTGAGCTGGTCGGCGGGGTAGGAGTATCCGTAGAGGTACCGCATGACCCGGCCGTCCGGCGACAGGATGGTGATGCCCGACGCGTGGGACCACTCGCCGTTGGCCAGCGGCGCAAACTGGAAGCCGACGGCCTCCGTCAGCCGCTCGATGTTCAGGCGGTCGCCGGTGTGGAAGGCCACGCCCTCGGCCCGGCCGGGCTCGGGGGGCAGCACGGGGCGGTTGTAGTGGGTCAGGAATCGGTACTTCTTGCCCTGGGCCTGGGTGGTGCCCTCGCGGTGGTCGAAGCTGACGACGATCAGCCGGTAGTCCTCGCCGGCGGTGTAGTCCAGCTCGTTGAGCGACTCGAGCAGCTTGTCGAGCACGATGGTGCAGACCACCGGGCACTCGTAGTACACCAGCGCGAGGATGGCCGGCTTGCCGTCGCCGAACGAGTCGGCCAGCCGGACGGTCTCGCCGCGGTCGTTGGTGAAGATCGCGTCGAGCGGGAGCTGGCTGTTGAGCCGCTCCTCGATGTCCACGCCCTGAAGCTCTTCCACCTGCTCGCGGGGCAGGATGAGCTGCGCCCCCGCCTGCGGGGCGGGCAGGGACACCGCGCCCACGGCCAGCAGCGTGGTCACCGCCCCCACCATGGAATGGAAGAGGGAACGGAACATCGGGATGGGGCGGTCAGCCCTGGACATCGCTCTGGGTCTGCTCCTCGGCCTGGCTGCGACGCTGGCCGTATTCGTTGACCACCCGGTCGATGGCGTTGTTGAGCGGGATGTGGACGGTGCCGGCGGCACGGTCGATCCACCCGAACTCCTCGAGACGCTGCTTCGCGGCCACCTTGGCCTCGAACGCCGGACGCATCATCGCCGTGCCCTCCTGACGCTCGGCCCGGAAACGCGAGACGTAGGAGTTGAAGTAGGCCATCAGCACCAGGATGACGGCGATCACGCCGACCACCATGATGATGAAGGTCAGGCCCAGCGCCTTGGTGCTCGTGTGGGAGCCGTGCTCGTGCTGGGGCATGCCTTCCGCGGCGGTGTGCTGGTGCCACGCGTCATGGCCATGGGCATCGCTCATGATCAACCTCCGTCTTCGCCGTTTCCCCACCGGCGGATGCCCGGAGGGGGGAAGGGCGGGTGCGTTCTCGGGCCCGGCGTCGGGCCGGGGCTCAGTCAATCGCCGGGGGGAGGTTTCCTTCCCGCCCGGCGTTCGGTCGTTCGGCTCACACGTAGTTGCGGTGGGCCATCGATTCGTGCAGCAGCGGGTCCTTGAGCGGCAGCAGCGGGCCGGACTCGACCCGGCGGGTCAGGAGCCAGCCCCAGATGCCCAGCACCCCGGCGGCGCCGGCGATGTCGAGCCAGATCCCGGCCAGCCCGGGCTCCTGGAGGCCGGCGTTGACGACCGCGGGGACCTGCACGTACACCATGGGGCGGATCATCCAGACCAGGTCCATCACGGTCATCAGGATCATGAACGCGGCCATCACGCCCAGCAGCAGCGGGCTGCGCTTCACGCCCCGCCAGCCGAGGATCAGGAACGGCACGATGAAGTGGCCCACGCACAGCAGCACGAACAGCCAGTGCCAGCCCTCGGCCTTGCGGTAGACGAACCAGGCCGTCTCCTCGGGGATGTTCGAGTACCAGATGAGGAAGTACTGCGAGAAGGTGATGTAGGCCCAGAACACGGTGAACGCGAAGACCAGCTTGCCCAGGTCGTGGAAGTGCTCGGGGGTGACCAGCCCGTCGAGCTTGCCGCGGAACCGGAGCACCGCGAGGGTCAGCACCACCACCGACACCCCGGAGAGGGCGCAGGACGCGAAGAAGTACACGCCCCACATGGTGGAGAAGAAGCGGAAGTCCATGCTCATCAGGAAGTCGAAGGCCGCGAACGCGGTGGTCAGCGCGAACAGCAGGATGCCCCACCCCGCGGTGAAGCGGGCCTTGCGGCCGAGCGTCCGGTCGCCGGTCTCGTCCTGGCGACGGCTCAGCGAGGCGAACCGCCATCCGAGGAACGACCAGACGGCCCCGTACACCAGCACGCGGACGAGGAAGAAACCGGGGTTCAGATAGGCGGCCTTCTTCTCGAGCAGGTAGTCGCCGCCGGTGCCGCCCATCCACGCCAGCAGCACGCCGCCGTTGATCAGTTCGATCGCGACGACCGGGATCAGGGCCAGCCAGCAGAAGGGCAGCAGGGCCGCGCCGTGCTCGAAGATGCGCCGGCAGGTGATCACCCAGCCCGCGTTGAGCGAGTGGAAGACCAGCAGGAAAAACAGGCAGCCCAGCGACATGGCCAGCGCGGTGAACACGCCCACCTCGTACGCGGCCAGGGCGTGGCGCAGGTTCATCGAGAACCCGCCGATGACGGTCAGCAGCAGGCCCGCGATGCCGACGAACAGCAGCGGCAGGCCGAACTTGCCCAGCACGCCGCGGGCGTGGATGTTGTCATCGCGCATCCGCGGGTCGTGCGCGATCTGCTCGAGCCGGCGACGCCAGGCGGCGTCCGACAGGGCGG
Source organism: uncultured Phycisphaeraceae bacterium (assembly GCA_964399525.1). Classification (GTDB taxonomy): domain Bacteria; phylum Planctomycetota; class Phycisphaerae; order Phycisphaerales; family UBA1924; genus UBA6054. The sequence continues at coordinate 2,561 of CAYNRF010000070.1, read as the reverse complement.
TCTGCGCGGGGGCGGGATGGTTGGGGCCGGAATGATCGGCGGCGATCTGGCTCACGGGTTGCCTCCCGTCTCGGTCAGGCGGGCGCGGTCCGCCGGGTCCAGCGACGACGCCGGCACCCCCTGGGCGGCCTGCAGCGTTCGGATGTAGGCGACGATCGCCCACGCGTCCGCCTCGTCCACGGCGTGGGCGTACCCGGGCATGCGGTACGTGCCGTCGGGGTTCTTCAGGCCGTTGCGGGTGATGTGGAACAGATAGCCGTCGGTTCCCTGCATCTGCGACCGGTCGCGGTACAGGTCGGCCATCAGGTTGGCGGGGGCGTAGCTCCACAGCCGGCCCACCGTGCCGGCCCCTTCACCCTGGCCGCCCACGCCCGTGTAGCCGTGGCAGGCCGAGCAGTAGATGTCGAACCGCTCGCGCCCGCGCAGGATCAGGTCGCGGGTGACCTCCACCGGCATGATCTCGGCGTAGCGGGGCTCCTCGATCGTCGATCCGGCCAGCAGCCCGAAGGCGAAGGTCGGATCGGTCCGCAGCAGGCGCTCCCGGTCGGCCAGGATGTCGTCGGCCCATCCCGAGCCGGCGATCTGGCCGGGGTCGTGCGCGGTGGAGCCGAACGGCACCGTCCGCGCCACCAGGTTGCGGTCCGACCGGCCGTCCTCGAAGAACTGCGTGCCGGTCTGCGGCAACAGCTTGGGCTGGTCGTCCATGTCCGGGAAGAACTGGCGCGGCGGCTTGTCGGTGCGGTCGCCCCGGCAGCCGGGCAGCACCGCCAGGCCCGCGAGCACGGCGACCGCGCACAGGCCCGTCGTGGCCCCGGCGCGTCGCGTGTTGGAATGGCTGGTCGTCATCGTCGTTTCCTCGCCCCTTGTCGGCCCCGAATCGCTCGGTGGGGGCAGGCCGTTCTGGCTCAGTCCTGCTCTTCGATGATGGTGATGTCGGTTCCCCCGGCCTTCTCGAGCAGGGCGCGGGTGCGGGCGGGATCGAAGTTGGGGTCGTCGGCCTCGATCGCGATCATGAACCGGTCGTTGCTGATCCGGTAGAAACGCTCGTGCCCGAACAGCGGGTGGTGGAACCGCGGCAGCCCGTTGAGCGCCAGCATGCCGAACAGGCACGCGAACGCCGTGAAGAGGATGCCCAGCTCGAACATGATCGGCATGAACGGCTGCCACGCGCCGTACGGCTTGCCCTGCGTGACCATCGGGTACAGGTAGTCCGACGTGATCCACTGCAGGAACGCCGCGAAGGCCACGCCGAACACCGCCGCGCCCAGGGCGACCAGCGGGAGCTTGGTGTTCTTGACGCCCATGGCCTTCTCCATCCCGTGCACCGGGAAGGGGCTGTGGACGTCCCACTTCGAGTAGCCCGCGTCGCGGACCATCTCCGCGGCGTGGTAGACCGTGGGGGTCTCAGAGAACTCGGCCACGATGCCGTACACCCGGTTGCCCGACTCGGACACGAACCGCGGCGCGGGCTTGCGGACGAACATCGGGAAGTACTCCGCGACGGCCGACTTGATGGTGTTGACTGCCGACATGGATCAGTGCTCCTCACCGTGGTGGTCGTCGTGGTGTTCGTGGGTGTGCGCCTGCGGCATGACCAGCTTGACCTCGGCCATCGCGAACACCGGCAGGAACTTGAGGAACAGCAGGAACAGCGTGGCGAAGATGCCGCACGATCCCACGAACGTCAGGATGTCCACCCAGGTCGGCCAGAACATGTGCCACTCGCCGGGCAGGAAGGCCCGGTGCAGGCTGGTGACGATGATCACGAACCGCTCGAACCACATGCCGATGGTCACCGCCAGCGCGACGATCCAGATCACCACGGGGCTCTGGCGGAACCGGCGGACCCAGAACAGCTGCGGGAAGACCACGTTGCAGATGATCATGGTCCAGTAGGCCCACCAGTAGGGGGCGACCATCGGGTTGACGCGGTTGTTGGCGAAGGCCTCGAACTCGAACCGGTTGGCCCCGTACCAGGCGATGAAGAACTCCATCGAGTACGCGAAGCCCACCATCGTGCCGGTCACCAGGATGATCTTGGCCATGTTCTCCAGGTGACGCAGCGTCAGCAGGTCGGAGAAGTTCGGCAGGATCGCCCGGATCGGGATCAGCAGGAACAGCACCATCGCGAACCCGCCGAACACCGCGCCCGCCACGAAGTAGGGCGGGAAGATCGTCGTGTGCCAGCCCGGCAGGATCGAGGTGGCGAAGTCGAACGACACGATCGAGTGCACGCTGAGCACCAGCGGCGTCGAGATGCCCGCCAGCATCAGGTAGGCCTTCTCGTAGCGGTGCCAGTGCCGGCTCGAGAACCGCCAGCCCAGGGCCAGCAGCCCGTACACCAGCACGCGCAGCGTGTCCGGGCGGGGCAGGAACGGCACCACGATGTCCTTGCCCACCGGCATCGGGATGCCGAACGGACGCGACAGGCCCTTCTGCAGCCGCAGGTACGCCCGGTCACGCAGCGTGGCCAGGTCGGGGATCATGCCCATGTACCAGAACAGCGCCGAGACCGTCGCGTAGGTCGACACCGCGAAGACGTCCCAGATCAGCGGCGAGCG
>CAYNRF010000069.1:0-14977 GCA_964399525.1 uncultured Phycisphaeraceae bacterium | reverse complement strand
GAAGACCAGGGCGGCCAGCGGGATCAGCCAGGTGGTGCTGAACCTTCGGGCGGGGCGGAGCGTCGCGACGGGGACGGTTTCGGGCTCGGTCATGCGTCGGGCTCCCAGAGGGCGTGGGGATCGAAGGCGGCGGAGGCGAGCAGGCTGAGGACCACGACCGAGCCGAAGGCGAGCACGCCGGGGCCGGGGGTGACGGTGACCAGGTCGCCGAGCTTGACCACGGCCACCAGCACGGCGACGAGCAGCACATCGACCATGCCCCAGCGCCCCAGGAACTCGACCATGGCGTAGGTGCGGGCGCGGTGGCGGGCGGGCAGCACGCGCGGGGCGCACAGGGCGAAGAGGGCGCCCAGTTTGGCGATCGGGGCGACGATCGAGAAGAACAGCACGGCCATGCCCACCGCGAGGTGACCCTCGGCCAGCAGGCCGACCATGCCGGTCCAGATCGACGCGGTCTCGGTGTGGCCCAGGCGGGTGATGGTCATGACGGGCAGCGTCAGGGCCAGCGGGTAGATGAGCAGCGCCGCGATGGCGAGCGCGGCGGTGCGGGCGGGGGCGCGGGGGTGGCGCTCGTGGGGGATCACGGCGTCGCACCGGGTGCAGGCGGCGCGATGGCGGGGCGGCACCGGGGGGAGGCGGTGAACGAGGCCGCAGCGGTGGCAGGCGGCGAGGGGCATGCGGGAGTTTATGCGGATCTCACTCGAAACGCTGGACTTGTACGTCAGGAGCCGGGCCGAGGGAGTTGCGCGCGACACGGAGAGGGAGTGGGATTTGCGATGTGTGTTGATTGCAGACTGCGATGGGAGCGTGCGTCGCTCGGCCGCTCCCTTGCAGTCGCGGCTTGTTGGTCAGGAAGATCCCGCTTGCTTCGGGCGCGGCTTTCCGGGGAGGGTCAGGCCAGGGCGGCGATGATGGCCTCGGATTCCTTGAGCCAGTCCTTGAGATCGTCGGTGTCTTCCCAGAGTTCGCGGAGTTCGGAGTCGGGGCCGCGGACGGCGCGGGGGAGGGCGGCGGCGATGGCGGCCACCACGCGGTCGGGGCAGGTGGGGAAGGATGAGGGGGGAACGTCGTCGGTCCATTCGGCGACGGGGCGGCCGCGTTGATGGGCGGCCAGCGCGCCGGCGGCGAGCAGGATGCTGGCGTCGGGGGCCTCGATGTATTCGCCGTCGGCAACATCGTCGGCGATGCGCTGGATCTCCGCGGCGGCGGACTTCCAGGAGCCCGCTTCGCGCAGGTCGCCCACGAAGTCGAGCGCGTCGTCGTTCTGGAATGCGCCGTGTCCCCAAGCTCCCATCAGTCGGCTCCTTTGGTCTGTTCCTTGCTCCACGAGTCCTTCAGCGTGACGGTCCGGTTGAACACGAACGCATCCCGGGAGGACGATTTATCCACGCAGAAGTATCCAAGGCGTTCGAACTGGAAGCGGCGGATGCCGTCGGACCACTCCGGCTCGTCCGGCGTGGGGAACGCGATGGCGCGTTCGGCCTTGCAGTTGGTCAGGACGGTGAGCGAGTCGGGGTTGAGGTCGTCCATGATGTCGCCGGTGGCCTTGCCCGGGCGGGGGGCGTTGAAGAGGCGATCGAAGAGGCGGACGGTGGTGGTCAGGCAGTCGGCCGCGCTGACCCAGTGCAGGGTGCCCTTGACCTTGCGGACGTTGCCGTCGGCGTCGGGGGGCGGGGAGTCGCCGCCGCGGGTGGCCGGGTCGTAGGTGCAGTGGATCTCGGTGACGCGGCCTTCGGCGTCGGTGACGAAGTGGTGGCAGGTGACCCAGTAGGCGCAGCGGAGGCGGACCTCGCGGCCCGGGCCGAGGCGGAAGAACTTCCTGGGCGGGTCGATCATGAAGTCTTCGCGTTCGATCCAGAGTTCGCGCCCGAACTTGACGGGGCGGTGTCCGGCGGCGGCGTCCTCGGGGTTGTTGATGACGGGCAGTTCTTCCAGACGCTCGGGGTCGCCGTGGTCGCCCCAGTTGGTGATGATGAGTTTGACCGGATCGAGCACGACCATGCGCCGGGGAGCACGGACGTTGAGGTCGTCGCGGACGGCGTTCTCGAGCTTGGTGAAGTCGGTCAGGGCGTTGAACTTCGTGATGCCGGCCTCGATGACGGCGTTTCGCACGGCCTCGCTGGTATAGCCGCGGCGGCGCAGGCCGGCGACGGTGATCATCCGCGGGTCGTCCCAGCCCTCGACCTTCTTCTCGTCCACCAGCGACTTGAGGTAGCGCTTGGACATGGTGGTGTATTCGAGGTTGTAGCGGGAGAACTCGATCTGCTGGGCATGGTGGATGGGCATGCCCCACTTCGAGCCGGGGCCGCGGTCCCGGTTGATGGCGTGGATGAACCAGTCGTAAAGGGGGCGGTGGTTCTCGAACTCCAGGGTGCAGAGCGAGTGGGTGATGTTCTCGATCGAGTCTTCGAGGCCGTGGGCCCAGTCGTACATCGGATAGATGCACCACTTGTTGGCGGTGCGGTGGTGGTGGGCGTGCAGGACGCGGTACATGACCGGGTCGCGCAGGTTCATGTTGGGGCTGGCCATGTCGATTTTGGCGCGGAGGACCATGGCGCCGTTGGGCACCTCGCCGGAGCGCATGCGTTCGAACTGGCGGAGCGATTCGGACGCGGGGCGGTCGCGGAAGGGCGAGGGGGCGCCGGGCTCGGTCAGGCTGCCGCGCTGGGCCTTGATGGCGTCGCCGGGCTGCTCGTCGACATAGGCCAGGCCCTTCTCGATCAGTTCGCAGGCCCACTGGTACATCTGCTCGAAGTAGTCCGAGGCGAAGCGGACGGGCGGCTCCCAGTGACCCCCCAGCCACTCCACGTCGGCGGCGATGGAGTCGACGAACTCCTGCTCTTCCTTGGCGGGGTTGGTGTCGTCGAAGCGGAGGTAGAACCTGCCGCCGTACTCGCGGGCCAGGCCGGCGTTGAGGCAGACGGACTTGGCGTGGCCGATATGCAGGTAGCCGTTGGGCTCGGGCGGGAAGCGGGTGGCGACGACGGAGCGGTCGCCCGGCGGGCCCCACTTGCCGGATTCGATGTCGGCGTCGATGATCTGCTGGATGAAGTGGCGTGCGATCGTCGCCTCGGACATGGTGGTGCCTCCAGGGGCGGATCTTAGGTGGCCGGGCGGAGGAGGTCGGCCAGTGCTGTGGGCAGATCGGGGAAGCGGAAGTCGAAGCCCTCGTCCAGCAGGCGGCGGGGAATGACGTATCGCCCGTAAAGGGCCAGGTCGGGGTCGGTGCGCATCACGAGCGGGGCGGCGAGGCGGACCTGCCAGGCCATCGCGGGCAGGCCGATGGGGCGGCGGACGGCGCGGCGGAGTTCGCGCATGAAGGTCCGGTTGGGGACGGGGTTGGGCGAGGAGGCGATGTAGACGCCGTGCATGGACGGGTCGGTGAGGGCCCGTTCGAAGAGGCGGTTCATGTCGGCCTCGTGGATCCAGCTCATGCCCTGCGTGCCGGAGCCGATGGCGCCGCCCAAGCCGAGGCGGGCCAGGCGGGCGAGTTTCGGGAGGGGGCCGCCGGTGCGTCCGATGACGAAACTGGTGCGCAGGACCACGCGCCGCACGCCGTCGGGGCAGGACTCGTCGAAGGCCTCCTCCCACGCCCGGCCGACGAAGGGGGCCAGACCCTCGCCGAGGGCGGAGGACTCGTCGCAGGGCAGTTCGGAATCGCCGTGGATGTGGGCGGTGGACATCTGCACCCACACGCGGGGCGGGCTGATGCAGGCGCGGGCGGCACGCCCGAGCACGCGGGTGGACTCGACGCGGGAGCGCAGGATCTGGTCGCGGTGGAGCGGGGTCTTAATGCAGTCAACGGTGCGCCCGGCGAGGTTGACCACGGCGGCCGCACCTTCGAGCGTGTCGGCCCAGTCGCCGAGCGAGCGGGCGTCCCAGGGCTGGTGGGTCCAGTCGCCGGGGGGTGGGGCGGAGCGGGAGAGGATGACGACGGGCATGCCCCGGGCGGTGAGCCAACGGGCGAGGTTCATGCCGAGGAAGCCCGAGCCGCCGGCGATGACGACGCGTCCGGTGGGGGTGGAGGGGGGCATGGCGGATGGGAGAGGGAAGGCCCGAGTTGAGCGGGGCGGGAGGGTGGGGGTCAGCGGGGCTGCCAGGCGCGCTCGGGGAGGAGTTCGAGCATGGACCACGCGGGGCAGAAGTCATCGCCCGGGCCGAAGGCCGCGCGTCCGGTACGGACGATCGACCCGTCGGGGCGGCGCTGGAAGGCGCTCAGGCCGGGCCAGGGCTTGCCGTCCGAAGCGCGGAAGCCCATGGCGGCGGCAAAGCCTGTGCCATGGCCCGAAACGACGCGGAAGGGCCAGCGTCGGTCGGCCTTGACGCGGGCCGCGGCGGCGGGCGGGTCATCCGAGCAGAGCACGAAGGCGCAGCGGGTGGCGAGCTGGTCGGGCAGGCCGACCAATCCGTCGGCCCAGAGCGAGCAGTAGCGGCACGAGCCGCCCATGTTGTGGACGACGAGCAGCTCGTCGTGCGGGCCGAAGAGGGCGGAGAGCGGGACGGGGGACCCGTCGAGGTCGGTGAGCGTCCAGTCCTCGACCGGCTCGGGGGGTGCGGCGCGGCGGGCCGCACGGAGGCGGGCTTTGGCCTCGGCGACTTCGCGTTCGAGCTGGCGGATCGTATCGTTCACGGTTGGCTCCGGTGCGCACCCGTGGGACGCATGTGACGCCGTCCCGACGATCAAAGTTCCGGCGCAAATCCCCGGCGCATGGTGTTCTCGCAGCAGGCCCGCGGCTCGACGAACTGGTACAGGTACTCCGCACCGCCGGCCTTGCTGCCCACGCCGGACATGCCGAAGCCGCCGAAGGGCTGGCGGCCGACCAGCGCGCCGGTGATGCCGCGGTTGATGTAGAGGTTGCCCACGCGGAACTCGCGCTTGGTGCGTTCGATGTGGCTGGGCTTGCGGGTGAAAACGCCGCCGGTGAGTTTGTACATGTGGCCGTTGGCCAGGGCCAGGGCCTCGTCGAAGTCTTTGGCGTGCACGATGGTGAGCACGGGGCCGAAGATCTCCTGCTGGTAGATGGTGTGGGCCGGGGTGACGCCCGCGAAGATGTGCGGGGGGATGAGGTTGTCGATGCCGGCGGGGAGGTTGAAGTCCTTGTCCCCCACCACTTCGCGCAGGCCCTCCTTGCGGGCGATCTCGATGTAGCGGCGGATATTGGCGGCGGCCTCGGCGTCGATGACGGGGGAGACATCGGTCGAGGGGGCGGTGGCGGGGCCGGGGACGAGGGTCTTGGTGGCCTCGGCCAGGCGCTCGGTGAAGAGGCGGATGCGCGGGCCGTCGGGGCCGGCGGGGTCGATGACGATGCACCGCGAGCAGGCGGAGCACTTCTGGCCCTGGAAAGCGAAGGCGGAGGTGCGGACGCCGAGCACGGCCTCGTCGAGGTCGGCGGAGACGTCGATGATGGCGGCGTTCTTCCCGCCCATCTCGCAGACCACGCGCTTGACGTGGTGCTGGTCCTCGGGCGTGACGCCGGCGGCCTTGATGATGTCCAGGCCCACGGCCTTGGAGCCGGTGAAGGCGATGACCGCGATGCGCGGATCGCGGACCAGGGCCGCGCCGACCGTTTCGCCCGGAGCCGGGCAGAAGTGCAGCACGCCCTCGGGCGCGCCGACGGAGCGGAGGGCGTCGGTCAGGATGTCGTGCATCACTTTGGCGATGCCGGGGGTCTGCTCGGCGGGTTTGACGACGACGGTGTTGCCGGTGACCAGGGCCGCGACGGTCATGCCGCAGCAGATGGCCAGCGGGAAGTTCCAGGGGGAGATGACGGCGCACACGCCGCGGGGCTGGTGCCAGACCTGGTCGAGTTCGCCGATGAACTTGCCGAGGCGCTGGGGTTCGAAGAGGGCGGGCGCGCAGCGGGCGTAATAGGCGCAGAAGTCGATGGCCTCGCAGACATCGGCGTCGGCCTCACGCCAGGTCTTGTTGGATTCCTTGCAGACGATGCCCGAGAGCTCGTCGCGGCGCGAGCGCATGATCTCCGCGGCCTGGACCAGGGCGCGGCTGCGCTGGATGGGGTCGAAGTCCCGCCAGGCGGCGAAGGCCTTGTGGGCGGCGTCGACCATGGCCCTGGCCTGATCGACCGTGCGGTCGTTGGCGATCTTGGGGACCGACGCGGCGGCGACGGCCCGGGCGAAGGTCTCGCGCTGGCGGGCGTTGGAGAAGTCGCGCATCGGCTCGGTGTAGAACGGGCGGCCGTCGCCCACGCCGGGCACGGCCGGGGAGAGCATGTGGCGTTCCCTGGCCTGCTCGACGAGGTCGGTCTTGCGCTGCGTGCCGGGCTTGGGGGCGGGGGCGGCGAGCAGCACGGCGGCGTCGGCGTTGTCGAGGAAGCCGGCCTTGAGCCAGGACTCGTTGGAGGTGTTCTCCAGCAGGCGGCGCACGAGGTACGCCATGCCGGGGATCATCTCGCCGACGGGGACATACTCGCGGACGCGCAGGCCCATCTCGGCGCCGGCGTACTTGAGCTGGTCGGCCATGCCGTGGAGCATCTGGAGTTCGAGGGCCTCGCGGGGGAGCTGGCGGCGCTCCAGCCCGGCCAGCGCGGCCGCGATGGAGCGGACGTTGTGCGAGCCCAGCGCCAGCTTGATGCCGCCCTGGCCGGGCTGACGCGGGCAGGCGTCGAGGAAGACCTCGACCATCTGCTCGAAGCAGCGGTCGGTCTCCCACTTCTCGTTCCAGACCGGGCAGGGCCAGCCCTGCTGCTCGGCGTGGATGGTCTCGTAGTCCCAGTACGCGCCCTTGACCAGGCGGACGGTCACCACGCGCCCGGTGCGCCGGGCCCAGTCAGCGATGCGCCTGGCGTCGTCCACACCGGACTTGAGGTAGGCCTGCATGGCCAGACCGGCCTCGAAGTCGAAGGTCTCGCAGGCGTGCATGAAGGCGTCGAGGGTCAGGTCCTTGAGCGAGAACTGCTCCATGTCGAAGTTGATCAGCACGCCGTTGCGCTTGGCCGCTTCGAGGATGGGCTTCAAGCGGCGCATCAGGTCGTTGATGGCCGGCTCGGGGGCGATGGGGTCGAACTGGGCGCAGAGGCTGGAGACCTTGATGGACACATTGACGCGGGGAACGGTCCCGAGGTGGTCCTTCTCCAGGCGATCGTTGGGCTTCCAGCCGGAGGCCTCGCCGACGAGGTTTTCGACCAGGTCGAGGTACTTGGCCTGGTAGGCGTCGGCCTCGGCGTTGGACACGCAGGCCTCGCCGAGCAGGTCGACGGAGAAGGCGATGCCGTCGTTCCAGAGCTTGCGCAGGGTCGGCAGGGCGTCGGCGGCGTCGGTGCCGGCAATGAAGTTGCCGGCCATGCCGGTGATCTGGGACGAGATGGTCTTGGTCATCAGGCCCTTGGCCAGGCCGCCGGCCTTGAGGCCCAGGTCCATGCCGGGCGGGGGCTTGACGCCGGGCTGGGTCAGGTAGTCGACGAGGTGATCGTGCACCAGGTCGGGCGTGGTCAGGGCGGGGAAGGCGTCGACGAAGCGGAACAGCTGGACCTTGAAGTTCTTGTCCTTCATGGACCAGTCCATCAGTTTGTCCTGATAGAACTTGGCGCTGAGCAGGCCGGCCTTGTGGGCGCGGGCCTTGTCGAGCATCTCGGCGCCGAGGGCGCGGATGCGGGCCTCATCGCCGGTCGCCGGGCCGACGCCCGCGGCGTGGGCGTTGGAGGACGCCGAGGGGGACGGGGCGGCGGGCTTGGACTTCTTGGTGAACAGACCCATGGGGCGCGGGCTCCGAACGCATGCTGGGGGGCGGCCGGGGAGAGGCGGAGGGGCCGCCGACCGGTCGGACGGGCGTCCCTCACGCCCGCGTCCGGTGGTGACGGATCCTACGCAGGCCCGGGCGGTTCCCCACCAGCCACCTACCCTTGTTGATCGATGTCGCAGGCCGCGAAACGGGCCATCACGATCGGGAACTTCGACGGCGTCCATCTGGGGCACCGGGCGTTGCTGTCCCGCGCCCGCGCACTGGTCGGGCCGGACGGGGATGTCGTGGCCATGGCATTTCACCCCCACCCCTTCGCCCGCCTGCGGCCGGAGCTGACCCCGGCCGAGATCGAGCCGTGGGAGACCCGGGTCCGGCGGCTGCGGGACGCCGGGGCGGACCGGGTCGAACGCCTGGAGCCGACGCCGGACCTGCTCGGGATGTCGCCCGCGGCGTTCGTGGACTGGTTGTTCGAGACGCACCGGCCGACCCATCTGGTGGAGGGGCCGGATTTTCACTTCGGCAAGGGGCGGGCGGGGTCGGTGGCGACGCTGGCGGAACTGGCGGCCGCCCGAGGTGGTCGCGTCGAGGTGGTGCCGCCGATGGTGGTGTCGCTGCGGGACCAGTCGGAAGTGGTGGCCTCGTCCACGCTGGTCCGCTGGCTGCTGGCCCACGGGCGGGTGCGGGACGCGGCGTATGTCCTGGGGCGGGCCCACGAGGTGAGCGGGACCGTGGTGACCGGGGACCGGCTGGGGCGGACCATCGGGTTTCCCACGGCCAACCTGTCCACGCGGTGCCTGTGCCCGGGGGACGGGGTGTATGCCGGGATCGCGGTGCTGCCCGATGGGTCGGGGCGGGAGGCCGTGGCGGCCATCCATGTGGGCGGGCGGCCGGCGATCGACCGGGCCGAGCATCGGGTGGAGGCGTATCTGATGACACCCGACGGCCAGCGCTGGAACCCGCCTCCTGACCTGCCCGAATCGGGCTGGTCGTGTACGCTGCGGCTGATCGGGCGGGTGCGGGACATCGTCCGGGTCAACGGGCTGGAGGCCCTGGTGGGTCAAATCACGCGGGATTGTGCGCGGTGCGTCGAGATCGTCGGGCCACTGATGGGGGCGGGTGTTGGAACGGGTCGCCAAGCGGACGCGGTCGCGTCGGAGCCACGATGAGCATGATGAACGCTTCTTCCGGGTCGTGGACGCCGACGGTGTCGGTCAACGAGATGGCCGACTGGATCGGGTCCATGCGGACGGCGGTGCTGCTGACGCACATCAAGCCGGACGGTGACGCGCTGGGCTCGACGCTGGCGCTGGCGCGAGCGATCAACCTGAGCCGGCGGACCACGGGGGCGATCTCCGCGGCCGAATGCTGGTACGCCGCCCCGATGCCCGAGTGGGCGCCGGTGCTGATGGGATCGACCAAGGTGCGGGTGATCGAGCAGGGCCAGCCGGTGCCGGGGGCGTTCGACCCCGAGGCGGTGATCATCTGCGACACGGGCTCGTGGAACCAGTTGGACCCGTTCCGCACCTTCATCGAGGAGCGGCTGGAGCGGACGGCCATCATCGACCACCACCTGCAGGGGGACGCGGAGATCGCCGACCACCGCCTGCTGGACACCTCGGCCGCGGCGGCGGTGCAGCCGGTGGCCGCGGTGTGCTGCAGGTTGCTGGGCGTTTCGTCGGCGTCCGAACTGCCGCTGGAGGTGGCCACGCCGCTGTACACCGGGCTGGCGACGGACACGGGGTGGTTCCGGCATTCGAACGTGGACGCGCGGGTGATGCGGCTGGCGTCGGAACTGCTCGAAGCGGGCGTCAACCACACGGAACTGCTCGAACTGCTGGACCAGAACGACCGGCCGAGCCGCCTGCGGCTGATGCAGCGGGCGCTGGCGAGCCTGGAACTGGTGCCGGCCAAGCAGGCGGCCGTGATGTCGCTCAGGACCGAGGACTTCCGCATGTCGGGCTCGGCGCCGGGCGAGTCGGGCGGGTTCATCGACATCCCGCGGACCGTGCCCGCGATCCGCGTGACCGTGCTGCTGACCGAGCAGGAGGATGCGCAGGGCCTGTTCACCAAGGTGTCGATGCGGTCCAAGCCGACGGGGTGGGACGGGAAGGACGCCGTGGATGTCAACGCGGTGTGCCAGACGCTCGGCGGCGGCGGGCACGCGCGGGCGAGCGGGGCGCGGATCCGGGCGCCGCTGGTGGAGGCGAAGCAGCGGGTGATTGAGGCGCTGCCGTGAGGGAGGGCGGGCGTCGACCGAACCTTTTCGATTTCTGTCCTCGCTGCGGATATGACACGAGCGCCGGTCGGACCGACACGTGCTCGGAATGTGGTGGTTCGATCGTCATTCCGGATCGATTCCGCGCGTCGCTTCGATGGAGCCGGGTCGGGTTACGGGTGTCGGTGGCGGTTGCGGTCGTTTGTATGCTCACCGCAACAGCGGCGATTTTCAAGGGAGCGGGCGTCGGCTCTCTTATCGCGGTCATGGTCGTCTCGAGTGTCGTCCAGATGGCTTGCGTGACCATCAACTTAGTGCTTATGTACGACTTTCTGAAGCTCGGGGCGAAGAGCCTGGGCGTTCGTGCGGGACATTCGGCGTTGCTTACTTCAGTGCTGGGTATTTTGGCGTGTGTTGTGGTACCGATCACCGCCTTCACGATGCTTGCCTGACAGCGGTGAGGCATCGAGGAGGAACGTAGTTGCTATTGGCTGGAAAGCCGCTGCGTTGACTTGCGCGGCGGGTCCGCTTCCTGCCGGGCGCGGCTTGCATGGCTGGGGTCGTAGACTTCGGCATGCCAAACCCGCCGCGCAAGCCGTTCCGTGATGAATCGCTCAAAGCCAAGATCGAGCGGGCCGCCAATGACCCCAATGCGGGGCGGGACGACCGGCCCCGCGGGCCGCGGCCCGGCCAGCGGCCGCCGCTGCGGATCGCGACCACCACGCTGTGGGAGTATCCCAGCCAGCACTACGACGCCAAGGACTCGCGGTTTCAGGGCAGCAAGGACTACGCCGGGGCCACGCCGAGCTGGGTGGTCTGGCAGTTGCTCCAGCGGTACACCCGTGCGGGAGACACCGTGCTGGACCCCATGTGCGGCTCGGGCACCACGCTGGACGTGTGCACCGACCTGGACCGGCGCGGCATCGGCTTTGACCTGAACCCGCAGCGCCCCGAGATCACGAAGGCCGACGCGCGGGAAATCCCGCTGGATGATCAGAGCGTGGACTTCTGCTTCATTGACCCGCCGTACTCGACGCACATCGACTACTCGAACGATCCGAACTGCATCGGCAAGCTCGACGCGGGCGCGCCGATGCGGGGCGACGATGTCATGCCCGGCCAGGCGTACTACGAGGCGATGGAGGAGGTCATCGCGGAGATCGACCGGGTGCTCAAGCCCAACCGCTACATGGGGCTGTATGTCTCCGACTCGTGGCGGAAGGAGAAGGGCGTCAAGGGCGGGCTGTTCATGCCCATCGGCTTCGAACTCTTCTCGATCATGCGGGACTACTTCAGGCCCGTGGACATCATCGCCGTCGTCCGTGGCAACACCAAGCTGCAGCGCGGCAACTGGCACAAGTCCGCGGAAGAGGAAAACTTCTTCCTGCGCGGGTTCAACTATCTGTTCATCATGAAGAAGGAATAGGCCGGGGCGACGGCGCGCCCGCCGGGTGCGCCAGCATCGCCGCCACCGACGCGGCGAGCGTGTGCCGGTCGGGCTCGTCCAGCCAGGCCCGCAGCACCGCGAGGTGGGAGCCGGCCAGCCGGCGGGACTCGAGCCGCTGGGTCGCGTCGGCGGGCACGGCCGTGTCCGGAGAAAGCCGCGCGAGGACGAGATCGGCCAGGGCCTGTTCGATCTGCGCCCGCGCGGGGCCGTCGAGCATCGCGAGGGTTCGGTCGCGGTTCTCACCGATGTGGTCGAGCACGGCGTGCACGCGGCACGGATCCCCACGCCCCACCGCCGCGTCGGCCAGCGGCGTGAGCACCCCGGCCAGCGCCTGGCGGAGCACGTCGTCCTTGTCGCGGAAGTGCTCGTAGAAGGTCGAACGCCCGACGCCGGCCTTGCGGGTGACCTCGCCGACGCTCACCGATTCGTACCGACGGCCCAGCACCAGCCGGTTGAACGCCGCGATGATCCACGCCCGGGTCATCGCCGGGCGGTCGGTCGCGTGGGCAGTCTCGGCGGGCTCGGGCATGTCCGGACAATACGGCCCGACTGTCCGGATCGTCCCGGCGGGTCTGGCCATGCCCGGCGGCACCGCCAAGGGTTGCGGCATGAACACACGCCCCAACCCCCGCACCGTCCCCGACACGCTCTTCCCCGAACCCCGTCACGTCCGCGCCGCGGGCTGGGTGCTGCTCGTCACGGCGGTGCTCTCCGTGGTCATCATGGCGATGCACCCGACCTCCGGCACGCACGACCACGCCGAGTTCGTCGACCGCATGGGGCGGGGGCTGCCGGGCAACACGTTCGTCCACGGGTCGTTGATCACGCTGCTGCTGGCGATCGGGATCTGCCTGCTGTGGCTGCGGGACCTGCTGGGGCCGAACCGGCCGCTGGTGCGGGCCGGCATGGTGGCGTTGGTGGTCGGCCTGGCGGGGAATGTGGTGGCCGGACTGGTCAACGGGTTCATCCTGCCGAACGTCGCGGCGCGGTACGTGGGCATCGACGAGGCGGGGCTGGCCGCGGTGTGGCCGGTGCTGGCGCTGTGCCGCGAGGTCAACGCGACCGCGGCGCGTGTGGGGATCGTCGGCCTGTCGCTCTCGGCCCTGCTGTGGTCGTGCACGCTGGCGGGGGTGCCGGGGTGGAGGCGTTGGATGGGTGTGGGCGGGGTGCTGTGCGGGCTGGCGCCGCTGGCCATGCACGCGGGGGAACACCTGCGGGTGGACGTGCCCGGGTTCCGGCTGTTCGTGGTGATCTACGGTGTGTGGTGCGTGCTGGGCGGGGTTGTGCTGATCGCATGGCGGGCGGACGGGCCGCACGCCGCATCGGATGTGGACGGCGGAGTTCAGAGCAAGGAGCGTGCGTCATGAGTCCATCTGCAACACCGGCAGGCCCGAGCAGCGGCGTGCACGCGCTGGTCCCGTATGCGCACGTGGCCGATGTCGAGCGGTCGCTCGCGTTCTACGCCCTGCTGGGCCTTGAGCGGCGGACGACGGTTGCCGGCCCGGGCGGACGCACCGTGTGGGCCGAGGCGGCGTGCGGCCGGGCCCGGCTCATGCTGGCGCTGGCCAGCGGTCCGGTAGCCGCCGAGGATCAGGCCGTGCTGTTCTATCTGCACTGCGGCGATGTGCGGTCGCTGCGGGACCGCCTTCTGCGCGGCGGGCTGCACGACGGGGGCCGGTTCACCGGACAGCCCGGCCCGAACGGCGGGCGGGAGGTCGTGTTCGACGTGACGACGCCGCCCTACATGCCCGGCGGCGAGATCCGGGTGCACGACCCGGACGGCTATGTGCTGCTGGTCGGCGAACTGCCCGAAGGCGGCTGATCAGGCGCCCGGGCCTTCGATGGTGCCGCCCTGCCAGCCGCCGGGGCCGGTGCGGTGGTCGTCGATCTGGACGCGGATGACGGGGAGGTTGGCCAGGAGGCGCTGCTTTTCCTCGGCGCCGAGTTGCTCGGCGACTTCGAGCATGGCCTGGACGGTCAGTTGCTTGCGCATGGCGGTGCCGTCGGGCAGGCGGCGGATGGCGGCGCCGGCGCGGTCGGAGAGGAAGTCGGGCTGCTTCTCGAGCATGTCGGCCATCTTGCGGAGCATCTTGGCGGCGGTCTGGGCGGACACGCCGTGGCCGATGCGGACGCGGACAGGCACGATGGAGCCGGGGTCTTCGGGGCGCTTGATGATGGTGCCGTTGATGACATGGCCGTCGGCGTCGGCGCTGGGGTCGTCGGCCCGCTCGTAGGTCTCGGCGTTGAGGCCGGAGAGGTAGACGGCCAGGTGGTTGGTGTCGGAAGCGGCGTCGGGCTGGATGGTCTGGTCGGTCATCGGGGGATCATAGGCCGGGGTGGAAGCGGAACCTGACAAAACACAAACCTATTTATACAGCATCGACGGATCCGATCCATCCACCCCCCAGAACCAGGGTATTATCGGACGCGTCGTAGAGCACCACGGCCTGGCCGGGGGTGACGGCCCGTTCGGGGGCGTCGAAAACCAGGCGGAAGCGGCCGGGGCGGCCGGAGGGGGTTGGAGACGCCGGCCGGGGGACCATCCCCTCACTTGCGTTCGGGGCGAACTGGGAAGGCAGCGTGGCATCGAGGATCTGGACGCGGGCGGGGACGGCCTGGGCGTTGTAGCGGTGCTGGGCGAGGACGGGGATCCAGGTATCGGGGGCGGGGGGGTCGATGAGCCAGTTGGACTCGTGGACCTCGCAGGTGGTGGCGAGGAGATCGTCCGGCCCCCCCACCACGACCTCGTTGGTGTCGGGGCGTTTTTCGACCACGTAGATGGGGTGGCCGAGCGCGACGCCGACGCCGCGGCGCTGGCCGATGGTGAACTTGTGCTGGCCGGCGTGGGTGCCGAGCTGGTTGCCCTGGCGGTCGATGATGCGACCCTCGACGCTCAGTTCCGGGCGGCGGCGTTCGACCAGGCCGGCGTAGTCGTTGTCGGGGACGAAGCAGATCTCCTGGCTGTCGGGCTTGTCGAACACGGGCAGGCCCATGCGCTCGGCGATGGCGCGGACCTCGGCCTTGGTTTCGTACTCACCGATGGGCAGAACCATCTCGGCCAGACGATCGCGGGGGGCGCCGAAGAGGACGTAGGACTGGTCCTTGTCGGCGTCGAGGCCACGCCGGAGGATGGGGGCGGGTCCGGTGCGGTCGATGCGGGCGTAGTGGCCGCTGGCGACGAAGTCGGCGCCGATCTGCTTGGCGTACTCGTGGAGCTTGCCGAACTTGAGCCAGTCGTTGCAGCGGACGCAAGGGTTGGGGGTGCGGCCGCGGGCGTACTCGTCGACGAAATAGTCGATGATGCGGCCGAAGTCCTTCTTGAAGTTGCAGACGTAGAAGGGCACCCCGAGTTCGGCGGCGACGTGGCGGGCATCGGCGGCGTCGTTGATCGAGCAGCAGCCCTGGTGGCCGATTTTCAGTTTGGCGGGATCGCAGGACACCCCCGCGGAGTCGAAGGGGAGCAGTTCGTCGAGGGTTTCGCCGGGCGAGCCGAGGCGCATGAAGCAGCCGACCACCTCGGCGCCCTGCTCCTTGAGCAGGCCGGCGGCGACGGAGGAATCCACGCCGCCGGACATGGCGACGAGGACCTTGCGGCCTGTCCAGGGCCGGGGGGATG
>CAYNRF010000068.1:0-15042 GCA_964399525.1 uncultured Phycisphaeraceae bacterium | reverse complement strand
CCCCCGCCACCCCCGCCACCCGCCAGATCGGCCAGATACAACGCGAAGCGTCGGCCCGTGCCCAGGTTGAGCGACCAGTAGATCGCCCGTTCGGTCACCAGTGTGACCGCCAGCATGGAGAGGGCCAGCAGCGGATACATGACCCAGCCGCCGGCACGGAAGATGGCAAGCGCCTGCTCGAACACGGACGGATGGTACGGGGGCGGCGGCGAGGAGGCGTCGCCCGGTCGGGGGTACCATCCCGCTCCCCATGACCCAGGGCGACATCGTCAACCGGGTGGACGCGGCCCTCGACGGCTTTGTCGGATCGAGCGATCTGCCCGAGAACCTGCGCGCCGCCGTGCGGTACGCGCTGCTGGGCGGCGGCAAGCGGCTGCGCCCGGTGCTGGCCTGGCACTGCGCCGCGGCGGTCGGCGGCCGGGGCGAGGACTCGTTGGCCGCCGGCGTGGCCGTCGAACTGATCCACGCGTTCAGCCTCGTGCACGACGACCTGCCCGCCCTGGACGACGACGACCTGCGCCGCGGGCGGCCGACCCTGCACCGTCACGCCGGCGAGGCGATGGCCATCCTCGCCGGAGACGCGATGCTGACGATGGCCTACGACGCGATCTGGCGATCGGAAGGGATCACCGACCAGCTGCGGGTGGCCCTGATCCGGGAACTGGGCGAGGGAACCCGGGCGATGATCGCCGGGCAGGTCTACGACACGCTCGGCGGGATGCCCGACGGCCTCGACGACCGGGCCCGGCTGGAACTGATCCACCGCAACAAGACGGGGGCTTTGATCCGGGGTGCTTGCCGCATGGGAGCGATGCTCGGCGGGGCTGCGCCCGGATCGCCCGGGCTGTCCGCCATCACCCGGTTCTCCGAAGACCTCGGGCTCATCTTTCAGATCGTCGACGATCTGCTGGACGCCACCGCCTCGCCGGAAACGGTCGGCAAAGCCACGGGCAAGGACGCACAGGCCGGGAAACTGACCTACCCCATCGTGCTGGGGCTGGAAGGAACCCGGCGGGAGATCGAGCGGGTCCAGGCCGACGCGGAACGGGCGCTCGAACCGCTCGGCGCCGCCGCCGCGGCACTGCTCGACCTGAGCCGATCGATGGCGCGGCGGGACCGGTAATGGGCGATCGGGTCGGCGGCGCGAACGCGGAGGGCCGCGGCCGCGTACCCCGGCGGGTTCCCGTCCGCTGGCTTAGAATCGAATCGCCGAACGACCTTGTCCCGAATCCGGGGATGCCATGAAGCTGCTCGACCAACTCACCGGACCTCAGGATCTCCGCAGGATGACCGTCGAGCAGCTCGGCGAGTTGGCCCAGGAGATCCGCGAGGCGATCATCCAGCAGGTCTCCTCGACGGGGGGCCATCTGGCGCCGAATCTCGGCGTGGTCGAGCTGACCCTCGCGATGCACCGCGTGTTCGACTTCGGGCACGACCGCCTGCTGTTCGACGTCGGCCACCAGTGCTATCCGCACAAGCTGATCACGGGCCGGTACCCGTTGCTGTCCAAGCTGCGGACGCGCGAGGGCATGGCCGGGTTCCCCGAGCCGAGCGAGTCCAGGTACGACCTGTTCCGGGTCGGACACGCGGGCACGGGCATCTCGACGGCGGTCGGCATGGCGCGTGGCGACACGATCAACGGCGAGGCGTTTGATCCGAAGACCAACCCGGACGGTCGCCGCGTCGTGACGATCATCGGGGACGCGTCCATTGTCAACGGCGTGGCGATGGAAGGCCTGAACGGCGCGGGCGTGCTCAACCGCCAGTTCCTTGTCGTGCTCAACGACAACGGGATGAGCATCTCCAAGCCCCAGGGCGCGATGGCGCAGTACTTCGACCGGGTCCGAGTCAGCCACACCTACACGGACTTCAAGAAGGGCGCCAAGGAGCTGCTGCGGCATGTGCCCGGCGGCGGGATGCTCCGCGAGGCCTATCACCGCATGGGCGAGATGACCAAGGCCGCCATCTCGGAGGATTCCTGGTTCGAGAAGTTCGGGCTGCTGACCGTCGGCCCGATCGACGGCCACGACCTGCCCACGCTCATCGAGTTCCTCAGCGAGGCCCGCGATCTGGACCGGCCCATGGTGCTGCACGTCAAGACCATCAAGGGCAAGGGCCTGGACATCGCCGAGCGCGACGCGACCAAGTTCCACTCCCCCAAGGCCTTCAAGGTCGAGCGCGACGAGGTGCTGGGGTGCCGCATCGAGATGAAGTCGGGCGGCCGGTCGTTCACGGCGGCCTTTGCCGACGCGCTGGCCGACATCATGGAGCGCGACGGCAGGACGGTGTCCGCCACCGCGGCGATGCCCGACGGGACCGGGGTGGTCAAGTCGATCGCCCGGTTCCCGGATCGCAGCTTCGACACCGGCATCTGCGAAAGCCACGCCATGGACATGATGGCGGGCATGGCCAAGACCGGGCTGCGGCCGTTCTTCGCGGTGTATTCGACGTTCGTCCAGCGCGCGTTCGACCAGGCGTTCCAGGAGGTCGCCCTCCAGGGACTTTCCGTCCGTCTGTGTCTTGACCGGGCGGGGCTGGTCGGCGGCGACGGCGCGGTGCACCACGGCTTCTGCGATGTGGCGATCCTGCGCACGCTGCCGGACGCGGTGCTGACCGCCGCCATGGACGAGCCGAGCCTGCGGGCGGCGCTCGAGTTCATGCGGACCTGGGAGGGCGGGCTGAGCAGCGTGCGTTATCCCCGCGACGACTGCTCGGAACGCTTTGCGCATGAGCCCTGCCCCCCGTTCGTGCCGGGCCGGGCGCGGCTGCTGACCGGCGAGTTTGCCGATCTCGACGCGGCCCGCCCGGACGTGGCGGTGCTCGCCTTCGGCACCCCCGCCATCGCCGCGATGGAGGCCCGCGACCTGCTTTCCGCCGACTACCGCGTGGCGGTGTGGGATGCCCGCTTCGCCAAGCCCGTGGACACGGGCCTGATCCGATCGCTGCTGGAGCGCGGCATCCCCGTGCTCACGCTCGAGGACCATTCCGTCGTCGGCGGCTTCGGTTCGGCGGTGCTCGAAGCGGCCCAGGAGATGCACCTCGACGCCTCGCGGATCGTCCGCCACGGCATCCCCGATCACTGGATCATGCAAAACTCGCGCGGCAAGCAGCTGGCCGAGGTCGGCCTGGACGCGTCCGGGATCGCCCGCATGATCCGGCACGCGGCCGATCCCGTGCAGCACGCCCCGTTCGTGCCCGCCAGGCAGGATCTTCGCCCGCAGACGCCGGCGGCCGCCTCCTGAGCCAGAGTCGGGGGGCCCGCGGCCGCTACGATCACGCCCATGGGACGCTCCGCCATGCTCGTCGTCAATCCGCGCAAGCCCCGCGCCGTGGCCGCACGCGACGAGGTGCGCTCCCTGATCGAACGGCACGGTCGCCTGGTGGCCGAGATCGATTCCGGCGAACTGGCCGAGTCGGTGCGGGACGGGCGGATCGGGCCGGACCGGCCGGACCTGATCGTGGTGCTGGGCGGCGACGGGACGATCCTGTCCGCGTCCCGGTCGTGCCTGACGATGGGCGTGCCGCTGCTGGGCATCAACACCGGCAAGGTCGGGTTCATGGCCGGGTACGAACTGGGAGCCTTCCGCGACACGGCGGCCGGGCTGCTCGGCGAGGGCCCGCTGCAGATCAGCGAGCACCGCACGCTCGACGGCGTCGTGGTCGGCCCGGACGGGACCGAGCGGTACAGCGCCACCGCGGTCAACGAGCTGGTGGTGACGGCGGGGCCGCCCTACCGCATGATCACGCTGGACCTGTCGATCGACGGCCAGCCCGGGCCCACGGTCTCGGGGGACGGGCTGATCCTCTCCACGCCCCTGGGCTCGACGGCGTACAACATCTCGGCGGGCGGCCCGATCGTGGCCCCGGGCGTGGACGCCTGCGTCATCACGCCCATCGCCGCCCACTCGCTGAGCTTCCGCCCGATCGTGCTGCACGCACAGATCCCGGTCGACATCGGCGTGCGGTCCGTCAACGCCACCGAGGAGGCGGGCACCACGCTGCTGATCGACGGCCAGGGCCACCACCGCCTGCTCCAGGGCGACACGGTGCGCATCCGCGCGGGCGGGCGCACCGTCCGCTTCGTGACCGATCCGCGCGTGAGCTACTGGCGGACGCTGCTGGGCAAGATGCACTGGGCCAGCACCCCGACCGGCCGGATCGGCGAGTTCGAACGATAAAAAACCGCCCCGTGGGGGGCGGCGAGGAATCCGAGGGGACGGGGCCGGGCGTCGGCGGTCTCGGGCCGGGCCGGGCCGGGCCGGGCCGGCAGCCTTAAGGCTGATCGCACCCGCGACCGAAGGCCACGACGAACGCCGAGACGTCGAAGAAGTCGAAGTTGCCGTCGTTGTTGAAATCGGCCACCGGATTGCCGGCCTGGAAGAAGGCGATGAAGGCCGAGACGTCGAAGAAGTTCAGCACGCCGTCGAAGACCAGATCGACGCTGCATTCCGCGGGGCTGATGAAGGCGGTCACGCCGCCGTCGTCCTGGATCACTTCGAAGGCGCGGCCGTCGCCGAGATCGAGACCCACGAGATTGCTGAACTGGCCGGTGAGCCGGCGGGCCTGGACGAGCTGGAAGGTATCGCCGACATTGAGCACGACGCCCGGGTTGACCACCAGCCGCAGAGTCGAACCGGGCTGGGCCTCGGCGTCGCGGGCGATGACCTGCCCGTAGAAGTCCGGCTCGTTGCCGTTGAAGATCAGCTCGAGCGTCGAGGTCTCCGTGAAGATCACCACGCCGTTGACCTCGGTGGTGCCGTCCGGGAGAACGACACGCCCGGGGTCGGGCACCGCCTGGGGCGGCGCGCCCTCGACGGAGAGCAGGTTCTGCACGACCAGGTCGTTGAGCACGCTGAGGGTCCGGCCCTCGCGGAGCTTGAGCTCGCCGGAGGTCGAGATCAGGCTGATCTTCTCGAGCGCGTTCTGGCCGGCGGCGTTGATGAACCGGGCTTCGTTGCCGACCAGCGTCACGTCGGCCGCCAGCGTGAGGATCTGCGGGGTGGTGGGCCCGAAACGCAGGACGCCCTGGTTGCGCACGAGCCAGCCTCCCTGCGCGAGCGTGTTCTGCGGAGCCAGGCTGTTGACCGGGTTGAGGTTCAGACCGCCGGCGTTGACCACGACCCGGCCCGAGTTGATGAAGTTGACGTTCATCAGGGTGGTCGTCCCCGGCAGGCCGCGGGAACCGTCGCCGTGCTCGATGACGCCCTGGTTATCCAGCGTTCCGGTGCCGTCGCCGACGACCACCTTGCTCAGATCGGTGTCGATGGCGAAGGTGGACAGTTCGCCGTTGGTCAGCGAGCCGCCCTGGTCGAGTCGAAGGCCGCCGCCGCCCGCCCAGTCGATGCCGCCCGCGCCGCGGTGGTCGACGCCGGTGTTGCAGATGTCCACCTCGCCCGAGCCGTCCAGGACGAGCGTGCCGTTGGAGCCGATGTCGCCGGCGTTCATCAGGGTGGCGTTGTCGAGCCGCAGCTCGCCATCGACGTTGAAGTCGCCGCCCTGCGCCTTGGGCGGACGGCTGATGGTCCCGCCGGTGACGGTCATACTCCCGAGGACGGAAAAGCTCGACGAACCGAGGTTCAGCGTGGCCCCGCTCCAGAGCAGCGAGAAGTTCTGCAGGGTCACATCGATATCGAGGTCGACCTGATAGGGCTGGGTGTTCAGGGCGAGGATCGCGTTGAACAGACTGCCGCCGCTGTTGTTGGGCACCACGCCGGGCGACCAGTTGCCCGGCACGGACCAGAAACCGCCCGCGGGGTTGGCCCACGAGACATCCTGCTGGGCCAGTGCCGAGCCGGCCAGAACCGCAACAACCGCCGCGGCGACAGAATAGTTGGTCGCGTTCTTCATGGATGCACCTCTCTCCGGGGGTGAGTATCCCCCAATCCCCCCATGGCGTTCCAGTCCCCACCCGATATTTCACGGGGGACCGGAAAGGAAGCCACGCTTATCGGACGACATTAGCCGTTCTGGAGCGCCGCCGCGACCCGGTCCAACGCCTGCTGGACTGTGCCGATCACCCCATCAGCCGGGCCGCCGCGGCGGCCGTATTCGCGGAAGGTCTCGAGGGTGGTCAGGTATCCGGCTTGGGCCAGACGCAGCACGGCGTTGCGCTCGGCTTCCGTGCCCGCCCGGGCGGCGAGCAGTTCGTCCATCTCGGCCACCTTGAACTGGCCGACGCCGAGATCCCGCAGGTGCCGCTCGACGGGGTCGGTGATGTACAGGGCCTGCCAGCGGGTGACGTTCCCGGCGAACTCGGCGCGGGCCTCGGCGAGGCGGCCGAGCTCGCGCAGGGTGTTGGCCTGCTTGTTCACGGTGGTGGCCAGGTCCCGCTGGGCCTCGAGGTTGGAAAGGTCCATCGCCAGCGACTCGGCCAGCGTCCGCAGGCGGGTGAAGGTCTGGAGCGCGGCCAGGCGGGCCTCGAGCGCGGCCCCGGCGTTGCCCAGACTGTCATAGGCGGCCGCCGCGTCGAACTGGGACTGTCCGAGATAGTGCAGCACGACCCAGAGATCCCGCGCGGTGACGTAGTCGGCCGGGTTGGCGGCCCGCAGATTCTCGAACTGGAGGATGGCCTGTTCGATCAGCGCATGGCCCTCGCGGAGCAGCGCTTCGGCCGCAGCCGGATCGTTCTGGAACTTCTCGGCGATGCGGCCGCGGTAGAGCAGTCCCTGGGCGTTCTTGCTCATCAGGACGGCGCGCCGGCGGGCGGCTTCGGGATGATCCAGGGTGGACCAGCCCGTGTCGGCCTGGGCGTAGATGCTGGCCGCGGCGTCCATCCGCTGCGCGAAGGCTTCGGCGTCGCGGACCAGCTCGACCGCCATGCGGCGGTGGGTGTCGGCGATGCGGGTCATGATGCTCAGGCGCCCGGCGGAATCGCCGGCCGCGGTCGCGGCGTCAAGACCGCTCTCGTAGGCGGTCAGCGCACCGGGGAAGTTCTCCTGCTTGGTCAGCGCGTCACCGACGCGTTCCCACGTGCGGGACAGCTTGGACCGGTGGTGCAGATCACCCGGCAGCATGGCCACCAGCTGGCTGCGGATATCCAGCGCGGCGTTGTAATGATCGGCGGCCTGGGCGGTCGTGCCGGTGTTGGCGGTGTTGAGGGCTCCGTACAGGTCCCCCACACGCTCGTGCGCATCGGCGAGCGCGTCCAGCGAGTCGGCGTCCCGGGCCGGCTGGTCGGCGAGCATGGCCAGATACTCGAGCGCCTTGGCCAGGACGGTCTCCCTGGCCTTGGTGGCGCCGCGGAGGTTGGCGATCGAGTCGTTGAAGTCGTACAGGAAGGTATGGGCCAGGTCGCGCACCGCGTCGAGGTTCTCCTCGGCCCGATCCCGTTCGACCACCGCCATGGCGCGGGCGCCCTCCGCCTGCCGCCACAGCCCCGTCATGCCCACCGCCGAGCCGGTGACCAGGACCCCCACGGTGGCCGCGAACGCGACGGCGAACTTGTGCCGGTTGAGCGCCTTGCGGATCACGTACCAGCCCGCGTCGCGCTTGGCCTCGATCGGCTCGCCGTTGAGGTACCGCCGGACGTCCCGCGCCAGTTCTCCGGCGCTCTGGTACCGCCGCTCGCGGTCCTTGGCGAGGGCCTTGAGCACGATGGTCTCGACCTCGTCGTTGATCTGGCGTCGGACGGTGCTCGGGCGGGTCGGTTCGGCCCGCTGGATGTTGTCGAGCACGTCGCGCATGTTCCCGATGACCGTGTACGGAAACTTGCCCCCCGTGAGCAGCTGGTACAGCATCACGCCGAGCGAGTAGACGTCGGACCGCAGGTCGATGGCGTCGCCCGAGCCGACGGCCTGCTCGGGGCTCGCCCAGGGCAGCGATCCGATGAACTGACCGGTCATGGTCATCGGGTTGGAGGGGTCCAGATCGGAATCCGACCCGGCCGTGACCTTGGCCAGGCCGAAGTCGACCAGCACCGGCTCGCCGCTGAGATCCACCCGGACGTTGGCGGGCTTGATGTCGCGATGGATCACGCCCTTGAGGTGGGCGGCGTTGACGCCGTCGCAGACCTTGGCGAAGAACCGCAGCGTGGTCTCGATGTCCTCGATCCCCTCGGCCCGGCTGCGGGCACGCGACCGCGCGCTGGAAGCGGAGCCGGCCGTCTTGGCCTCGCGGCGCTGCTCGCGCAGGATCTCGTCGAGCGCCTTGCCCGAGATGTAATCCATGACGTAGAAGAAGCTGCCGTCAGGGGTCACGCCCGAGTCGTGGAGCTTGACGATGTTGGGGTGGTTGAGCTGGCCGAGCAGCTGCACCTCGCGCTCGAACCGGACGCGGCCCTTCGAACCGAGCGTCGCGCCGCCGTGCATCACCTTGATGGCCACGCGTCGCTTGGCGTTGATCTGGTTGGCCAGGTAGACCACGCCCTGGCCGCCGCGGTGGATCTCCCGCTGGATCTCGTAGCCGGGGAACGCATCCTTGGTGGGCAGCTCGTCCTGGCGCGGAGCGCTGGGGAAGGAGGACTCGGCGGCGGTGGGCGCGTCGGGCGAGACCGTCCCCGAGGCGCCACCCAGCCCGCTGGTGGGTCGGGAGGTCCAGCTGGACGCCTGATCGACCTGCTGGAGGGCCGACAGGATGAGATCACGCTCGGGCGACCGCTCGACGCCGCCGCGCTGGATGCTCTCGCCCTCATTCCGCACTGAGCCGGGGTTGGTGTTCATCTTGCTTCCTGAGCGATGCCGCGGTTCTTGGGTCACGCCCGAAGGCAGGGATTTCAGTCCACCTTTGTGAAATATTTCGACTCGGACCCGAGCACCTCTTTCAGGTGCTCATGGGCCCGGGCCCGGAGCATGTAGACCGCCCCCTTGCTCCGCCCGAGTTCCTGGACGACCTCGTCGATGGAGCGGCCCTGGAGGTCGTACATGGTGATGACCCGGGCATAGTCCGTGGGCAGTTTGTTCAGGGCGGTATGGATACAACCGACCACCTCGCCCCGGGCCGCCGCCAGCGACGGGGTCGATACGGTCACCCCGATGGCTTCGACCATGGCGATCATCGAGTCATCGTGGTTGCGGTGGTCCATCCTTCTCGAGGGATTGGGGCGTTTGGCCGCCTCGAGACCCCGGATGGCATCGATGAGGTTGTTCTCCGCAATCCGGATCAGCCAGGCCTGAAATCCCTTGGACCCCCCCCCTGTAAAGGTGTGGATCCGGGAAATCGACTCCATGTAGGTCACCTGCATGACGTCATCGATCGAGAGCATGGACCGGTGCTTGCGTCCGATCTTCGGCTCGACGATCGCCCGAACGGTCGGCCCGATCGCTTCCAGGAGTGTCACGAGCGACTCGAGGTCGCCTTCCTGCGCCCGTTCGAGCAGCATGTCCTGGGCGGTGGGAGAAGTCATGCAGTTCTATAGTAGTGCAATCTGCCCTTCACCACGCAACCTCCGGAGGGGGTTCTTTGCCGCCACCCAGACCGAGCCTGCTGCTTCAGATGATCGACGGCCCGCCGACCGGGTCTGTGAACACGCGCTGGCGGGCGGAGGCCGGGATCGATCTGGCCATCGGACGCGGTCAGGATGCCGGCGTGCAACTCCCCGACGCCTCGGTCTCCCGGCGGCATGCTGTGATTTCTTACGAAGGTGACGAGTGGGTGCTCCGGGATCAGGGAAGCCGCCACGGGACCGGTCTGAACACGCGGATCGTGCTGCCGGGTGCGGATGCGGTGCTGGCCCACCGGGACGAACTGCAGATCGGACCATGGGCGTTCCGCGTGCTGATCAGCAGTTCGGACGCGGTCTCCAGCATGACCATGTCCATGAGCGATGCCACCCCGGGACGGCTGCGGCGGGTGCTGCCGACGGAGATGGGCACCCTGGTCAAGCGACGCCTCGACCTTGTTCTCAACGGCGCCGAGCAGCTCGGACGCGCCGAGGACGAGTCGGACATCGCCCGGGTCGTGGTGGACACGGTCATCCAGGGGGCGGGCAGCGCCCGGGCCGCGCTGGTGCGGCTGCGGGATGGCGAGGTCGACCTGATCGCGTCGGCCGGGGGCCAGGGGGGCGTGCTGGAGCTGTCCCGGTCGCTCGTGGAGGAAGCGGCGCGCGGGGAGTTCGTGCGGCTGGACATGGGCAGCGCGGGCGAGTCCTTCGGGCAATCGATCATCGACCTGGGGATCCACTCGGCGTACTGCGCGCCGGTACGGGTCGGCGACCGCATCGAAGCCGTTCTGTACCTGGATGCCCGGGGCGACGAGAGCGGGGCGGTGCAGGACGCGATCACGTTCGTGGGCGCCATGGCCCGCATGTGCGGTCTGGCCCTGGCGAACCTCAGCAGGGCGTCCCTGGAGCGGCACCGGGCCCAGCTCGAGGCCGACCTGGCCGCGGCACGCGTGGCGCAGCGGATGATGATGCCGCCTTCCTCGGGGCGGCTCGGGCCCCTGCGCTTCGCGGTGACCAGCCGGCCCGGCCGCTTCGTGGCCGGTGATCTGATCGGCGTGGAGACCCGGACGGACGGACGGGTCTGCTGCTATCTCGGTGACGTGACCGGCAAGGGCGCGGGCGCGGCGATGCTCATGGGAATCGCCCAGTCGTATCTTTCGGCGGCGCTGCAGCAGGGCGGACCGCTCGAGGACGCGGTCAACGGGCTCAATGCCATGATCACCGGACGGGTCGAGTCCGGGCAGTTCATCAGCCTGTGGATCGGGGAGTTCGACCCTGCCCGCGGAACGCTGCGGGCGATCGACGCGGGCCACGGCTACGCCATGCTCCGCCGCGCCGACGGCACTGTGGAGACGGATCTGGGCGAGGGAGGATTCCCGATCGGGATCGACGCATCGACCCCTTATCGCTCGGGTGATGTCCCCATCTCGACGGGCGATTGCCTGCTTCTGTTCTCCGACGGTCTGGCGGAGCAGCCCGCGCCGGCGGGGCCGGCCGGCGCCGCCGGCCCGCGATTCGGGACCGACCGGGTCCGCGAGTTGTTCATGCTCGAGCCCGAGCCCGAGCGGCTGCTCCCGATGCTCGAGCGTGAAGTCTTCGCCTTCGCGGCCACGCCGGACCTGGACGATGATCTGTCCACGGCCGCCTTCCGCCTGGGTTGACCTGGGGCAAGTTTTTTTCTGAACCCGCGTGTGTGGGAGGCCCGGTTTCCGCCTTGTGAGAGCAGGACGGGCGGCCGAATGGCCGCGCACGAGCGGACGCGAGTGATCGAGCCATCGGGGAGGATGAGATCGATCCCTCGCGCACACGGGAGCCCCCTCGGGGGCTCCCGTCGCTTTGGCGGGATGCGAACTCCGGACGCGGGGTCGGGGGGACAGGGGGGAGGGGGGCAGGGGGCGGGCCATCGCACGCTGCCGGCGGGCTTGATTGTCTGCGGCGGTCGATACAATCCGGAGAGCACGGGCCGCCGATCCGAGCCGGCCGGGCGTGGTGATCGGAGCGGTGCGATGGGACCCGATGCGGACGACGGTGCGCCTGAGCCGTCCGGCGTGCTGCCGTTCGAGATCCAGCGGCAGCCCAACGACGAGACCTGCGGACCGACGTGCCTGCACGCGGTCTACCGGTACTGGGGGATGGACTGCTCGCTCGAGGATGTGACCCGGACCGTGCGATCGCTCAACGACGACGGCCTCGGCCGGGGAACCATCGCCGTGAATCTCGGGCTCGACGCCCTGCGTCGGGGGATGCGGGCCACGCTGTACACCTTCAACCTCAACGTGTTCGATCCGACCTGGTTCGACCGCGACGGAGGGGTGGACGCCGAAAAGCTGGCGGACAAGCTGCGGGCCCGGGCGGCGTTCGTCGGGACGGCGGACCGCAAGTACGCGGCCGCCACGCGGGCCTATCTTGAGTTCGGGCGTCTGGGCGGGCAGATCCGGCTCGAGGACCTGACGACGGACCTGATCGCCCGCCGGATCCGGGCGGGTCGGCCGGCGCTGACCGGCCTGAGCGCGACCTACCTCTACCGGGCCTCGCGGGAGTTCGGCCCCAACGACGATGCGGACGACGTGCGCGGTGCGCCGCAGGGCCACTTCGTCGTGCTCCACGGGTACGATGCAGCGAGCCGATCCGTGCACGTGGCGGACCCGCTGGAGAGCAACCCGGCGTTCGCCTCGCGCAGCTACACGGTTCCGATGTCCAGGATCGTCCCGTCGATCATGCTCGGCGTGCTGACATACGACGCCAACCTGCTGTTCATCGAGCCGGCGGAGACTTGTTGAGCGTGCACAGACCGGGAACAGGGCGGCCAGCGCCCAGAAACGGATGAGGGATTCTTGAAGCCGCTGCTCGTCGTTGACTCTCCGAAACGTTGGCCGCTCAAGATCCCCGGGATGGAGCTGGTCTCCTCGTACCAGTACCTGTCGGATCCGGAGTACGCCCAGGGGACGGGCCGCAAGGTGTTCAACCTGTGCCGGTCGTTCCGATATCAGGCGGCCGGGTATTACGTCTCGCTGCTGGCCGAGGCACGGGGGCACAAACCGCTGCCTTCGGTCTCCGTGATCCAGGACCTCAAGCTGGCCCCGGTGATCCGCGTCGCGTCCCAGGATCTTGACGAGCTCATCCAGGAGAACCTCAAGCGGATCAAGTCCGATGAGTTCGACGTGAGCATCTATTTCGGGCACAACCTCGCGGAGGGTCACGACAAGCTGGCGCAGGCGGTGTTCAACGCCTTCCCGGCCCCGCTGCTGCGCGCCAGGTTCGAGAAGGACGGGCGCTGGCGGCTGACGGGCGTCAAGGTCATCGGCCTGGGAGACGTGCCGGAGTCGCACCGCCCGTTCGTGATCGAGCAGGCCGAGCGGTACCTCAGGAGATCGCCCCGGAAGAGCCGCTCGGCGCCGCCGTCGCGCTTCGACCTGGCCATCCTGCGCAACTCCCAGGAGGACATCCCCCCGTCCAACGAGGGCGCGCTCAAGAAGTTCATCCAGGCGGGCGAATCGATCGGCATCCGGTGCGAACTGATCGAGAAGGACAGCTACGGGCGCATCGCCGAGTTCGACGGCCTGTTCATCCGCGAGACGACCCAGGTCAACCACCATACCTACCGGTTCGCCCGCCGCGCCACCGTGGAGGGCATGGTGGTGGTGGATGACCCGCGCTCGATCGTGCGGTGCACGAACAAGGTCTATCTGGCCGAGACGCTCAACCGCCACCGCCTCGCGACGCCACGAACACTCATCCTTTCCAGCGAGAACGCGGCGGCGGGCATCCGCTCGCTCGGGTTCCCCTGCGTGCTCAAGAAACCCGACAGCGCGTTCTCCATCGGTGTCAAGCGGCTGGATTCCGACGACGGGCTCGAGCAGCGTCTCGAGCAGCTGTTCGAGGAGAGCGACCTCCTGATCGCGCAGGAGTTCGTCCCGACCGATTACGACTGGCGTATCGGCGTGCTCGGCGGCAAGCCGCTCTTCGCCTGCCGGTACGGCATGGCCCCGGGCCACTGGCAGATCGTCCAGCGGATCGGCGACGAGGTGGAGTACGGCGACTTTTCGTGCGTCCCGATCCAGAAGGTCCCGGACGAGGTGCTCAAGCTGGCGGTCAAGTCCGCCGCGCTGATGGGCGAGGGGCTGTACGGCGTCGATCTGAAGGTGGTGGGCGGCAAGGCGGTGGTGATCGAGGTCAACGACAACCCGAACATCGACGCCGGCATCGAGGACTCGCTGCTGGGCGACCAGCTCTATCTGGCGGTGATGGACTACTTCCTGCGCCGCTTCGAGGAGCCACGGTCGTGACGCCGGACGCCGGCGCATACCGGTACCCGCTGGGCCTGTTCGACGCGTACGGCGTCGAGCTGGAGTACATGATCGTCGACGCGGCCACCCTGGACGTCCGGCCGGAGGCCGACGCCCTGTTCCGGGCCGTCAGCGGCGAGAACCTGGCCGATTACGAGCCCGACGGCCCCGGCGGCGCGGTCGCCTGGTCGAACGAGCTGGTGCTCCACGTCGTGGAGCTCAAGACCGCCGGTCCGAGCCCGACGCTGGCCGGTCTCGACCGGGCGTTCCAGGATCACGTCGGACGGATCAACGCCGTGCTTGCGACCATGGGCTGCCGCCTGATGCCGACCGGCATGCACCCCTGGATGGATCCAGCACGCGACATGCGGCTCTGGCCGCACGAGAACACCGAGATCTACCGGGCCTACGACCGCATCTTCGGCTGCTCCGGGCACGGCTGGGCCAACCTGCAGAGCACGCACATCAACCTGCCCTTCGCGGACGACGCGCAGTTCGGCCGCCTGCACGCGGGCGTCCGGGCGGTGCTGCCGCTGATCCCCGCGCTGGCCGCCAGCTCGCCCGTCGTCGACGGCACGCTCTCGCCGTGGCTGGACCACCGCATGGAGGTGTACCGCACCAACTCGTCGCGCGTCCCGGCGATGGCCGGGCTGGTCGTGCCCGAGCCGGTGTACAGCCGCGACGGGTACGAGGCGGACGTGCTCGGGCCGCTGTACGCGGCCCTGGCCCCGCTCGATCCCGACGGCGTGCTGCGCCACGAGTTCGCCAACGCCCGCGGCGGCATGGCCCGGTTCGAGCGCGGGGCCATCGAGATCCGCGTCATGGACATCCAGGAGTGCCCGTCGGCCGACCTGCGCCTCGTGCGGCTGATCTGCGAAACGGTGCGGGCGTTGACCGAGGAGCGCTGGATCGACCAGGCCCGCCTGCGCGCCCTGACGACCGAATCCCTGCACGCCGTGCTTCTTGACACGACACGGGACGCCGAGCACGCGACGGTGCGCGATCCCGGGGTGCTCGCGGCGCTGGGGGCGACCGACCGGGCCCTGAGCGCCGGCGAGCTCTGGCAAGCGCTCGCGGAACGCGTGTGCCCCGGTGACGCGGACGTCGCGGAACTGCTCGGGCTGGGGACGCTGTCCACCCGCATCCGCAGGGCCCTGGGACCCGGCCCGGACCGGGACCGGATGCGGGGCGTGTACGCCCGGCTGTGCGACTGCCTGGCGCAGGGCGGGCTGTTCCGTGACTGCTGACGGTTCCGCGTGGCGTCCGACGGCCGTGCTGATCACGTGCGAGCACGCCGGCCACGCGGTGCCGGCCGAGTACGCGTCGCTGTTCGCCGACGCCGGCGACCTGCTCGCCTCGCACCGCGGGTGGGACCCCGGC
>CAYNRF010000067.1:10786-15563 GCA_964399525.1 uncultured Phycisphaeraceae bacterium | reverse complement strand
TCCTGCGTGCGGTGCGGCTGCGCTCGTGGCTGACGCTCGAGGAAAGGCGGGTGCTGGACCTGACGCTGGGGGTTGTGGCGATGTACTTCGCCGGGGCGGTGCTGGAGGGCTACATGATCTCCCGCGTGTCGGCCTCGATGCCGTTCTATATGGTGTTCGCCGGGGCCATGGCCGTCACGACGCGCACGGCCGCGCTGCGCCGGGCGGGCGGGGGGTGGGCGGAGGATTGGGACGAGGCGTACGCGGAGGAGCCGTCGGACGGATACGCGGACGAGGCCGGGGCGGCGCCGGCCTACTGAGCGGGTCCGCCCTCCTGGGTGGCGCCGCGGTCGGACGCCCAGCGGCGCCAGTCGGCCGACGGCTCGTACCCGAACTCGACCAGCGCGTCGCCCGCCAGGTCGGCGAACACCGCGCGGGCCTCATCGGAAAACACCGAGGCCCACTCGCCGCTGATGCCGCGGCGCACGAACGAGTTGCGGTCTTCGTGCCCGGGCTGCCGCCCGGTGACGCGGCCCATGCTCCACCGCTCGACGGCGGCGCGGACGGCGTCCGGCCCGGCGGACACGCCCAGCGCGCCGCACAGACGGGCCAGTTCGGCCCGCGGCTCGGCGAGCAGCGTCTCGTACCGGGTGACGCTCACGCCCGGGCGTCCGATCCAGGAGCGGTTGTACTCCGACCACGAGAGTCGGACACCCATCGGTCGCCGGAAGGCGTGCTCGATGAACCGCGGCAGGTTGGCGCGCACGTCGCCGAGGTCGGTGCCGCGCGGGTAGAGCGCGCGCAGGGCGGTCGTCTCGCCCGCGTCGTCCATCAGTTTGTAGAAGAAGTAGAACGAGATTATCGTGTCCCGCCCGTCGCGGACGATGAACGCGACACGACGCAGACGCGGGTCGTACGGCCAGTGCCCGTGGAGCACGCCGGGGCGCAGCGACGGCAGCAGCGGGAGCTGGCGGAAAGGGACGCCGACGGCGTCGGCGAGCATCTGGCACAGCCAGGTGCTCCCGGACTTGGGAAAGCCCAGCACCGGGAACAGACCGAGCCGCGGCCCGGCGAGCATCGCGAGCCGGCGGTTGCACAGGTTGACGCCGCGGCGCAGGTTGGCGGCCACGCGGCTCAACGGGCGGTCTCCAGGCACGCGCGGTAGAACTGCTCGTAGCGGTCGGCGGTCCGCCGGCGGTCGTGCGAATCCATCACCCAGCGGCGGGCCTGCTCGCCCATGCGTGCGGCGCGCTGCGGATCGGCGAGCTGCTCGGCGATGCGGTCGCAGAACGCGGCGGGCGTGTTGTCGGCCACCACGGCGCCCCCGGACCGCTCCAGCTCGGGCCAGGTGTCGGTTTCCGCGGTGGTGACCACCGGCGTGCCGGCCGCGAGCGACTCGAAGAACACGAAGCCGAAGTTCTCCTGGCTCGTGGGCAGCGCGAACACGTCCGCGGCCTGGAACAGCGAGACCTTCAGCGTGCCGCCGACGAACCCCAGAAAGCACGTCGAGCCGGCGACGCCCTCGGTCCGGGCCAGCTCTATCAGCGAGCGGGTGTACGCGGGGGTGCCCGTGCCCGCGATGAGCAGCTGGTGGTCGACGCCGCGGCGGTGGAGCAGCGCCGAGGCCCGGATGAGCCGGTCGGCGCCCTTCTTGGGGTGCAGGCGGCTGAGGAACAGCACCCGCGGCCGGCGCGGGTCGATCGCGGGGAAGGCCGCGAGCGCCTCGGCGGGCCCGGGCAGACTCCGGAAGACCGACAGGTCCATCGGCAGCGGGATCACCTCGCCCTTGTCGCGGTCAAACCAGCGGGACGCCTGGGCGAGTTCGGCGTCGGCGGTGCAGAGGACCCGGGCGGCGTGCGGGAGCAGCAGGCGGGCCCAGGTCGACAGGTACACCCGTTTCTTGAGCGTGCGCTGGGCCATGCACCAGTCGTCGAGCATGCCGTGCACGGAGAGGATGTAGGGCTTGCCGAGCCGGCGGCACACACCAGCGATCTGGGGGTTGGAGGTGGTCCACATCTCGTGGAGGTGCACGAGGTCATAGCCCTCGATGACGCGGGCCATGTCGCGGAGCTCGGCCGGGCCGAGCAGGCGGGCGGTGCGTGTGGTGGGCAGGCGCATGGGGTGCAGGGCGACGCGGCTTCCCGCCTCGGGCGGGAGATTGTCGCGCACGAGCGCGGTGTGGTGGGTCGCCAGCCCGACGTGGATCCGGTCGGACGCGGTCAGCACGCACAGATCGAAGACGGCCTTGACCACGCCGCCTTCTTCGGCCCGCATCGTGGGTTTGTAGTGCAGGACTCGCATGGCCGATGACCCCGGGCGGTCCGGACCGGCCGGGCGCCCCGTCCGATCCCGCCGCCTGACCCCCTTGTCCCCCTTCAGCGGCCCACGGCCTGGGTGTAGAAACGCTCGAACGACTCGACGATCCGCTGCGGGTCGAGGTGCTCGAAGACCCACGCCCGCCCCCTGGCGCCCAGCCGGTCCCGCTCGGACCGGTCGCGCGTCATGGGCTCGATGGCGTCGGCGAGCCGGGCCGCGTCCTGCTCGGTGATCGAGGCGCCGGCCTCCTCGAGCTCGGGCCAGGTGTCGACGCCGCGGGTGGTGACCAGCGGGCAGCCGGCGGCGAGCGCCTCGTAGAGCACGAAGCCGAAGTTCTCCTGGCTGGTGGGCAGGACGAACAGGTCGCAGGCCTGGTAGAGCGACACCTTGTCGTCCCCGATGACCATGCCCAGGAAGGAGACGAGATCATCCATGCCCGTGGCCTGGACGTGCTGGCGGAGCGTGGCCTCGTAGTCGTCGTCGCCCGTGCCGGCGATGAGCACCTGGTGCGGACGCCCGCGGTCCCTGAGGATGCGGGCCGCATCGATCAGGTGCTCGACGCCCTTCTTGTAATGCAGGCGGGAGAGAAAGAGCAGCGTCGGCTCGGGTCGGGAGAGCTGGGTGAACTTCGCCCTGGCCCGCTCGACGCCGGGCATGGTGATGTAGGGCTTGAGGTCGAGCAGGTTGGGGATGACGACGCCGGTGGACCTGGGAAACCACTTGGCGGACTGGCGGAGCTCACCGTCGGCGGTGCAGTGGACGAGTCTGGCGGTGTTGAGCATGGCCGAGCCGCCGGCGAGCCTGAGGTAGATCAGTTTCTTGGGCCGGCGCTGCTCCATGCACCAGTCGTCGAGCATGCCGCGGCAGGACACGACGTGCGGCTTGCCAGCGTCGCGGGCGAGCCTGGCGACCTGGGCGTTGTGGGGGGTCCAGATGCCGTGGATGTGGACGATATCGGCGGCCCGGATGAGCGAGCGGATCTTCTCGACGGACGGGCCCCGGAACCAGGCGCCGGCGAGCTGGGGCTGGCCGAGCTCGACGACGCGGGTGGGGGACCCGGGCAGTTTCCATGCGGCCGGGGTGTCGGGCCCGCGCCGGACCATCACGGTGATGTCGTGCCCCCTGGCGGCGAGGGCCTCGGACAGGTCGATCACCGCGCGGACGGGCCCGCCGTGGCGGAAGTCAAGGACATCGATGGAATGGAGGATCTTCACGCGGGTGGTCCTGACGTCTGGCCGCGGTCGAGGCGGCTGAGTTCGGGCTGGCGGATCTCGCGGGCCTTGAGCACGATGAAGTATTCGTAGATGGCCTGGAGCGTGCAATAGGTCAGGCCGGCGCGGCCGTCCATGAAGCCGCGGGCGAGGACGTACATGTAGAAAAACTTGACGAAGGGCCGCAGCGGCAGGCGGAAGGAGAGATTTTTGAGTTCCAGACGGCGGGTGTTGCGGTCGGAGGAGAAGAGGTTGCCGAAACGGACGGGGTTGTTCTGGAGGGCCTTGACGGTTTCGAGGGCCTCGTAGGAGGAGTAGCGATTGTGACGCTCGATCCATTCCCGCAGACCCTTGGAGAAGTTGTAGTGCAGGAAGTGCTCGGTCAGATAGCCGACCCGGCCGTCGATGACGGGGACGGGGTTGGCCAGGCGTTCGAAGCGGATGTGGGGGGGCTGGAAGAAGCGCATGATGTTGCCGGGCGGCATCGCGTGCCTGAGCCAGCGCCCGCGGAAGTAGTTCTTGCGTCCGCAGTAGTAGGCGACGGGGCTGGTCTCGCGGCTCCACTCGCCGGACTCCCATTTCGCGGCGATCGACTCGATCTCGCGCTTGAGTTCGGGGGTCATGCGCTCGTCGGCGTCGAGGTAGAAGACCCAGCGGTATTTGAAGTCGATGTGCTCCATGGCCCAGTTCTGGTGCGGGCCACGGCCGTCGAAGGGGCGTTCGAACCAGCGGCACCCGCGGGACTCGGCGATGGACCGGGTGGCGTCGGTGGACATCGAGTCGAGCACGACGATGTCGTCGAACCCATCGAGCGAGTCGAGCAGACCGGGCAGGTTGTCGGCCTCGTTGAGGGTCTGGATGAAGATGGAGACGGTCACGGGCGGGT
The DNA here is from genome assembly GCA_964399525.1 of uncultured Phycisphaeraceae bacterium. Lineage (GTDB taxonomy): Bacteria > Planctomycetota > Phycisphaerae > Phycisphaerales > UBA1924 > UBA6054. The sequence goes on along the minus strand of CAYNRF010000067.1, from coordinate 11,171 downwards.
CTCCGCGTCGGGATCGACGCCGGGCGGCGTCTCGCCCTTGATTTCCCGGTCGCGGACGGGCCTGGCCGGGGTGCCGACGCAGATCTTCCAGGCGGGCAGATCGGTCAGCACGCTCGAGCGGGCGCCCACCACGGTCTCGTCGCCGATGCTCACGCCGGGGCCGACGAAGACGTCCGCGGCGACCCACACGCCCGAGCCGATGGTGATCGGCTTGGGGACCAGCGGTCGTGAGCGGAGGGTGTGGTCGTGGGTGGCGCCGCAGAGATAGCTGTACTGGCTGATGACGCTGCGCTCGCCGATGGTGATCCGGTCGACGCAATACACGTCAACATCATCGGCGATGGTGGCGTGTGGGCCCATGGTCAGGTTCCACGGCCCCCAGACG
>CAYNRF010000067.1:0-10776 GCA_964399525.1 uncultured Phycisphaeraceae bacterium | reverse complement strand
CGGGGGTAGACGCGGGCGGTGGGGTGGAGGTGGGCGCCGAAGGCGCGGAGCAGCGTATTGCGCCAGGCGTGGGCGGGGCGGGGAGAGAGCCGGAACAGCGTGGCCTGCACGAGACCCCAGGTGGCCCGGGCCAGGCGGTTGCGGGCCGAGTGGGGGCTGGTGGTGGCGTGCGGGGCGGTCGCGCCCGGGGCGGCGTTCATGTGCGGGCCGCCCGGAAGTCGTCCACGGTGCGCCGGAGCACGGCGGCGGCCTGCCTGCCGGTCGCGCCCCAGTTGAGCCGGTCGTGGAAGTCGCGCCACGCGGCGATGCTGAGCTGCTCGTACGCGGGCTGGTCGTTCCACAGCGCTTCGATCCGGTCGGCCCAGGCGGAGGCGGCGGCGTCCAGATCAAAGAGGTGCCCGTTGACACCCTCGTGCACCACGCTGGGCACGCCGCCGGTGCGGGTGGTCATGACCGGCAGGGCGGCGCTGCTCGCCTCGTTGAACACGATGGGTGTGCAGTCGGCCCGGGTGGGCAGGACCATGAAGTGCGAAGAGGCCAGCATGTCCGAGATGCGGCGCATGCCCTCTTCGGTGGATTTGCGGATGAAGCCGTGGACGGTGGCCCAAGGCGGCACGGGCCGGCCTTCGGGCGGCGCGGCACCGACGAGGTCCATCCGCACGGGCAGGCCGCGGCGGTGCAGTTCCTCGCCCACGGCCAGCGCGGTGTCCCCGCCCTTGCGGATCCACTGCACGCCGAGGAAGAGCAGGCGGAGCTCGTCGCGTGAGCGGGCGCGGACCGTGCGGCGGATGACCTGCTCGTCCTTCTCGGCCGGCACGTTGGCGCCGAGGCTGACGATGTCGCAGCGGGCGGGGTCGTAGCCGTAGTCGTTGACCGCGCTGTCCGCGGCCCACTGGCAGCTGAAGATCGCCCGGGCGCACCGGTCGAACAGGGCCTGGTCGGCCGCGTGGCCGTCGCGGACCGACCGGGCGGACATGTTCTTGAACGCCTCGTAGTAGTCGAGCAGCGAGGCGAAGGTGCAGTCTGTCCAGACCACGATGGGCAGATCGGTCTCGAGGTAGCAGAGCGGCAGCCCGCCGGGCCCCATGACCAGGTCCAGGTCGAGCTCCCGGAGCCTCGCCTCGACCTGGCGGGCGTAGTGGCGCAGGAAGCCGGGATCGCGGTGCGGGTGGTCGTTGATCCTTCTGACCTTGGTGTTCCAGAGATAGCGGGCGATGTTGACGGGGTTGTGCTGGTTCTTGAGCGGGCCGATGAGGGTGATCTCGACGCCGGCTTGCGCGAGGGCTTTGTGCATGTGATAGCCGGTGCCCGACCACTTGGTGATGTCCATCGGGTCGTAGTAGCAGACATAGGCGACGCGCAGGGGTCGTGTCGGACTCTGACTCATGCAACCAGCTCGCACTGGGGGTTGACCATGGAGACGTGGTCCATGGCGGCCATCGAATACTCGTAGATGCCCGAGATCTTGTGGTACTTGCCGGCCACGATGTATGTCCGGCGACCCAGGATCGCGCCCAGGATGGCCACGTGCAGGCGCGTGGACACGATGACCTCGGACCGGGCGATCTCCGAGCAGAACTCCGGGAACGTGCACACGCTGCGCCGGCTCACGTCGGCGGCCAGCAGCGTCCCGGGTTCGCGGTCCAGGAAGGCGGAGGCCAGCCGCACGGCCTCCTGGGCGAAGGGGGTGGTGGCCTGGTCCGCGTTGGCGCGCCGGGCCCGCCCGACCATGCGGGCCGCCAGGGAGAGCGCGGGCCGCGGGAGGGCCGACGACACGAACGACCGCAGGGCCGAGGAGTTGAGCAGCCCCGATTCGTTCATGTCGCTGACGCTCTCCGCGTCGCCGCGCTCGACGATCAGCAGGTCCCGGTAGGTCGGCCCGCGGCCCATGCGGACGAACTCGGGGTCCTCGGCCAGGGCGAAGGCGGTGTCGTGATCGAGCCCGAAGCGGACCTCGCAGGGAAAGTCCATCTTGCGCAGCATGGCCAGGCTGGGCCGCTCGCGGGCCATGACGGTGACCGGTGCGCGGCGGCCGGCGAACAGCGCGGGAAAGTCGGTCTCCTCGAACAGGAAGCTGCTGGGCAGGATCACCAGCGGCGTGTCCGGAAAACCGGTGGAGAACGACCGGATCGTCTCGTTGGCGAAGGGCCAGAAATCGCTCTTGAACCCGCCGTTGATGAGCAGAACGTCGGCGTCCTCCGGGGCGGCGACGGGCGTGCATCCGTGCCGGCCCAGCAGGAACTGGCTCCCGCGGAGGATCAGTTCGTCGCCGTTGTTGCCGGAGACTTCGTGCAGGTAGACCGGGCGGCCGCGGAACGGTTCGAGCACGTCGGCGGTGCGGACGGGTTGTCGGGTCTTCATCCGTTTCCTCCTTGGTAAGGGTCCAGCCGGCGGCCGGTGGACGGATCGAGGAGGAGTCGATCCGAGACCGGTCTTGCCGGAGCACCAACACAGACTTTCCACGACGGGAGATCCTTGACCACGCTGGCGCGGGCGCCGACGACGACACCGTCGCCGATCGTCACGCCCGGGCCCACGAAAGACTCGGCGGCGATCCAGCAATGCGAACCGATCCGGATGGGCACGCGCAGCAGCGGGAAATCCGTCCGCTCGTAGTCGTGCGTGCCCGCGCACAGATGGCTGAACTGGCTGACGACCGTGTGATCGCCGATCGAGATCGTGCCCAGGCTGTAGAGATAGACGCCGTCGCCGATCTGCGCCCCGTCGCCCAGTTCCACGTTCCAGGGGACCTCGACGCGGACCGTGCCGCGGAGCAGCCGGACCCGGCCCACCCGGGCCCCGAAGCACCGCAGCAGGAACGCCCGCCAGCCGTCCGCCCGGCGGGGCGAGAAGCGGAACAGCGTGGCCTGCACCACGGTCCACAGCAGGCGGCCGATCTTTTCCCTGCGGGTGAAGTACCCCGACACGGTGCCCGGCGGCAGACGCCGCTCGGATCGGCCCGGCTCGGGAGGGTTTTCGGACCGACGGTCCGGGATCGCAGCGGCGGCCGCGGCCGCACCGGCGTCGAGAACGGGCGAGGGCCCGCGGGGTTGTTCGGCGGAGGTGTTCATGGCCTTCGCGGGGGCGCTGCGGGGTGTGCGGGGACCACCCGGGTATCGGATTGTGGCCGGCGGAAATGTACCGCTTACTGTAGAAGCATCCCGGAAGGTCGGCCGATAGGCGTTGCGAGGTGTCCTTTTTTGCCCAAGCCCCGCGTTGTCATCCTGAACCAGTACTACGTGCCGGATGTGGCCTCCACGGGGCACCTGCTGCACGAGCTGGCCGTCGAGCTGGCGGCGCTGGGCTTCGAGGTCGAGGTCCTGACCGGACGGCCGTCCTACGGGCCGCCTGAGTCGTGGCTGGACTGCCCGCTCTTCGAGCGCACCGAGGGGGTGACGATCCGCCGGCTCAAGGTGGCCCGGTTCGACAAGAACTTCCTGCCCGGCCGGGCGATCAACTACCTGACGTTCGTCGTGCCGATGATCCTGCGGGTGCTGCTGACCAGCCGCCGCGACACGGTGTACCTGTACACGACCAACCCGCCGTTCCTGGGGGCGATCGGCGCGTTCGTGTCGATGTTCCGCCGGCACCGCTACGTCACGCTGCTGCACGATGCGCACCCGCAGATGGGGGTGTGGGTGGGCACCTTCAGGAAAGGCTCGATGATCGAGCGGGCCTGGATGGCGCTCAACCGGTTCAAGTACAAGCGTTCCCGCGAGGCGATCGTCCTCTGCTCGGCGGCCAAGGACCTGGTGTGCCGCACGTACCCGATCGAGGCGAGCCACGTCCACGTCATCCCCAACTGGGCCGACGGGAACGACCTCCGGCCCAAGCACAAGTCCGATTCCGCGCTGGCACGCGAGAACGGGCTGCTGGACGATTTCGTCCTGCTCTACTCGGGCAACATGGGGCTTTACTACGAGTTCGACACCGTGCTGGACGCGGCGGAGCGCCTGCGGGGCGAACCTTTCCGGCTCGTGCTCATCGGCGGCGGCGGCAAAAAGAAGTGGATCGAGGAGCAGGTCGAGAAGCGCGGGCTGACCAACGTGCTGATCCTGCCCTACCAGCCGTTCGACAAGCTCCCCGAGTCGCTCAACGCGTGCGATGCGTCGCTGGTGTCGATCGCCAAGGGGATCGAGGGCATCAGCTTCCCCAGCAAGCTGTACACCTCGCTGGCGGTGGGCAAGGCGATCGTGGCGCTCAGCGAGGACTGGTCCGAGCTGCGTCGGGTGGTCGAGCACAACGACTGCGGCATCTGGTGCGAACTGGGCGACGGCGAGGGGCTCGCCCGCAAGCTGCGCGAGCTGATGCATGACCCCGAACGGACGAGGCGTCTGGGCGACAACGCCAGACGCGTGTTCGAGGCCGGCTACACCCGGCAGGTCTGCGCGGCCAAGTACGCCGAGGTTCTGCGCCTGGCCGATCCGAACGCCACGCCCGAGCAGACCGCCGAGCGGCGCCGGAAACTCTCCGCCTGGCTGGCCGAGGGCGCGGCGGTGGAGATCGACCCCGAGCACCGCGGCGGCTCGTCCCGGGCCACCAGCGCGGGGACGACACCATGACCGCCATCACCGACCGCAAGCTCCGGCTGCTCTTCGTCACCGAGGACGACCCGCTCTACGTGATCCGCTTCTTCGAGGTGTTCTTCGAAGAGTTCCCGCGGGATCAGATCGAGATCGTGGGTGTCTCGGTGCAGGAGGCGTTCCACGAGCCGATCTGGAAGACCGCCCGGCGGATGCTGCGTTTCTACGGTCCGATCGACTTCGTGCGGCTGTGCTTGCGGTATGTGGGCGTCAAGCTGCGCGGCGACTCGATCGCCAGGCTCGCGGCGGCCAAGGGCCTGCCGCTGGTGCCCTGCGGCTCTGTGAATGATCCCGAGTACATCGAGCGTGTGCGGGCGATCGGCCCGGACGTGGTCGCGTCGGTGGCCGCGCCGGAGATCTTCAGGAAGGGGATCCTCGGCGTGCCGGCGCTGGGCTGCATCAACATCCATTCGGGCAGACTCCCGATCTACCGCGGGATGATGCCCAACTTCTGGCAGCTGCTGCACGGCGAGAAGCACGCCGTCGTCACGGTGCACGAGATGGTCGAGAAGCTCGACGCCGGCGGCATCCTGGGCACGCTGGAATGGCCGCTGGAGGCCCGGGATTCGCTGGACCGCGTCATCACCGGGACCAAGCAGGACGGGGCGCGGCTGATGCTGGACGTGCTGCTGAAGATGAAGCGGGGCGAGGCGGTGGCCACCCCGCTGGACATGACGGACAAGAAGTACTTCTCGTTCCCCAGACCGGCGGATGTCAAGGCGTTCCGCCGGCGCGGACACCGGATGTTGTGAGCGGGCGGCGAACAGGGAACAGCCATTGGCCACTGGCCCCTGGCCACTGGCTCTTCGATGATCGGAGAAGCGCCTTGCGTGCCGGGCGGTCCGGGGATTTTCGAGGAAGGAACTGCGTCGATCATGGCCCACCCAAGTCCCGAGTCGCACGTGGCAAGTCCCACCCGCCCCGCCATGTCGATCGACGTCGAGGACTGGTTCCAGGTCGAGAACCTCAAGGCCGTCGTGGCGCGGGATACCTGGGACGAGCGGGAACTGCGGGTGGAACGCAACACCGATCGCATGCTCGAACTGATGGACCGGCACGGGGTCAAGTGCACCTGCTTCATCCTGGGGTGGGTGGCCGAGAAGTGTCCCGCGCTGATCCGGCGCATCGCCGACGCCGGGCACGAGATCGCCAGCCACGGCTACGGGCACGACCTCATCTACTCGCTGACCCAGGACCAGTTCCGCGAGGACATGACCCGCGGCATCCGCATCGTCGAGGACCTGACGGGGGCCAGGATCCGCGGCTACCGGGCGCCGTCGTTCTCCATCACCGACTGGTCCATCGACATCCTGCAGGAACTCGGCCTGACCTACGACTCCTCCGCCTTCCCGACGGTGGCCCACGACCGCTACGGCAAGCTCGCCGGGATGGACTCGGGGCGGCCGATCGTGGAGATCCGGCCGGGGTTCCACGAGGTCTGCGTCTCGGTGCTGCGTGTGGGCAAAAAGGGCATCCCCTGGGCGGGCGGGGGCTACTTCCGGCTGTTCCCGTACCAGGTGTTCAAGCGGGGGGTGCGGAAGATTCTGGACTCCGGCAACCCGTACGTCTTCTACATCCATCCCTGGGAGGTCGATCCGGGCCAGCCGCGGGTGGAGGGGCTCAGGCGAAGCCACCGCTTCCGGCACTACAACAACCTGGACCGGTGCGACGCACGCTTCGACGACCTGCTCGGTTCGTTCGCCTGGAGGCCGGTGGGAGAACTGCTCGACGAGCACCTCCGCGGCGGATGACCGGGGCCGGTCCCGCCGCCGGTTGTTCGGGGCGTCAGCCCGCGGCGGGCGGGTCGGTGGTGCGCAGGGTCAGGGCGAACTGGCTGCCGTAGATGGGGTACTCGCTGGCGACCCGATGACCGCGGAGGCGTTCGCCGTCGAAGCCCAGGGTGTCGCACACGTGGGCGAGCAGGGCGCGGTACTGCGGCACCAGGCTCGAGCCGAAGCGGTGGGATCCGCGGCCGAGGGTCTCGACCGTTTCGAGCAGGTCGAAACGGTCGATGTCCCGCGTCGGGTCGTTCACGTCCGCCTGGCCGCGCACGGTGGTGTCGTAGACCCGCAGGTCCGGCGTCTCGCCCGGGAACAGGTCCTCGTGGATGAACAGGTCGAACTGGCTGGATCGGGCGGGGATGTTCAGATCGCTCGACGCCCACGCCCGGCGGTGGCGTGCGGCGGGCACGTAGCGCGGGATCTCGGCCCGGTTGACCTCGCAGGTCACCAGGTTGACGGCCGACCCGGCGCCGAAGCCAGGCTCGTCGAGCAGGTAGTGCGTCGCTTCCCCGGCGATCTGGGCCTTGAGCCGGGGCACCGGGCTGGTCGAGAACTCCGCGATCACCGCGCCCTGGACCGAGTCGACCGCCTCGCCCCGCAGCGTGGTGGGGCGACGCCCGGGATCGCCCTCGACGCGACGCTGGCTGGTGAAGTGGACGGGCACGCCCGGCCGGAGCCGGTGCAGGCCGATGACCGCCTTGATCCACACGATGTCGATCCGGGTGGCGTCGTCCGCGGGCCAGAAGATCGCCGCCTCCGCGTACACGTCGGTCTCCACGCCCTTGAGCTGGCTCATGGCGCGGTACGCGGCCTGCTTGCGGCGCAGCTCGAACTCCCGGCGCGCCTCGGGCACCCAGGCGCTCAGGATGGCCTCCAGCGCGCTGCGGTCGCCGATGTCCGAGCGGATGAGCGTCTCGAACCGGTCGATGGCCGCGGTCGCCTCGGCGATCATGTCCGCGGGGACGCCCAGGCGGGCGCTCGCGCGGACCACGCGGCGCAGCGGCTCGGGACCGGGGGCCCGGTGGACCACCGCCATCGCGTCCGGGGACCGCAACGCCTTGAGCAGGCGGGAGGCGAGCACCTTGTCCACCCCGAGCTGGCCCGCCAGTTTCTGCGGGCCCGCGTCCGATCCGGGCACCCGCTCGATCACCTGGGTCAGACCCCGCAGCAGCGCGTCGCCCGCCTCGGTGATCCGCACCTCGATCGACTCCAACGGCCGGTCGGGCGTCGTGCCCGGGCGGGTCTCCGGGGTCGGGGTGGGCTGGGCGGCTGGCATCGGGAGATTCAATCGGCCTGGGAGAGAGGGTGGAAATTCCCAGCAATTCAAGCGGCGGGCGGAGCGACGGGGGCGACGGGCGAATCGGCGGGCTCCAGGGCGGACGGAGCGTCCGGCGGAACTCAGGCCTCTGGAGTCCGAATGGTAACCCATCCGGGCACCGCGCACAAGATTTCCGAACAGTTTCGAGGAAACTTCATTGCAACGCTGATCCGAGTCTGATACAAATCGCTGCAGCGACCCGCCGCGGCCCCGCCCGGGCGGGGAACGATCAAGCGATCCGCCCGCCCGACGGGCTGAATCGGCCCCGCCCCCCGCCCCCCCCGCGCCCCCCCGCCCCACCGGCGGCCCCCAAAGAGAGGAAAGAGACTCCCATGATCCCGGCCCGACTCCCATCCGTCGTCGTCCTCGCCCTCGCCGGCTCGCTCGCCGCCGCCCAGACCACCGTCTCGCAGTTCGAGAACGAGCAGACCGACGGCTGGTCCGGCCCCAGCGGACCCGGCGGGTTCACCACCGTGGAGACCGAGGGCGGCAACCCGGGCGGCTACATGCGCACCCAGTTCAACGACTTCGGGATCACGTTCTCCAACAACACCAACGCCGCCTTCCTCGGCGACTACACCACCGCCCAGCAGGTCACCCTGTCCATCGACGTCCGGGTCGACTTCATGAACTTCTTCGGCACGGACGTCAGCCGCCCGTGGGTCGTCGAGCTGCGCGACTTCGACACCGCGCAGGGCGGCTTCCCGTGGACCAGCGTCTGGTTCCTCTTCGACGACATCTCGCAGGCCGACAACGCCGACTGGACCACCTACTCCGTGACCTTCGATCCCAACTCCGGCGTGCTGCCGGCGGGCTGGGGGGGGTACGGCGCCGAGGATCCCAACACCTTCGAGCCGATCCTGCCCGACGGCGTGAGTTTCGCCGATGTGCTCTCCGGGGTCGACGAGATCGCCTTCACCACCCTGCAGCCGGGCTTCTTCTTCGGCTTCACCGATCACACCGTCGGCATCGACAACATCTCGATCACCCGCGTGGTGCCCGCCCCCGGCGCGGCGCTGCTGCTCGGTCTGGGCGGGATCGTCGCAGCCCGCCGCCGGCGCTGACGCCGGCGCCCAACGAGTCATTCCCAGGCCTCCCACGGGAGGCCGCCCCACCCCGGCGGCGACCCACGCCGCGCCCACACCCAACGCAAGAAGGAAGAAGGAGATACCCATGAAGACGCGTACGTTCGCCGCCGCGGTCGCGGCCGGCCTGGCCTCCGCCGCCCTGGCCGACACCACCACCACCTTCGACAACGGCCTGGAAGGCTGGTCGATCTCCGGGCGCACCGACATCAATCCCACCGGCGGCAACCCGGGCGCCAACCTGCACGGCGTGCTGATCGACGTGTTCGGCGCCGACATCCGCAACAACACCAACGACGCCTTCCTCGGCGACCTGTCCCGCTACGGCACGTTCGAGCTGAGCATCGACATCCAGGTCAACTCCATCAACTTCTTCGGGCAGGAGGTTCCCCGGGACCTGGTGGTCGAGCTGCGCGACTACACCAACAGCAACGGCCTGCCGTGGACCAGCGTGTACTACAACCTGGGCACCCTCCAGGCCGCCTCCGAGGGCCAGGACGGATGGATGACCTACAGCGTGATCATCGAGGATCCCTTCGCCGCCGACCTGCCCGCCGGCTGGGGCGGCTACGGCGACGAGACGCCGCTGGGTGATCCGATCCTGCCCGCCGATCGCACCTTCGCCAGCGTGCTGGCCAGCGTGGACGAGATCTCGTTCACGACGTTCGTGCCCGGCTTCTTCTTCGGCTTCACCAACTTCGACATCCAGGTCGACAACATCAGCATCCGCACGGTCCCCGCGCCGTCCGCCGCCGTCCTGCTCGCGCTGGGCGGTCTGGTCGGCACGCGCCGTCGCCGCTGACCCGCATCGATCCTGTTCCAAGCGGAGACGGGCGGCCCACGCAGCCGCCCTATTCCGCGATTTCGTGCCGCCGCGGCCCCCTGGGCGGCCGCTCAGCCGGCGGTGTCGATGCGGGCGCCCAGCAGCAGACCGATCGCCTGCGCCCGGCCCCGCCGGTCGATCAGCATCGTCCGGACCGAAACCTCCTCCAGCAGGCCGGCGCGCACCCGTTCTCCCGTCTCCCGGGCGTAGTCCGTGTCGCGGATGGACGACCGGGCGCGGGCGGTGTTGATGAACTCGGTCTCGGCGGCCCGGCGCTCCGCTTCCAGACCGCGCTCGCGGGCGCCCGCCTCGGCCCGGGCGACGGCGATCTGCGTGTCGGCCGCCCGCACCACGGCCTGAGCGGCCTGCGGATCTTCGACGGCCAGGCGTTCCAGATCGCGCACGGATGCGAAGACGGGCTCGCCGCTGTCCGGATCCGTACCGATCTCGGTCCGTCCCAGCGAACCGGCGTCGAAGCCGTCCAGGATGCGCGAGCCGTTGAAGCGGGCGGCGCCGGCGGCGCCGTCGATCGCCCGCACGATGGCGCCGATCTGGGAACGCAGCCCGTCCGCCTCGCCCGGGCCCATCGCGCCGGTGTTGGCGGCCTGCACCACCATGCCGCTCAGATCGGAGGTCATGCGGCCCAGCGCCCCCAGCGCGCCGTCCGTGGCGCGCAGGGCCAGCGATTCCCGTTCCATCCCGCGGATGCGGCCGTCCAGCTCCGCTTGGCGTGCGCCCAGGCGCTCCGACGCGATCAGGCCCGCGGGATCGTCCGCCCCGCGGTTGATCCGCAGGCCCGTGGCCAGACGCTCGTCGGTCCGCGCGACCGCGGCGCGGGCGGCCCACAGCGGGGCCGGTGAGATCGGGTTGATGCCGGGACCGATCGCTCGCATCCCCGGGTTGGTGGCATTGGCACTGGGTCGCGGCCAGCCGATGACCGGGCCCGGACCGCGCCGGGCACGCGCGGCCGGCACGGTCCGCCCAGCTCAGCACGATTCTCGGACGCGCGCCCGCGATGGCTCGGTCAGAACGGGAACACCAGCGGCGCGATCACCACCGCGCACACCCCGGCCAGGAAGTTGAGCGGCAGGCCGACCTTGAGGAAGTCGCCGAAGGTGTAGCCGCCCGGGCCGAACACCATCAGGTTGGTCTGGTAGCCGATGGGGGAGAGAAAGCTCTGGCTGGC
>CAYNRF010000066.1:0-16042 GCA_964399525.1 uncultured Phycisphaeraceae bacterium | reverse complement strand
TGGTGTGGTGCCGGCCCGGCCCTTTGTGTTCCGGCGTGAAGCAGAAGGTGACGGTGACGCGGAAGTCCCGCAGCGCTTCCATCTGACGGTCAAACCAGGCCAACGCGTTCGGCCGATACCTGTCGGCCCAGGAGAGGCCCGTGCGCAGGTAGCGCACGCCGAGCTCGCGCATCAGCGCGACCGAGTGGTCGAGCCGGTGGTCCTCGAAGTGGAACCACTGGCAGAGCCCGATGGCTGGCGTGTGCCGGGCGAACTCCGCGAACGAAGGCTTGCGGCTGCCATCCTCGCGCACGAGCCCCATGTAGAAGTGGCGGTAGTAGGAGCTGCCCTCCGCCTCGCGATGGCGCGTCGTAGCCTCCCAGTTGCGCGGCAGGTCGTGCAGGCTGTACCAGTGGATGCGTTCCGCCCGCCCTTTCAGCAGGGCCGCGGTCCGTGCGAGGCCCCATTCCTGCACCTCCTCCGCGCCGAAGGAGGAGACACCGACCTCGCTCACCCAGACCGGCTTGTCGGTGACCGCGCGGATCTCCTCGAGCTTCGCAGGCCATTCGCCGATCTGCCAGAGGTTCCAGTCGAGCGGGAAGCCGTGCACCGCGACAATGTCGAGGTGATCGAGCGCGCCCTTCGCCTGCATATTGCGCACGAAGACCGGGTCGATGGGGGACATGCCGCCCAGCACGCGCGGCAGCGCCGGCTGCGATGGCCGTCTGCGCGAAGCGACTCCAGTCCGGGTCGAGCTCCGGGTCCCAATGCGACTTGTTGTTCGGCTCGTTCCAGATCATCGCCGCTTCGATCATTCTTGCGGGCTCCGTGCAGGATAGACGGCGCCGGCGCCCTGCGGCACGGCGATGCGGCGGCATATGTAGACCTCTTCCTCCGGATGTTCGGTGATGGCGAAGCCGGCGGAGCGCAGCATCGCCTCCGCGCAGGCGCGGTTCGGCACCCACCAGTTCGTCGGGTCGTGGGCATAGCGATGTTCGACGAAGTGCAGCCTGGGCCAGCCCGGCCGGTCGAAGGGCTCCGTCTCGGCGAAATCGTAGTCGGGCGCCACCGGCGCGACCTCGGTGGAGCCGCGCTGCATGGACTGGAACACCAGCAGGTCGGCGGCCGCATTCTCGTGGATCAGGTCCAGCGCCAGCAGGGGATGGCGCAGGTGGTAAAGGACGCCCATGAACAGCACGATGTCGAACCGCTCGCCGAGCAGGCCGATGTCATAGACCGAGAGCCTTCGGAACTCGACGTCTTGGCCGGTGACCTCGGCGGCGAAGCGGGCCTGGGCCAGGTAGCCTTCACAGGAGTCTATGCCGACAACACGGCCGGCGCCGCGCCGCTTCATCTCGATGCTGTAGAAGCCGCCATTGCAGCCGATATCGAGCACGCTGCGCCCTGCCAGGTCCGCCGGCAACGCATCGCGGAAGCGGCTCCACTTGACCGCCGGGTAGTCGCCGAGGAAGTGGTCCGGCGCCGTGCGGACACCGCCCAGTTCCATGTTGTGGAACCACGGCCCGAGCGCCGCTGCGCGCCTCCGGATCCTGTCCTGATCCACGGTGCCACCCATGTTCATGCCGGTCCGTCTCCCGCGCGTTGATTGACGCCCAGAACCCGCCCGCCGCCCGGCCAGAGCTCGAGCACGCTCAGCGAGGCGGGGCCGATCTCCAGCCGCCAGAAGGCGTCGAGCGAGGCGCCGAGATGCGCGAGCAGCGCCGCCTTGATCATGTCGGCGTGCGTCACCGCCAGCACCGCGCCGGCGGCGTGGCAGGCTGGCAAGGTGCCGATCCAGCGCAGCAGGCGCGCTGCCGCCTCGTGCATGGCCTCGCCGTCCGGGGGCTGTGCCGTGGCACGCTGTGCGTTCCAGGCGCGCCAGGCGGGATCATCCTCCAGCGCCGCAAAGTCGCGCCCGGTCCAGGCGCCGAAGTCGATCTCGTCGAGTGCAGGCGCCGGCTGCACGGCGAGCCCGAGCGCGCTCCCCAGGATCGCCGCCGTCTCCAGTGCCCGGCGGCGCGGGCTTGACCAAAGCGCGGCAGGACGCGGCTCGCGCCGCAGCAGCCTGGCGAGCGAAGCGGCCTCCGCGGTGCCGGCCTGCGTCAGGCCGAAATGGTCCGTGCGACCCGACAGCACGAGCCCGACCTCGTCATGCGACGCGTGGCGGACCAGCAGCAGGCGTGCTGGCATCAGCCCTGACCGGCCACGAAGCGATGCGTCGCCTCGCGCGCAGCATGGTCATCCATCTGCAGCGACGGCGACTTCATGAACCAGGCGGAAGGTGCTTCCAGCACCCCGCCGATCCCGCGGTCCAGCGCGATGCGCGCGCAGCGCACGGCATCCATCACGATCCCGGCGGAGTTGGGACTGTCCCAGACTTCGAGCTTGACCTCGATGTTGAGCGGGACGTCGCCGAACGTCGTTCCCTCAAGTCGGATATAGGCCCATTTCCGGTCGTCCAGCCACGGCACGAAGTCGCTTGGTCCGACATGCACATCGGTCTCTCGCAGGGGCACGCCGATCTGGCTGGTGACCGCGCGCGTCTTGGAGATCTTCTTCGAGGCAAGGCGTTCGCGTTCCAGCATGTTGAGGAAGTCGGTGTTGCCGCCGAAGTTCAACTGGTAGGTGCGATCAAGCCGCACGCCGCGCTCGCGGAACAGGCTGACCAGCGCGCGATGCAGTATGGTGGCGCCGACCTGGCTCTTGATGTCATCGCCGATGATCGGCAGGCCGCGCGCGGCGAAGCGGCCGGCCCAGGCGCGATCCGAGGCTATGAAGACCGGGATGCAGTTGACGAAGGCGCAGCCCGCAGCCAGTGCGGCCTCGGCGTAGTGGGCGGTCGCTGCCTCCGCGCCCACGGGCAACCAGGAAACCAACACGTCTGTGCGTGTCCGCCGCAGCGCATCGGCGACATCGGCGACCGGCGCGTCGGATTCGACGATCTCACCGGCGAGGTAGCGGCCAATCCCGTCGAGCGTCGGGCCGCGCCGCACGGGCACGCCGCACTCCGCTACCGCGGCGAAGACTTTCGTGTTGTTGGGTGGCGCGAGGATCGCCTTCGCCAGGTCGAGGCCCACCTTGCCCTGCGCAACGTCGAAGGCGACGGTCGGCACGATGTCGGCGACACGGTAGCCACCCAGTTCGGGATGCGGCAGGCCCGGCTCCTCCGTCGTCGCGGTGCGGTAGCGCGTCAGGCCCTGCACGAAAGAGGAAGCGCAGTTGCCGACGCCCACTATACCCACCCTCAGCGATCCGCTGGCCAATGCACCCCTCCTGCTCGTTTGTCGCTGTGGTCGTGTCGCGTTGCGCGGCCGAAACCCGGGGGAAGCGCGGGCGTTCCGGCGAGACTGCTGCGGAATGGTGCGGGACACCGCAATGTGACGCTCTCGCTTCGCGCACCGGTGGCGCGGCGTTGCGTTCCGCGACCGGTTGGAGGCGAGGGTCCCAGTGCAGGACCCGAGGCGGAGGGCAGGCGTGGGCGACAGTGTTCTCATCACCGGCGGGGCAGGATTCATCGGGCGCCACCTCGCCAAGCTGCTTCTGCACTCGGGCCACCGCGTGCGCGTGCTGGACAGTCTGCTGCCTCAGGTGCATCAGGATGGCGCGCTTCCGAGCGATCTGCCTGCGGACGTCGAGGCCCTGATTGGCGACGTACGGGACGAGGCGATCCTCCGCCGTGCGCTCGCCGGGGTGGACAAGGTGGTGCATCTCGCCGCCGAGGTCGGCGTCGGCCAGAGCATGTATGCGGTTGATCGCTACGTCTCGGTCAACGACCATGGCACGGCGGTGCTGTTCCAGGCGCTGATCGACCACCCCGTGGCGCGCGTCGTCGTCGCGTCTTCCATGAGCATCTTTGGCGAAGGCCTCTATCGCGATGCCGATGGCGGTCTGCACGAGGAGGTGGTGCGCACGCCGCGCAGCGCCGACGGGTGCTGGGATCCGACGGACGAGCGCGGGCGGAGGCTGCTGCCGGTGCCCACGCCCGAATCGAAGCGGCCGGCACTGGCCTCGGTCTACGCCATCACGAAATACGTGCAGGAGCGGCTGACGCTGACGCTGGCGCCAGCTTACGGGATGCAGGGCGTGGCGCTGCGACTGTGGAACGCGTACGGCCCTGGCCAGGCGCTGTCCAACCCCTACACCGGCGTCCTCGCGATCTTCGCCGCGCGGCTGCACAATCGCCAACCTCCGCTGGTCTTCGAGGATGGCGCGCAGCTGCGCGACTTCGTGCATGTGGAAGACGTTGCCCGTGCCTTCCAGCTCGCACTCGAACGGCCGGAGGCGGCGGGCGGCGTGTTCAACATTGGCAGCGGCGAACAGCGCAGCGTCGCGGAGGTGGCGCGGCTGCTGGCGGCGGCGATGGGCCTGCCGGGCATCGCGCCGGAAATCACGCAGAAGGCCCGCGCCGGCGACATCCGGCACTGCGTGCCGGACATCGGTCTGGCCCAGCAGCGGCTGGGCTATGCGGCACGGCGCGGTTTCCGCGATGGGCTTGCGGAGCTCGCCGAGTGGGTCGCGCGCCAGCAAGCGGAGGACCGCACGGCAGAGGCCCGGCGTGAATTGGAACAGCGGGGGCTGGTGGCGTGAGCGCCCAACTGCTGGTCACCGGCGGCGCCGGCTTCATCGGCGCCAACCTTGCCGATCGCCTGGCATCAGAGGGGCATCGGGTCCTGGTGCTGGACGCGCTGTGCCGGCCGGGTGTCGAGGCGAATCTGGCCTGGTTGCGGCGGCGGCATCCGCGCAAGATCGCCTGTGCGATCACGGACATCCGCGACGCCGACGCGCTGGGTGAGGCGGTCCGCGATTCGGAAGGGGTTTTTCATCTGGCCGCGCAGGTGGCGGTGACCACGAGTCTGGTCGATCCGGTCGAGGATTTCGGCGTGAACCTCCAAGGCACTTTTGCGCTGCTCGAATCGATCCGTCGGCGGGCGGCCGGACCGTGCCCGCTGGTCTTCGCCAGCACGAACAAGGTCTATGGCGATCTCGCCGGCGTAGCGGTCGAGGCTGGCAGCAGCGGCTGGCAGCCGCGTGACGCGGCGCTGCGTGAACATGGCGTTCCAGAGGATCGACCGCTTGATTTCCACACGCCCTATGGCTGCTCCAAGGGAGCGGCGGATCAGTATGTGCTGGACTACGCGCGCAGCTATGGTTTGCCTTTCTGCGTACTGCGGATGAGTTGCGTCTACGGGCCGCGCCAGATGGGCACCGAGGACCAGGGCTGGGTTGCGCATTTCCTGATCCGCGCCCTTCGCGAGGAGCCGGTGACGATCTTCGGCGACGGTCGGCAGGTGCGCGACGTGCTGTACGTGGACGACGCGGTGGCAGCGTGGATCGCTGCCTGGCGGCGGATCGGCGATGTCGCCGGCCAAGCCTTCAATCTGGGCGGCGGGCCGCGCAACGCGGTCAGCCTCCTGTGCATGCTCAACGAGATCGGCACGATCCGCGGCCGGCGCGTGGCGGTGAGCCACGAGCCAGTGCGCACCGGCGACCAGCGTTGGTTCGTGGCCGACATCCGGCGCGTGCGCCAGGCGCTCGACCTCGCGGAGCCGCTGCCGTGGCGCGAAGGCTTGCGGGACTTGGCCTGCTGGCTGCGAAACGAGGGTTCGGGCACGGCGGCGACACGGCGGATGGAGGCCGTACGTTGAGGGTGGCGCTCGTCAACCCACCCTGGGATTACGCCGGCAGCATCTATTTCGGCTGTCGGGAGCCGCACCTGCCGCTGGAGCTCGGCTGCGCCAGGCTGCTGCTGGAGCGCGCCGGCCACCAGGTGCTGATGGTCGATGCGCATCTCTGTGGCCTCGACCGGACGGAGGCTGCGGACGCCGTCGCGGCCTTCGCGCCCGGGATGACGGTGGTGACGACGGCGCCGACCTATCTGTTCTGGCGCTGCGCGCCTCCCGAGCTGCGGGTGCCCCGGGAGTTCCTGCTGGCGCTGGGCGGGCGCGGCGGGCGGACGGTTGCGGTGGGGCCGCACGGCTCCGCCACGCCCGCCGCCGCGCTGCGCAAGCTCGGGTGCGACGCGGTGGTGCGCGGCGAGTGCGAGGAGATTGTCGCAGCGCTGGCCGAAACGCACGACCTCTCGCTTGTGCCGTCGATCGCGTACCGCGATGGCGGCGAAACGCGCCTGACCGGCCGGCCCGCCGCGACGCGTTTCACGGACCTGCCGGCTCTTCGCTGGCCCGCGGACTGGATCGCCCGTCACACCCATCACCACCACCGCTTCGACGCGCCACCCGACGGGCCGGGCGCCGAGGTGGAGGCCTCCCGCGGCTGCCCCTATCACTGCAGCTTCTGCGCCAAGATCGATTTCCGCGATCGCTACCGGCGGCGTGACCTTGTGCCGCTGCTGGAGGAGCTGGACGCGCTGCGCGCGCAGGGCGTCACCTACGTGTACTTCATCGACGAGATATTCCTGCCGAACCGCGCGCTGCTGGAAGCGCTGGTCGAGCGCGGCTTGAAGTTCGGCGTGCAGACCCGCCTCGATCTGTGGAAGCCGGAATTGCTGGAGCTGCTTGGCCGCGCCGGCTGCGTGTCCATAGAGGCGGGTGTGGAGAGCCTCACCGCAGAGGGTCGTGCCGCGCTGGACAAGGACTGCCGCCTGGATACGGAGGCGTTGACCGAGCGGCTGCTGCATGCGCGCCGCTTCGTGCCCTTTGTGCAGGCCAACCTGATCCGCATCGACGGAGATGATGCGGCACGCGTGGCGGAATGGCGGGACGGCCTGGCGCGCGCCGGCGTCTGGGCAAATGATCCGGTGCCGCTCTATCCGTATCCGTCGTCGCCCGACTATCGCCGCCTTTGGGGTGCTCCTGACGACCTGGCTTGGGAGCGTGCGCACGCGCATTACCTCGCGCAGTTCGGCGCCTTCAGCGAGATCCAGGAAGAGCGGCCGCTGCCGCTGCCTGCCTTGGAGGCGGCATGCGCGAGGTGACGCGCACCCGACGACGCGTGCTGATGACGGCGGATGCGGTGGGCGGGGTGTGGACGCATGCGCTCGACCTCGCGGCGGCGATGGGGCCGCTCGGCGTGGCCACGACGGTGGCGGTGCTTGGACCGGGGCCGGATGCGGCGCGCCGTCGCCAGGCGGAGTACGCCGGCGTCGAACTGGTGGAGCTGGACCAGCCGCTCGACTGGCTGGCCGAAAGCGAAGCCGAGATACGCCGGGCCGGGGACGCTGTGGCCGCGCTTGCGGCCGTCAGTGGCGCGCAACTGGTGCAATTGAACAGCCCCGCGCTGGCGATCGCTGCGATGCAGTGCCCGGTGCTCGGCGTCTGCCATTCGTGCGTGGCCACATGGTGGGGGGCCGTTCGGAGCGGGCCGATGCCGGCGGATTTCGCGTGGCGCAGCGCGCTGCTCGCGCGCGGCTATGCGCGGTGCGCTGCGCTGGTGGCGCCGACCGCCGCCTTCGCCGCAGAGACAGCCCGTGCGCACGCGCTGCCGCGCGCACCGAAGGTCATCTGGAACGGCCGCGCAGCGGGTCCCGTTGCGCAGATCACCGGCGGCTTCGCCTTCGCAGCGGGACGCCTCTGGGACGTGGGGAAGGACGTCGCGACGCTGGATCGTGCAGCCGCACGGCTCAACATTCCAGTGCTGGCGGCGGGTCCGCTGCGCGGCCCGAATGGCGCGCTCGTCGAAGCCCCGCACCTCCGGGCACTGGGCGATCTGCCCGCTTCGGCCATTCGCGACTGGCTGGCGCGCGGGCCGATCTTCGTCTCGACCGCCCTCTACGAGCCCTTCGGCCTCGCGGTGCTGGAAGCGGCGCAGGCAGGGTGCGCCCTGGTGTTGTCGGACATTCCGACCCTACGCGAGCTGTGGGATGGCGCAGCCCTGTTCGTCGCGCCTGGCGATGATGCAGGCTTCGCGGCGGCAATCGCCGCGCTCTCGCGGAACGGGGAACAAAGAAGATCGCTGCGCGTTGCCGCATTGCGCCGGTCCCGCCGCTACGGCGTCGCGGCGATGGCGCGGGGGATGGACGCGATCCATGCGAAGCTGCTCGCTGAAGCAGCCGCCAGGCCAGGAAGGAGCGCCGCCGCTTGAACTTCGTCTGGTTCACGCACTCGCTGCGGTCCTGCTGGAACAACGGCAACGCCCACTTTCTGCGTGGCGTTCTACGCGCGCTTCGGGCGAAGGGCCATGCTGCGCTGGCGTGCGAGCCGGCGGCAGGCTGGAGCCTCTCGAACCTGGAGCGCGACCATGGCGATTCGGCAGTGGCCAGCTTCCATGCGGCGTACCCCGACCTGGCCTGGGCGGAGCATGCGAGCCTGGCGGACATGGAGCGGCTTGTGGATGGCGCAGATGTCGTCGTCGTACACGAATGGAACGAGCCGTCGCTTGTCGCGGCGCTCGGCGCGATGCGTCGGCGTGGCGCGCCGTTCACGCTGCTCTTCCATGACACGCATCACCGGGCTGTCAGCGATCCGCAGGCGATCCGCGCTTTCGACCTCTCGGGCTATGACGCCGTGCTGGCCTTCGGCGAGGCATTGTCGGACGTCTATCGCTGCTGGGGCTGGGGCAGCCGCGCGATCACCTGGCACGAGGCAGCGGACACCACGCTGTTCCGACCGCCGGACCCGGCGGCAGGGCGAGACGGCGCCGTGTGGATCGGCAACTGGGGCGATGGCGAGCGTGGCGAGGAACTGAAGGAGTTCCTCTTGCGTCCCGCGGCGGAAGTCGGGTTGGCTCTCGACGTGCACGGCGTGCGGTATCCGGAGCAGGCGCTGCGCGTGCTAGCGGCGCATTCCGCGCGATATCGAGACTGGCTGCCGAACGTGCGCGCGCCGGCAATCTATGCGCGCCATCTGCTGACCGTGCATGTGCCGCGGCGTCACTACGTGAATCTGTTGCCGGGGATCCCGACCATCCGTGTGTTCGAGGCGCTTGCCTGCGGCATTCCGTTGGTCTCCGCGCCATGGACCGACAGCGAGAGCCTCTTCCGGCGCGGCGAGGACCATCTGGTGGCGCGGGACGGGCCGGAGATGGTGCGCCAGCTGCGTGCAGTCCGAGCGGATGGCGCGCTGCGCACCTCGCTGGCGGAGAGCGGGCTCGCCACCATCCGGTCCCGGCACAGCTGCGATCATCGCGCCGCGGAACTGCTCGCGCATCTTGCCAGGCTCGGCGCGTGCGCGGAACAGTCGGCATGAGGATCGCCTTCTATGGATCGAGCCTGCTCTCCGCGTACTGGAACGGCGCCGCAACCTACTATCGCGGCATCATCCGCGCGCTCGCGGCGCATGGCCATGACGTGACGTTCTACGAACCGGACGCCTTCGGCCGCCAGCAGAACCGCGACATCCTGCCGCCGCCTTGGGCGAGGGTGCGTGTCTGGCCGGCGGATGCAGACGGCCTGCGCGCGGTGGTGGCGGAAGCTGCGGCGGCCGATGTCGTGGTCAAGGCGAGTGGCGTCGGCGTGTACGATGAGGAATTGCTGAATGGCGTCATGGCCACGGCTCGGCCAGATGCGATCCGCATCTTCTGGGACGTGGATGCCCCGGCGACGCTCGCGGCGCTGCGCACCGACGCGGCGCATCCGCTGCGGCGCGCGCTGCCCGGCCTGGACCTGGTGCTCACCTATGGCGGTGGGCCACCTGTTGTGGCGGGCTACACGAGTCTGGGGGCACAACGTTGCGTGCCGGTCTACAACGGCCTTGACCCCGACACGCACCACCCCGTGCCGCCGGAAGCGCGCTTCGTCGCCGATCTGAACTTCCTCGCGAACCGGCTGCCGGACCGGGAGGCGCGGGTCGAGGAGTTCTTCCTGCGCGCCGCCACGCTTTGCCCGGATCGCCCCTTCCTGTTGGGCGGCAATGGTTGGGAGGACAAGGCGATGCCGGGCAACGTCACGCGGCTCGGTCATGTCGGCACGCGCGAGCACAACGCCTTCAACTGCTCCGCGCTGGCGGTCCTGAACGTCGCCCGCGACAGCATGGCCGACAACGGCTTTTCGCCGGCGACGCGCGTATTCGAGGCGGCCGGGGCCGGGGCTTGCCTGATCACCGATGCCTGGACGGGGCTGGAGTTGTTCCTCAAACCCGACGAGGAGGTGCTGGTTGCGAGGGACGGGCGCGACGTGGCGGGGCATCTTGCGGCTTTCACGCCGGAGCGCGCACGGGTCATCGGCAAGGCAGCGCGCCGCCGCATCCTTCGATCGCACACCTATGCGCAGCGGGGCATGCAGGTCGCCGCCCTGCTGCGCGAGACCCAGGCGCGGCGGCGCGAGGCGCGAGTGGCATGAGGCTTGTCATACTCGGGCTGAGCCTCTCCTCCTCCTGGGGCAATGGCCACGCCACGACTTGGCGTGCGCTTCTCGGTGCCTGCGCCGCGCGCGGCCACGACATCCTGTTCCTGGAGCGCGATGTGCCCTGGTACGCGCCGCACCGCGACCTTTCGCAGCCGGATTTCTGCCGCCTGGCCTTCTATGACGACCTCGCGGACTTGGCCGGCTGGCGCGACGAGATTGCCGAAGCCGACGCGGTGATCGTCGGGTCCTTCGTGCCGGATGGCGCGCAGGTCGGTGCGCTTGTCCAGCGCCTCGCGCGGGGTACC
Organism: uncultured Phycisphaeraceae bacterium; assembly: GCA_964399525.1. Lineage (GTDB taxonomy): Bacteria > Planctomycetota > Phycisphaerae > Phycisphaerales > UBA1924 > UBA6054. Next base: position 5,521 of record CAYNRF010000066.1, on the reverse strand, counting down.
GTCGCCTTCTACGACATCGACACGCCGGTGACGCTGGCCCGCCTCGCGCGCGGCGAGCACGACTACATCTCGCCGGACGTGATGCGCGGCTACGACCTTTATCTCTCCTTCACCGGCGGACCGGTTCTGGATCTGCTGGAGCAGCGGTACGGCGTGCGCATCGCGCGGGTGCTGCACTGCTCGGTGGATCCGCTGGCCTATCGGCCGCTCTCGGTGCCGCTCCAGTGGGACCTGTCCTATCTCGGTACATGGAGCGCGGATCGCCAGCCGATGCTCAAGCGTCTGTTGCTCGATCCGGCGCGGGCCGCGCCCGGACTGCGCTTCGTGGTCGCCGGGGCGCAGTATCCAGCCGACATCGATTGGCCGGCCAATGTCGTGCGCATCGAACACGTGCCACCGGCCGAACACCCCGCCTTCTACGCGGCAAGCCGCTTCACGCTGAATCTCACCCGTACGGACATGCGGCGCGCTGGCTGGAGCCCCAGCGTGCGCCTGTTCGAGGCCGCCTGCTGCGGCACGCCCGTGATCTCAGACACCTGGCCGGGCCTGTCCGACCTGTTCCGGCCGGACGAGGAGATCCTCACCGCGGACAGCAGCGCGCGGGTGCTGGCGGTGTTGCAAGGCATGGCCGATCCACGCCGGCGCGCCATCGCGGCTGCGGCGCGGGCACGGGTGCTGTCCTCGCATTCCGCCGCGCAGCGCGCGGCGGAACTCGAATCGCATCTGCAAGAGGCAGCGTGCGGCGCACGCCGGAAAGCGCAGGTGCCCCTGTGAGGAACGGCAAGGACAGGACCGCTGTGGTGGCCGGCGGCGCCGGCTTCCTCGGCTCGCACTTGTGCGATGCGCTGCTGGCGGAAGGCGCGCATGTCCTTTGTCTGGACAGCTTCCTGACCGGCCGACGACAGAACATCCAGCACCTGTCGCGCGACCCGCGATTCGACCTGCTGGAAGCCGATGTATGCGAGCCGCTGCCGGCCGCCCTGGGGCGCGCACGGATCGCGACGGTGTACAATCTGGCCTGCGCCGCCTCGCCCCCGCATTACCAGGCCGATCCGGAGCATACGCTGCTGACCTGCGTGCTGGGCACGCGGCATCTGCTGCGCGTGGCGGAGGACACCGGCGCAACGTTCCTCCAGGCATCGACCAGCGAAGTCTATGGCGATCCGGAAACGCACCCTCAGCGCGAGGACTACCGCGGCTGCGTCAATCCCACCGGGCCGCGCGCCTGCTACGACGAGGGCAAGCGCGCGGCGGAGACGCTGGCCTTCGATTATCTGCGCGCAGGGCGCGCGGAGGTGCGCGTGGCGCGGATCTTCAACACCTATGGGCCGCGGATGCGCGCCGATGACGGGCGTGTCGTTTCGAATGTGGTGACGCAGGCGCTGGCGGGCGACGACATCACCATCTATGGCGACGGCCGGCAGACGCGCTCCTTCTGCTATGTTGACGATCTGATCGCCGGCCTGATGCGGCTGGCTTCCGTGCAGGAGCGGCCACCAGGGCCGGTCAATCTCGGCAATCCGGACGAGATGCCGGTGGCGGCGCTGGTGCGGCGGGTTCTGGCGTTGACCGGATCGCGCTCCTCGATCGTGCGGCGGCCGCTGCCGGTCGACGATCCGCAGCGAAGGCGGCCGGACATCGCGCTCGCCCGGCGACTTCTGGGTTGGCAGCCGCTGACCTCGCTGGATGCAGGACTGAAGGCAACCATCGACTGGTTCGAGCGCGAGCAGCGTTGGCAGGACGCCGTGCGACCGGCCGCCAATGACGATGGGTGTCAGCGCGCGCCGCTCATCGTCGGGCTGCGCGGCGGAAGCTGAGCGCGCCCAGCCAGCGCCAGGAGCAGGCTGCCAACAGGCGCGCGCCAGTCGCCTTCCCGGTCCTGGCGGAACAGGTGCATATCTGGATACCACGGGCTGTCCGTGCGGCCTTCCATCCAGCGCCAGTCGGCCGGTTGCGGCAAAAGCAGCCAGACCGGAACCCCCAGTGCCCCGGCGAGGTGCGCCGGCATGGAGTCCACGGTGATCACCAGGTCCAACGCGCACATGCGCGCCGCTGCCTCCAGCACGTCGTCGCAGCTGATGTCGGTCCCGAACCCGGGCGGGCGTTCATCCAGGGCGGGCCCGCACTGAAGGATGCGCAGTGCGACACCGGGCGTTCCGGCGAGCGACCGCAGCAGCGTCAGCGGAACGGAACGCCGCGCATCCCAATCCCCGGCGGCCCAGGCCAGGCCGACCTCCAGCAGCCCGGATGCCGCCCGGCGCCGGACGGGTGGATGCAGGTAGGGTACCTCGGCCACCAGATCTTCAGGCCTGATCCTGAGCGCATGCGCGAGTTCCATGATCTCGATGTCGACGTCGTACTCCGCCTCCGGCGTGCCGTCGTGCAGCGGCAGCAGCCGAGGCGCCGGGCGGAGCGTGGCGAGCAACGGGATCAGCGCCGGCTGCGCCCAGACCGTGACCTGCGCGGCCATACGTTGCAGTGGCGCCAGCAGCCGGGCGAACTGGATGGTGTCGCCGAGGCCGTGGTAGCAGCGTACCAAGACGCGCCGCCCGGCCAGGTCCGTGCCGTCCCATACCGGCTGCAGGTGGCGCGGCAGGGTCTCGTCGCGGGCGCCGCCGCGCGCGGCGAGCGCGGCGTCGCAGAGGCGCCAGGCGGCGTCCCATTCTCCGCGGCGCATCAGGGCCATCCAGCGGGCGCCCGGATCCTCAAGCCGTGTCATCGCGCGGCTCCTCCGGATGCAGCTTCGCGCGCAGCGTGCCGGCCAGGCTGCCGACCGCCGTCACCTCGCCCAGCTCCCGCGCCTCGGCGTCCATCACCCGGTTCTCGATGCCGAGTGCGGTGCTGATCCGCTCCAGCATCTGGATGACCTTCGTCACCTCCTGCTCGGCCAGAAGGCTGACCTGCAGGTCGAGGTGCGCGCGGTCCTCGTCGCGGATGTCGGCCCGGTTCTGCTTCATGAGCACGAAGGCGGCGAGCAGTACGCCCTCCAGCGAGAAGAAGCCCCCGAGCAGGCCAAAGGGGAAGGGATCGAACGGCACGAGACCCGGCAAGAGCCCCACATTAACCACGACATAAAGCAGGATGGCCGCGGCGTGCAGCAGGATGAAGCGCGGCGAGCCTGCGACGCGCGCAACCGCGTCGGCCACCTGTGAGGAGGGCGGGCGGGACCGCTGCTCCTCCCGCTCCAGCCTGACGATCTCCTCGATGTTGCGCACCACGCGCCGTGGTGCCGTTCCCTCGCCCATATGCGCCACCCCTGACCGACGCGCGGCAAACGCGCGGGGCGGGTGGCTGTTCGCTGCCGGCGGACCCTTCGTCGGCTTGCCTTTCCGCCCGAACTGCAGGTGTTGCTGACGCGGTCCGCGCCGCCTCTCCTTGAGGGAGGGAGGCGGCGCGCGTGGCTACGCGGCCGTCGACATGCCGAGCGCCGGCTTGGCGTCTGGCGGGAGCGGGCTTTCATAGGGGCGGCCCCCCATGCGGCGGCGCAGATCCTCCTTCGCGGCGGCGATCAGCGCGGTATCCTGCAGCGCGTCCAGCGCGGTGCCGGCCATCACCTTGGCGACATGCGCCATCGCGGCATGCGCCGCGGGCGACTTGCCCTGTGCCACCGCCTGCCAGGAATGGAAGGGCGTGCCGACGGCCCAGGTGGCGCCGCGCGCCTGCACCGTCGGCACCTTCTGCGAGACATCGCCGACATCAGTGGAGCCCACCATCGCTACGCTCTTCTCCGCCGGCGGCACGATCGTGTCGTGCAGCGGGTTGCCGCGCTGCGCTGCAAGGCCGTGGCGGCGATATGCGGCGGCGATGTCGGCGTCGGTCAGCGTGTCCTGGATCGCTTGCGCGAAGGCGCGGTCGGTCTCGGCGAAGACGGGCGGGCCGAGCCGGTCGAGGTTCCGCTGCATCGCCGCCTCCAGCGGCGTGTTGCCGAGCAGCTCGCACACGGCGGAGACGACCTCGGTTTCCACCTGCGTCTCCGTCATCAGCGCGGCGCCGTCGGCGATCTTGCGCACGCGCTCCACCAGGCCGCGCAGTTCCAGCACGCTGGCGGCGCGGATCAGGTAGCGCACCTTGGCACGGGCCTGCACCACGTTGGGCGCAATGCCGCCGGCATCGAGATAGGCGTAGTGGATGCGCGCGTCGGAGGGCATGTGCTCGCGCATGTAGTTCACGCCGACATTCATCAGCTCCACCGCGTCAAGGGCGGAGCGTCCGAGGTGCGGCGAGGCGGCGGCATGCGCCGCGCGGCCGGTGAAGGTGAAGTCGATGCGCGTATTGGCGAGGCTCAGCGCCTCGATCACGCCGGCGAAGTAGTCAGGGTGCCAGGTGATGGCGATGTCCACGTCGTCGAAGGCGCCATCGCGCACCATGAAGCCCTTGGCCGCGCCGCCTTCCTCGGCGGGGCAGCCATAGTAGCGCACGCGGCCCGGCACGCCGTTCGCCGCCAGCCAGTCCTTCACCGCGGCCGCGGCGAGCATCGCGCCCGCGCCAAGCAGATTGTGGCCGCAGCCATGCCCGCGGGTCTCGCCCGGAACGGGCTTCGGCTCCGCCATGCCGGCTTCCTGGGATAGTCCGGGCAGCGCGTCGTATTCGCCGAGGATAGCGATGACGGGCCCGCCCTCGCCGGCTTCGCCCATCACGGCCGTCGGGATGCCGGCGACCTTGTCTGTGACGCGAAACCCCTCGCGTTCCAGCATCGCCTTGTGCTCGGCGGCGGAGCGGTGCTCGTCGTAGCAGAGCTCGGGCGTCGCCCAGACGCGGTCGGCGAGCGCGTTGTACTCAGTGCGCTTCGCGTCAACCAGGCGCCAAATCTCTTCTTCGTTCTGCATGGGTGTTCCCTTGCTCAATACACAACGACGGAGCGGATGCTCTCGCCGCGCTCCATCAGTTCGAAGCCGTGGTTGATCCGGTCCAGTGGCATCACATGGGTGATCAGGCTGTCGATGTCGATCTTGCCGTCCATGTACCAGTCCACGATCTTCGGCACATCCGTGCGCCCGCGCGCGCCGCCGAAGGCCGTGCCCTTCCAGACGCGCCCGGTGACCAGTTGGAACGGGCGCGTGGAGATTTCCTGACCCGCGCCGGCGACGCCGATGATGATGCTCTCGCCCCAGCCGCGGTGGCAGCATTCAAGCGCCTGGCGCATCAGCTTGACGTTGCCGACGCATTCGAAACTGAAATCGGCGCCGCCGCCGGTCAGGTCCATGATGGCCTGCACCACCTTGTCGTCGCCCACTTTCTTCGGGTTGACGAAATCGGTCATGCCGAATCGGCGGGCCATTTCCTCCCGCGCGGGGTTGATGTCCACGCCGATGATCCGGTCGGCGCCGACCATGCGCGCGCCCTGGATCACGTTGAGCCCGATGCCGCCCAGGCCGAACACCGCCACATACGCGCCGGGCCAGACCTTCGCGGTGTTGATCACCGCGCCGATGCCGGTGGTGACGCCGCAGCCGATGTAGCAGACCTTGTCGAACGGGGCGTCCTCGCGGATCTTCGCGAGCGCGATCTCCGGCAGCACCGT
>CAYNRF010000065.1:0-16048 GCA_964399525.1 uncultured Phycisphaeraceae bacterium | reverse complement strand
CGCACGCCCCCGCCCCCCCTCCCCCCCCCACACACACCCACGCACCGCAGAACGCACCACAGCAAGGACACCGCATGGCCGCCCCCCAGACGCCCGCACCGACCCAGGCCGATCCCGCACGCGCCCCGTGGCTGCCCATGATCGTCATCGGCATGGCCCAGGCGCTCATGTCGTTCAATGTGGCCGCCATTCCGGTCTCCATGGCCGGCATGGTGAGAGACTTCAACACCCCGCCCACCACGGTGGGAACCGCCATCGTGATGTACTCCCTGGGTGTGTCCGGATTCGTCATGCTCGGCGCCAAGCTCGGTCAGCGCTTCGGGGCCAAGCGGATCTTCCAGATCGTCGTCGCCATCTTCGCGGTCGGCGTCTCGATCGTCGCCCTCAGCCCCTCGGCCCTGATCATGGTCGCAGCCCAGGCGGTCTGCGGCCTCGCCGCCGCGGCCCTCGTTCCCTCCCTCGTCGCGCTGATCGCCAACCACTACACGGGCACCCAGCAGGCCGAGGCCGTCGGCTGGCTCGGCTCCGCCCGGGCCATCGCCGGCGTGCTCGCCTTCCTGATCGTCGGTTCGATCGCCACCTTCGTGAGCTGGCGACTGGCCTTCGGCCTGCTCGTGGTTCACTGCATCGCCATCCTGGCGCTGAGCGTCAAGCTCAAGCCGTCCGAACCTCGCCGCGATCTCAAGATCGACGTCGTCGGCGTGGTCCTGGCGGCCGTGGGCATCATCCTGGTCACGTTCGGCTTCAACAACGTGCGTGGCTGGGGACTGCTGCTGGCCAGCCCCTCCGCACCGTTCAACATCGCGGGCGTCTCGCCCGCCCCGGTGATGATCATCGTCGGCGCCATCATCGTCGCCATGTTCTTCAAGTGGTCGCAGCGCCGGGCCGCCGGCGGCAGACCGCCGCTGCTCGCTCTTGAGGTGATCAGTTCCAACCGTGAGTGGGCCGCCGTGATCGCCCTGTTCCTGATCGTCTCGATGGAAGCCGCCATCAACTTCTCTGTCCCGCTGTACATCCAGATCGTGCAGGGCCGCTCGCCCTTCCAGACCTCGCTGGCCATGATGCCCTTCCTGGTGACCGTCTTCTTCACCGCCATCCTGATCGTCCGGCTCTACAACCGCTTCACCCCCCGCCAGATCGCCCGCTACGGGTTCGTGCTCGTGTTCGTGGGCACCACATGGCTCGCCTTCGTGGTCACCAACAACTGGAGCACCTTCCCGGTGGTGGTCGGCCTGTTCCTCGTCGGCCTGGGCCAGGGCGCCCTCGTCACCCTGCTCTTCAACGTGCTCGTAACGGCCGCCCCGAAGGAAGCCGCCGGCGACGTCGGCTCGCTCCGTGGCGTCACCCAGAACATGGCCGCCGCGGTGGGCACAGCGTTGGCCGGCGCCCTGCTGGTCGGGGTGCTCAGCACGGCCGTGCTCAGCAAGGTCTCGTCCAGCCTCATCGTGACCGAGGAACTCCGAAGCCAGATCAATCTTGACAGCATCAACTTCGTCAGCAACGACCGGCTCAAGGCCGTGCTTTCCGAGACCAGCGCCACCGAGGAACAGGTCGACGAAGCCGTGGCGATCAACACGAACGCCCGCCTGCGGGCGCTCAAGACGGGTTTCCTCGTCATGGCCGGTCTCTCCCTGCTGGCCCTGATCCCGTCCGGCTGGCTGCCCAACTACCGGCCGGGCCAGATCCCCAAGGATCTGCACCCGGACGAGCGTCCCGACCACCTGCGTGAACTCGCCGGGCAGGAGGGCTGACCCGATGGCGCTGCCCCGCATCCTGGTGCTCTCCCTCGGCGGCACCATCACCATGGTCCAGGACGCCTCGGGCGGGATCGCGCCCAGACTCGGCGCCGCCGAACTGGTCGCTTCCGTCCCCGCCCTGGCCGAGGTTGCACGCATCGAGGCCCGATCGCCGTTCCGCCTGCCCAGCCCCTCGATCACCATGGCCAACATGCTCGAGGTCGCCAAGTCGCTCAACGACGCCTTTTCCACGTCCGATCCGCATCGCTCCTTCGACGGGGCCGTCGTCATCCAGGGCACCGACACCATCGAGGAGTCGGCCTTCTTCCTCGACCTGCTCGTCACCGGCGACAAGCCCGTCGTCGTCACCGGGGCGATGCGCGGGGCCGAGGCCCCGGGGGCGGACGGCCCGGCGAACCTGCTCTCCGCCGTCCGCCTCGCGTCCAGCCGTGAAGCCCGCGGCCTCGGGGTGCTCGTGGTCCTCAACTACGACATCCACGCCGCCCGCTTCGTGCAGAAATCCCACACGGCGCTGCCTTCGGCGTTCGAATCGCCCATGATCGGCCCCATCGGTCTGGTCGCCGAGGGCCGACCCCGCTTCTTCGCGCGGGTCGAACGCCGGCCCTGCCTGCCAGTGCCGTCGACCCCGCCGCCGCCGGTCGCCCTGCTCAAGATCGCCATGGGCTTCGACGGCCGACTCCTGACCGCCCTGCCCGAGCTTGGATATGCAGGGCTGGTCATCGAGTCGATGGGCGCGGGGCACGTCCCCGCCGAGGTCGCCCCCATGCTCGGCGCGGTCGCCGCCCGCATGCCGGTCGTGCTCGCCTCCCGCGCGATGACCGGTCCGGTTTTCACGAATACCTACGGCTACCCCGGCGGCGAGATCGATCTCATCGCCCGCGGGTTGATTCCCTCCGGCGAACTTTCGGGACTCAAGTCGCGCCTCCTGCTCGGGCTGTGCCTGAGCTGCGGCGCCGATGCGGCCGCCGTCCGCCGCGCGTTCGCCCCATACCAGTGATGCCAAGAAAGGCTCCCGCCATGTCCGAACAGATGGCTATGCTCGATCCCGTCCCCGTGGACGCCGCCGCGGCGACCGCGGCCGTGTCCACGGGCCGCCTGCCCACACCCGACACCGTGCGCACCCTCGTCGCCGAGGCGTATGAACTCTTCAGGCCCAACAAGGACGGCGTCGTGGCCGACTACATCCCGGCGCTGGCGAAGGTTCCCGCCGATCTGTTCGGCATCTGCGTCGTCGGCGTGAACGGCGCGGTCCACACCGCCGGCGACTGTGAGCATGAGTTTTCCATCCAGAGCGTCTCGAAGCCCTTCGTATTCGCCCTGGTCTGCCAGACCATCGGGGCCGAGGCCGCCCGCGAGAAGATCGGCGTCAACAGCACCGGCCTGCCCTTCAACTCGGTCATGGCGGTCGAGCTCAACAACGACCGGACCATGAATCCCATGGTCAACGCGGGGGCAATCGCCGCCACCAGCCTCGTTCCCGGCGCCACTGCGGTCGACAAGTGGAATTTCATCCAGACCGGTCTTTCCAGGTTCGCCGGCCGCCCGCTCTCGCTCAACACCGAGGTCTACGAGTCGGAAGCCGCCACCAACCTGCGCAACCGCGGCATCGCCAAACTCCTCGAAGGCTACGGACGGATGTACTTCGACGCCCTCGAGGCCACGGATATCTACACCAGGCAGTGCTCGCTCAACGTCAACGCGCGCGATCTGGCCGTCATGGGCGCGACCCTGGCCGACGGCGGCGTCAACCCGATCACCGGCGAGCGCGTCATCGACCCGATCAACTGCAAGCGCGTGCTCGCCGCCCTCGCCACAGCCGGCCTGTACGAACTCTCCGGAGACTGGCTCTTCGAGATCGGTCTGCCCGGCAAATCCGGCGTCAGCGGGGGCATCTTCACCGTTTCTCCCGGCAAGGGGGGCCTGGGGACCTTCTCGCCGCGTCTCGACGGGGCGGGCAACAGCGTCCGCGGCCAGCTGGTCAGCAAGTACCTGTCCGAACGCCTCGGCCTGAACCTCTTCGCCTCCAGGCCGCCCACATAAGCTCCTGCCGGAGAACCCGGCCCGGCGCGGAGCCGCGAGCCCATCCCGGGAGCACCCCATGACCGCCGGCGACCCGCCCGCACGCCGCCACCCGATCTTGCTCAGGATGCTGGCCATCCTGCTGCTCTGCCCGCTCGCCGCGTGCTCGGCCCCGCGCCGCTCGATCAACGAGACGCAGCTGCCGACCAGGATTGCCGAGGACCAGCAGCGATCCCTCGAGCAGAGCGAACGCATCGCCTGGACGTTCCTGCGCCGCATCGAAGCCATCCACCACGCCAACCTCGAACGCGGGCTGGATATCCCGCCGGAGATCAACGCTCTCCTGCTGTCCAGCGGCGGTCAGTACGGCGCGTTCGGAACCGGGGTCCTCCACGGCTGGAGCGATTCGCAGTCCACCGAGTTCAGGCGCCCCAACTTCGACATCGTCACCGGCGTCAGCACCGGCGCGCTGATCGCCCCGTTCGCCATCTCCAACGAGGACGACTCCATCCGGCGCGTCGCCGATCTCTTCCAGCAGGCCGACGACTCGTTCGCCCGTCTCCGCGGCATCCTCTTCTTTCTCCCGTGGAGAAGCTCCATCTTCGACACCCGCGTCCTCCGCGACCGTGTCCAGTCGGAGATCGACGCCGATGTCATCGCCCAGGTCGCCGCGGCCCATGACGAGCATCGCATGCTGCTCGTCGGCGCGGTCAACCTCGACCTCGGGCGTTTCCACATCTGGGATATGGGATCCCTCGCCGTGCAGGCCCGCCAGGACGGGCGCTTCGCGCCCTTCCACGATGCCCTCATCTCCTCATCGGCCATCCCCGGCGCGTTCCCGCCGATCGAGATCAACGAGACGCTCTACACCGACGGCGCCGTCGCCCTGCCCACCTTCCTCGGTCTCGACCGGCAGATGGCCGGCGAGGTCATCCACGCGTTCAGACACCGCAACCCCGGCGCGCGGATACCGAGGCTGCGGATCTGGATGATCGTCAACGGCCACATCAATCCCGCCCCCCAGCTGGCGGGCCAGGGCTGGGCGTCCGTCGCCCTGCGCAGCGCCCAGGTCATCTCCCGGTACTCGCTGCGCACCAACCTGCGTCTGATGCAGATCGGGGCCGAGCTGATCGGCGAGGACATCGGCAGCCCGGTCGAGTTCCGCTACATCGCCGTGCCGCCCGATGTGGAGCTCCCCGAGTCCGAGAGCCGTCTGTTCGACCAGGATCTGATGTTCGAACTCCACCAGCTCGGATACCGCCTGGGCACCGACCCCAACGCCTGGCAGACCGAAGCGATCGCCCCGGACATCCCTGGCACCCCCGCGACCCGCCGACGCATCCCCTTCGAGACACTCGACGCTCCCGGGCCTTCGAAACCGTGATCCACGCGGCAAATCCCGGCGGCGGACGCCCGCCGGCCCCCGTCTCGGCTCCCGGGCCTGTATCCTGAAGGCATGACCGAGCAGCCCCCGCCGCCAGAAGTCCGGGATTCTCCGCCCGACACCGAGATCGATCGCCCCGCCCGGGGCTGGTTCGCCCGTTTCCTCTCGCTCGTGGAGTGGCTCGGCAACCTGCTGCCGCACCCGGTCACGCTCTTCGCCCTGTTTGCCGCCGGGGTCGTCCTCCTGAGCGGGCTGTGCCGCGTGCTGGGTGTGTCGGTGGCCGATCCCCGCCCGGAGGGAACCGCCGGCCGGGCGGCGTCCGGACAGATCGAGGTCTACAGCCTCATGTCCGGCGATGGTTTCCGCTGGATGGTCGAATCGCTGGTCACCAACTTCACCGGCTTTGTTCCGCTGGGCACCGTCCTCGTCGCCCTGCTCGGTGTGGGCGTGGCCGAGCGGTCCGGGCTGCTCTCCGCGGCGATCCGGGGCCTGGTTCTGGCGGCGCCGAAGCAGATGGTCACCATGGTGGTCGTCTTCGCCGGCGTGGTCAGCAATACCGCCTCCGAGATGGGCTATGTCGTTCTCATCCCGCTGGCCGCGACCATCTTCCACGCCATGGGCCGCCATCCCCTCGCCGGCCTGGCGGCCGCCTTCGCCGGCGTGTCGGGCGGCTACAGCGCCAACATTCTCATCGGCACCGTGGACCCCCTGCTCGCCGGCATCACCCAGGAGGCCGCCCGGTTCCTGGACCCCGCGTACGAGGTCCACCCGGCCGTCAACTGGTACTTCATGTTCGCCAGCACCTTCCTGGTCACGGGCCTGGGCACCTGGGTCACCAGCCGGATCGTCGAGCCGCGCCTGGGCAGGTACGACCCCAGCCGCGCGGAAAAAGGCATCGAGGCCAACCCGTCGATGTCCCGCCTCACACCGCTCGAACGCAAGGGTCTCCTGGTGGCCGGCCTGGGAGCTCTGGCCGTTTCGCTGGGCATCGTCTGGATCGCCGGACCCTTCCCGGGCATGCTCCGCGGCACCTGGCTGGCCGACCATTCGGGATGGGGGGTCCTGCGTCATCCCGTGACCGGGGGCCTGCTGCCCTCCCCCCTGCTCCGCGGCGTCGTCGCCCTGATCTTTGTGTTCTTTCTGGTCCCCGGCTTTCTTTACGGCCGGGTGACCCGCACCATGCGCACGGACCGCGACGTCATCGACGCCATGGCCTCGACCATGGGCACCATGGGCCTCTACATCGTGCTGGTGTTCTTTGCGGCCCAGTTCGTCGCCTTCTTTGGCAAGTCCAACCTGGGCATGATCGTCGCCGTCTGGGGCGCCGACGCCCTGCGTGCCATGGGTCTGGACAACCCGCTCGTCTTCATCCCCTTCATCCTGATGTGCTGCGTGGTGAACCTGATGCTCGGCAGCGCGAGCGCCCAATGGGCCGTCACCGCGCCCATCTTCGTCCCGATGCTCATGAGCATCGGCTACAGCCCGGAGGTGATCCAGGCGGCCTACCGCATCGGCGACAGCACCACCAACATCATCACGCCCATGATGAGCTATTTCGGGTTGATCCTCGCGTTCGCGGCACGCTACGACAAGCGGCTGGGCATCGGGACGCTCATGAGCACGATGCTGCCCTATTGCCTGGTTTTCATCGTGGGCTGGATCGCTTTCTTTTATCTCTGGGTCTTTGTGCTCGGCTGGCCCGTCGGGCCCGGAGCACCGACGCTGTATCCTGCGCCGGCCGCCGGATGATGGTTCACGACCCCGCGGTCGGAACCGCTCGGACGCGTTCGATCGCGTCGCCCGGAATCCAGGCTTCAAGGCCGCCGACGGCGCAGCGAACCCAGCCGTCGCGCGATTCGAGCACGCGCACCTCGGTCCCCGCGGGGACGGGCGCGTCGAGGGCGGGGGGGTACACCTCCGGGTGGGGGCCCGTCCGGGCGGGCGCGTCCTGGAGCACCACGGCCGCCGCGTCCCATCCGTCGATCACGGGTTCGGCCGCAAGAACCCCGAGCGCCGCCGCTCCCAGCAGCCCCATCGCCGCCGCGGGCCAGGTCACCTTCGCCGGCACGGCCCCGAGAAGACGCAGGCCCAGCACCCAGCAGCAGGCCACAAACACGCCGAGCCCGCCCCAGAACATGGCGCCACGCGGCACCTCGCCGCGCCATGCGACGGCGATCCTCCGCCAGACCCGCTCGGTTCCGACGCTGCCGACCTGCGCCCCGACCGCAGCGCGGGCGTGCGAGAGCGACGACCGGATCAGGACATCGTCCGGCGCGATCAGTTCCGCCCGGCGAAAGGCCAGGATGGCTCGACCGGTTTCGCCCGCCAGCAGCCAGGCCGTGCCGAGCGCCCGCTGGCCGGCAGCACTGTCTATCCCCTTCTCGTCCATCGCAGCGCGGATCAGCACCGCCGCGTCGGCCCCCAGACGGGCGGCGTGATCAGGCTCAGCCACCCGAGCCTGCACCGCTTCGTTGAGCAGCACAAGTCCGGACGCCAGCCACTCTTCGGCCGAACCGGCAGACGCCAGACTCGTCACGAGCGCCAGAAGTGTGATCCAAACCCGCATCATCGCCCCACCTCCCCGGCCGGTTCACGCCGGATCGTCCTTCGGAGCGTCCGGATCGCCAGCCGCGTGTCCTCGGGCGACTGCCCGGGCCGGCCGCCGCCCGCCTCATCTGCTTCGATGGCTTCCCGCAGCGTGCGCACGATGCCCGGATGCACGCCCAACCGCTCGATGTCGGCCGCTGTGACCGCTGAACGGTCACAGCCCAGCACCGCTGCGCCGGCCGCACGCACGCCCGCCGCAGGTCCGGCCCGCAGCACGAGATGCTCGGCCTGGCGCAGCGCCCGATCGCGGACCATGGCCGGGCGATCCCGCCGCCGCCGCACCGCGGCGAAGACGCCTGCTCCGATCACGGCAGCGGGGCCCGACGCGATCGCCGCGATCACCGTCGGTCGCGCGAGCTGCTCCAGAACCACAAACGGCCGATCGGATTCGATCTCCGCGAGCGTGGGCGGGGCCCAGAATGCGGCATCTCCAGGCCCGATCCGGGGGAGCGGCCCGGGGCCGGCCGCACGTCCACCGCCGGGCGCCACGACCGCATCGGCCAGCGTTGCTTCACGGACGGACCGGACATCGAGCTGCACCGGTTCGGACCTGACCGCGACGTACTGCTCCAGCTCCGGGTCGAATGCCCACACGGAAACCGATGGCAGCTCGGTGACGTCCGCGGACAGCGCCCGAACCACGGTCGCGAACACCCGCCGTCCCCGTTCGCGTGGCTGTTCCTCGCGCCATCCCTCACCGGACAGCCTGAACCGCTCGAAACCGGGCTGGCCCGCGAGCTCCGGCAGCGAGTCGGCGCCCACCATGGGTTCTTCTCCGCGAAGTTCCGCACGCACGGTGATGGGATCACCCACGTTGACGGTGGTGGGGGAGGCCAGTGTTCGCAGCTCATAGCGGCCGATGAGGCCGGTGAAGTCGGCCGGCCTGCCTTCGGTCGGAAGGTCGAGCACCTGCACGGTCACCGGATCGGATTCGACGTACACGCGGGGCCCGCCGCTGCCGCCGCGGTCGAACACGACCCGCAGCGGGCCGATGTCCACGATCCCGGCCCGCCGGGGCGTGATCTCCACGTCGAATGTGAACCTCACCCGCTGACGCCCACCGGCGTCGAACACGGTCTCGGTCACGGCGATCGCGCGACTTCCGAAGAAACGGAACTCCAGCATCTGACCGGCCGCGCCGGCCGGCGCGACGGCGGAGACGTCCAGCGATGGATCGAACAGACTCGTGCCGAAATCAAAGTTGGGACCGATCGACTCGGGGATCATCCACACGACGCGGGCCCTGATCGTCTCGCCGACGTACAGGCGGCTGCGGTCCAGCTCGAGCCAGAGATCAAAGTCGGATGCGAGCTGGGGCAGCAACGCCTCGAATCGGGTCGCCCCGGTCTGAAGCTGCCGACCGCCGGGGAACCTCACCGTGGCGGGGGGGATCTCCACCACCCCCGGCTGCACCGCGGTCACGCGGTACTGGTACACCAGGCTCGACTCGTTGACCTCCGTGCGGCGGCCGTTGATCATCCGGATGGATCGGAACGAACTCTCCGAGACCCCCATGTCCTGCGCACGGACCGAAGAGGGGAACACCACTTCGGGCTGGTCCGCCGGCCGGTCACCCTGCACCACGATCGTGTAGATGACCTCGTCACCGACATAGACGCTCGTCCGGGAGAGCTCGGCCCGGACCTGGGGGGCCTGACGTCCCGCCGCACCCGCCGTGACCAGACCGATCAACACCCACACCAACCACGCCCGCGTCATCACCAGTCACGCTCCACCTGCTGTCGACCGCCCCGCTGCAGGTACTGCAGACGCTGCGATCGTTCCCGCCGCTCCTTGTCCAACAGGGCTTCCGCGAGAGGATCGATCTTCGGATCCTCCGACTGAGGACCCGCCTCCGCCTTCTTTGCCTGTTCCTGGCCGCGGCCCTCATCGGTCGCCTCGGCCTGCTTCGCATCGGTGCCGGACTGATCGGGGCCGCCCTTGCCGGACCGCGCCCGCTCGGCCGCTTCCTTCAGGGCTTCCGCGGCTTGTGCTTGCTGTTCGGCCGCTTGCTTGAGATCGCCCTTCTCCAGCGATTCCTCGGCACGCAGCTGGGCCTCCCGAGCACGCTGCATCGACTCGCGGGCAGCCTCGCCGGCGCCGGACTGCTCCGCGGCCTGCGCAGCCTGCTCGGTCTGCTGCGACACGGACTGCTGCCTGTCCCGATCCGCCTGCTCGGCCTTGCGTCCGCGGTCCGCCTGTTTCCTCGATTCTTCGGCCTGCTGCTGCTGCTGGCGGGCCAGATTCTCCAGCTGGCGGGCCAGGTCCTCCGCCTGCTTCTGGGCACGCTGGGCCTGCTCCTTGCGCTCCTGCAGTTCACGCACCTTCCGGCGCGCCAGTTCCGTGTTCCTTGCGGCCTGCAGGTGACGCCGGTCGACATCGAGCACCGACCGAAAGCGGCGGGCCGCTTCGCGGTACGCCTCGATCTGCGCGTCGATCGCCGCGGGGCTGTCGCCGGGCCCACCCTCCGCCGGCAACGCCGCGTGACCGAGGTTGTACCGTGCCGACGCACGCAGGGAGGCATCCTCCGCCCGGCGGTCGGCTTCGGCCAGCAGCGTCTCGGCCCGCTCGTCCTTCAACGCGACCGCCATCGTGCCCGCGTTGTATGCGGCGAGCGCGGCCAGCGCGTCGTTCTCCACCCGCTGGGCGACCTCGGCGAGCGCTTCCAGGTTTTCCGGCTTGATCGCCAGCGACGCCGCGATCCGGAGCCTGGCGGTCTCGGCGGACATCATCTCGGATCGCCCGGCGGCGTCCTGAGCCTCGGCGCCTGCTCCGCCGCCCGTGGTTCCCAGCCACAACGCAGCAACCAGCCATGCGGACTTTACCATACCGACCTCCTCGCACCCATCGGGATCCCGACCCGCTCGACCAGCAGGAGGAACAGAACCGGCCAGAGGAACCAGCCGAACCTCTCTGTATATCGAACGATGGACGCCCGTTCCAGAGATTCCTGGTCCGCGGAGGCGATCAGGTCCCGATACAACCGGGCCAGATCCACCGTGCCGGTCCCGACTTCGAGGTACACGCCCCCGGGTGTCGCCTCGGCAATTGCCCGCAGCGTCGAAGATTCCAGCCGCGTGCGAACAGAGTCCGACTCCCGGTTCGGCTCGATCATCGTCCCGTCGGGCGACCCGATCCCGATCCCGATAACCCGCACGCCTCGCTGGGCCGCGGCCTGCGCCGCTTCGACGGGCAGTGACTCCTGGTCCTCCCCGTCCGTGATCAGAATGATGTCGTGCAGCACGCGATCGGCGCTCCCGTCCGCCTCCGGCGGGACGAGCAACTCCGTGGTCTTCCGGATCGCGTCACCGATGTTGGTTCCGCCGCGAGAGACGCTGTCGGGGTTCACCTCGTCGAGCGCCATCCGGAAGAACGCCCGGTCCGAGGTGAGCGGGGCGACCACCGTCGAGCTGCCGGCGAACGCGACCAGCGCGAACTGATCACCCCGCAGTTCACCGACAAGATCCTCGATCCACAGCTTGGCGCGCCCCAACCGGTTCGGCGCCACGTCGGCGGCCAGCATCGAACGTGAAACATCCAGCAGGAAGATCACGCTCCGACCCGTGCGCTCCGTCTCCACCTCGACCGGATCCGACTGCGGCCTCGCCAGCCCGACTGCCAGCAGCAGACACGCCGCCGCCGCCGCCATGGACCGCGCGACTTCGGGCCACCGGCGGGCGGCGCCAACGATGTCATCGAGCCGCTCCGCGACCGCGAACGTCTTCAGACGGCGCTCGCGGCGGCGCGCGGCCCACAGGATCAGGACCGGCAGCAGCACCGCCCCCCATGCGACGTGCAGCCAGACGGGCTCGGCCAGCCGCCATGTCCCCCAGAGCTGCATCTCGGTCATGGCAGCCTCCCACCGGCCATGCCGCGCAGAAGCACTTCGGCGCCGAGGAACGCCAGCGCCAGCACCGCGTAGAGATGATAAAGATCCACGATCTCGGTCGTCTCTGTGACGCGGATCTCGGTCCGTTCGAGTTCATCGATCCGCGCATACACCTCACCGAGCTGCGACACGCTGTCGACGGCCCAGAACTGCCCGCCGGTGGTCTCCGCCACCGCCCGCATCGCCCGCTCGTGCTGCTGCATCACCCCGCGGCGCATGCTGGCCAGCAAGCCCCCGTCCGAGGCCTCACGCAGACCCACGATGTACACGCGCACCCCCCATTCGGCCGCAAGACGCGCCCCGTCCTCCGGCGCGTACACGCCCGCGTTGTTCTCGCCGTCGGTGAGCAGCACGATCGCCTTGGAGCGGAAGGAGAAGTCAGGATCGTCCAGATCGGCCTTCATCGCGTCCTCGGCGGCACGCATCCGCGCCACGGCGAGAACCAGTCCGTCGCCGATCGCGGTGGATCGTTCGCGCCGGTCCGGTGAGACGGTCAGCCGGTTCAGCGCGTCGATCAAGGCGCCGTGCGATCCCGTCAAGGGCGCGAGCGTGTCGGCGTAGGTGCCGAACGCGACCAGCCCGATCAGATCGCCCTCCCGCCCCTGATGCATCACGCCGTCGCCCGACACAAAGCGCCGCACCACCCGCTTGACGGCCTCCAGTCGCGAGATCCGCTCGCCCTCGAACACCGAGAGCTCTTCCATCGATCCCGACCGGTCCACCACCAGCTGCAACGCGATCGCATCCCGTGACGACTCGGAGCGCGGGATCAACTCCTGCGGCCTCGCCAGCGCCACGACCAGCATGACCAGCGCCGTGGCACGCGCGGCCGGCGCCAGCCACTGGATCGCCACGCGCCACGATGTCCCCGCGGTCTTCGCCCGCCCGAACGCCGGCATCATCACACCCGCCGCACGCCGTCCACGCAGCGCCGCGATCGCCGCCCAGAGCGGGATGACAGCCAGCAGCCAGAACACCCAGGGCTCGGCGAAGCGGAAGGTCACGACGCACCCCCGTGGCTCGCGCCCCCGATCCCCCGCCCCGAACCAGCCGGATGCATGTCCAGTCGAGCCAGCGCCTCCCGCGCAATCGACCTCGCGTCTTCGTCGCGCCCCGGGCCGAACCGGGCCCGCTCGCACCGCTCCGCCAGGGACCTCAGCAGACCGGGGCGCTCCGAGTCCAGCCGATCGATCGCCCTGTGCACGCACGCCAGCCCGTCGGAACCGACGAGCCCGCCGTCGGCCGCAACGCGCAACGCCTGCATGGGGTTGAGCGGATGTTCATCGACCGGCCTCTGCGAACCTCCTCGGCGGATCCGCCAGACCACCACCAGGGCTGCAAGCCCGAGCAGTGTCACGATGGCGACCACGCGACCACGGCGCTGTGTTTCCGCCTGCACGCCGCTGGTCGGCAGCGGCTCCGACAGGGTGCCGGCGTCTTCTTCCTCGAGCACCGACCGCACCATGATGTCGATCGGCGAGGTGGTGACAGCCCGTTCGCCGACCGCGACGCGGACCGGGGGCAGCACGTAGGGACCGTCGAGAAACGGCTCGAGCGTCACCACCGATCGTTCGGCGAACAGTCCGTCCGCGAGCACCCGGGTCGGTTCGTCCCTGCGGTCAATCCGCGTCCAGCCGTCGGCGGCCCAGTCCGGTTCGGTCCACCCGATTCCCATCCCCGCCGGCCGGACCACGCTGATCGCGACATCCAATCGGTCAACGGTTTCGATTTCGACCCGCTCCACGGCGACCGAGACACGCACGCCACTCGCCGGGTCGGCCGATTCGGTCCGCACCCCGCCCGCATCGACCGATTGCTCCGCGGCGGTGTCGCAGGCGGTGACCAGCACGGCCCACGCAAGCAGCAGGAGCCGCAGGGCCGTCGCGATGGACAGGTTTCTCTCCGTCACGCCCGTCGCTCCCGTGATCGCAGATATCTGGCCAGATCGTCACCGAATCCCCGGTCGGTGGACAACCGGACCCGATCCACACGCGCCCGCCCGAGTGCCCGATCGATCGCCGCATGGTCCCGCGCCGCCGCCGCCGCGTACCGCGACCGCACCGCCCGTGACCCCGTGTCCACCAGCACCCGCCGCCCGGTTACCGGGTCCACCATCCGAAGCATGCCCACGTCGGGCAGCGCGTTCTCTCGTGGGTCCTCGACGGTTAACGCGACCACCTCGTGCTTGCGCGCCAGCATCCGCAGCGGGCGTCCCCAGGCCGGATCGTCGTTCGGGTTTTCACCTTCGGCGTTCAGCCCCGACAGCAGGTCCGACACCACAAAGATCACGGTCCGCCGCTTGAGACTCCGTCCGAGCTCGTCCAGCTCCTCCGCCAACTCGCTCGGCCGATCCGCCGGTTCCGCCCCGAGCAGCTCCCGCATGATCCGCAGCGTGTGCGTCCGCCCCTTCGACGGCGGCAGATGCAGCCGCTCCTTCGCCCCCATCAGCTGCAGCCCGACGAGGTCATTGTTCCGCGCCGCCGCCATCGCCAGCACCGCGCCGACCTCGGCCGACAGCCGCAGCTTGCTCCTGCTCGTCCCGAACGCGCTGGTCAGGCCCGCGTCCACCGCCAGAATGACCGTGAGCTGCCGCTCCTCATCAAACCGCTTGACGAACGGCACGCCCGTCCGGGCCGTCACGTTCCAGTCGATCCAGCGGACCTCGTCCCCCGGCTGGTACTCCCGCACCTCGGCGAACTCGATCCCCTGCCCCTTGAACACCGAGTGATACTGACCGCCCAGCAGCTGGTCCACCCGCCGACGCGAGCGGATCTCCAGCCGCTTGACTTCCCGCATGAGTTCCTCGGTCAGCATCAACCCAGCCCTCGCATGCTCACGGGATCGGGATACGGTTGAAGATCTCTTGTACCACGTCCTCCGGCGTCACGCCCTCGGCCTCCGCCTCGTAGCCCACGATCACCCGGTGCCGCAGCACATCCATGCCGACGCTCTTGATGTCCGACGGCGTCACGAACCCCCGTCCTTCCAGCAGCGCATGCGCCCGAGCGGCCTTGGCCAGCGAGATCGACGCCCGCGGCGAAGCCCCGAACTCGATCAGCTTCGCCAGATCCAGCGTGAACCGCGCCGCCGACCCCGCCGGATCCCGCGTCGCGTGCACGATCCCCACGATGTAGTCCCGGATCCGTTCGTCCAGGTGCACCCGGGCCACCGCGTCCCGCGCCGCCTTGACCTGCTCGAGGGTCACGATCGGCCGCACCTCCTCCGGATCGCCCACCACCATCCGGTCGATGATGGTCCGCTCCTCCGCCTTGGTCGGATACCCGATCTTCAGCTTGAGCATGAACCGGTCGACCTGCGCCTCGGGCAGCCGGTACGTCCCCTCCTGCTCGATCGGGTTCTGCGTCGCCAGCACCAGGAACGGATCGCCGACCGGATAGGTCGTGTCCCCGATCGTCGCCGCCCGCTCCTGCATCGCCTCGAGCAGCGCCGACTGCACCTTCGCGGGTGCGCGGTTGATCTCGTCCGCCAGCACCAGGTTCGCGAAGATCGGCCCCTTCCGCGGCGTGAACACCCCGTTCTTGGGGTCATAGATCAAGGTTCCGATCAGGTCCGCCGGCAGCAGATCCGGGGTGAACTGGATCCTGGAAAACTTCGCGTGCATGGCCTTCGCCAGCGTGGTGACCGTCAGCGTCTTGGCCAGCCCCGGCACGCCCTCGAGCAGCACGTGCCCCCCGGTCAGCACCCCGATCAGCAGGGCACGGACCATCTTGTCCTGGCCCACGACGACCCGCCCGACCTCCCGGGCCAGATCCCGCACCGGTGCCGCGATCTCGATCAGTTCCGCCTCGTTCACCGCCGCCATCTGCATGACCACCTCCAACAAGCCGCGACCGGCACACCGACACCGCGTCCTCCCATCCCCAACGATGCCGCCAACCCCCCTCTCCGTCACCCTACGGCCCAATATCGCCCAGGTTCGTCCCCGTCCGCCAATGGAGAACACCCCCCACGCACCCTTCGGTCCGCGGCGGGCGATGATCTCCGGTTGTCAGCGAATCAGGCCTGGGCCCCGCCGTTGCCCTTGCCCTGGTTCGGGTTCAGCTCGATCACCCCGAACTGCTCCTCATACTGCCGCACGGCGTTGCCCAGCGACATCACCAGCCGCTTGGCCCCCGCCCAGTTCATGATCACGCGCGACCCGACGTTGAACACGATCATCGGCGGCTGGTTGGGCACCTGCATCGGCAGGTTCAGCCCGAAGTCCATCACCACCTCGTCCTGGGTGTTCGAGGTCCGGATGGTGTTGGCATAGGTCGAGTGCATCTTGCTCTCGTCGATGCGGAACTGGATCTGCTGCTGCGAAGGCTGGTTGTCGGCCATGGTGGGGGGGTCCTTGTCCGGCCGAGTCTCGACCCAAAGTCGGAAATCGGC
>CAYNRF010000064.1:0-16120 GCA_964399525.1 uncultured Phycisphaeraceae bacterium | reverse complement strand
TTCCCCTCCGGGACGTTCGGCAGCTTCGTCGAGCAGAACCCGATCGTCACCGGCTCGACCGCCTACTCGCCGACGCCGTTCAACCCCGAGGTGCTCACGCCCGCCAACACCCAGCTGTCCTACCGGCACGGTGCGCGGATGAACATCGCCCAGTGGGACGGCAGCGTGGCGACGATCACGCAGGAAGAGTCGTACACCAACCCGAACCGCTGGTGGCCGTCCGGAAGCCGCTGGACGGGCAATCAGGCGACCCAGCAGTCGGTGCAGTTCATGCAGGAACAGCAGGGCAACCGCGACGAAGCCCGCATCTACTGACCCCGATAACCAGCGAGAGTTCCCGCACGCGGCCCTTCCCGGTCGCGTTTTTCTTACCCATCTTCACATCGCAGGGCCGCAAACCCCGCCCCGATCCGGGTCCGGGCCCGAAGCCAACTCCATCCTGACCAAACCTTTGCGCCAGCCGCTTGGTCGACCCTCCCAGCCCCGCTATGCTGTCGGTTGGAGTCAGGAGGCGTTTGCGGCCTCGGACCGGCATTTTCGTCGACACGCCGACCCGAGCCACGCGCCCAAGAGTGTTTTCACCACCCTTTTCATCGGGAGAGATCAGACATGAAGACCGTCACCGCCATCGCCCTCGTCGCGGGCCTCGCCACCGCGGCCTCGGCCGACGTCATCACCAGCTGGGTCAACTTCGGCCAGCCCGGCAACCAGGCCTCCTCGGCCGTCGGCACCAGCGCCGCCAACGTCACGGGCATCGAACTGACCCGCGGCTCCGGCCTGGGTCTGTCGACCGCCAACAACTCCTTCTCGTCCAACGGGTGGGATCGTGGCGACGGCGACGACGCTGACGACTACTTCTCCTTCGGCTTCACCGTCGCCGACGGCTTCTCGGTCAACCTCGAGTCGTTCTGGGTCGGCGCCCGCTCGTCCGGCACCGGCCCCGGCTTCCTGGGCCTGTTCTACTCCGTCGACGGCTTCTCGACCAACCTGTTCACCTTCACCCAGAACGGCACCGCGTTCAACAACGTCATCGCCGACATGTCGGCCCTGACCGGCCTGACCGGCACCGTCGAGTTCCGCGTCATGGCGCTCAATGACATCTCCGCCGGCGGCGGCGTCATCGGCTCCGGCGGCACCTTCCGCTTCGGCGACCACTTCGACGGCGCCAACTTCACCGAGATGCGCTTCGAAGGCACCGTGGTCCCGGCCCCCGGCGCCATGGCCCTGCTCGGCCTGGGCGGCCTCGTCGCCACCCGCCGCCGCCGCTGATCCCGGTGTCCCGGCTCGCCGAGCCGGGTCTTCCGGTGGCACAGGCTTCCCAACTGTGCGAAATCCAAAGTATCCCGCAAAGCCGCCCCTGCATGGGCGGCTTTGTTTTTCCCCCCTGACTGCGTCTCTCCGTCTCTTCGTCTCTCCGTCTCTCTCCCCTCCCCTACCCTCTCCCATGCCCACCACCGACCTGACCGCCGCCGTCCTGCATCACCTCACCGCCGACGAGCCCGCCGCGATCGACCGCCTGATCGACTGGCTCCGCATCCCCTCGATCTCGACGGATCCGAAGTTCAAGGCCGACGTCGCCAGGGCCGCCGACTGGGCTGCGGACCACTTGCGGGCCTCCGGCTTCGACACCCGCGTGCTGCCCACCGGCAAGACCCCCGGTGAGGGCCACCCGATTGTGCTGGCGACCTCGCCCGGCGCGCCGGGCTACACCGGTCCCCACGTCCTCTTCTACGGCCACTACGACGTCCAGCCCGTCGACCCCGAGAACCTCTGGGCCGCCAAGCCCTTCGATCCCCAGCGCAAGCCCGCCGAGGCGGGCGGGCCGGGTGAGCGCATCGTCGCGCGCGGCGCGTCCGACGACAAGGGGCAGGTCGCCATGTTCCTCGAGGCCGCCCGGGCCTGGCACCAGGCATCCGGCCTGGCCGCGGGCGGCGTGAAGATGACCGTGCTTCTTGAAGGTGAAGAAGAGTCCGGCTCGGTCAACCTCGAACGCTTCGTGGCCGAGCACGCCGCCGAACTCAAGCGGTGCGACGTCTGCCTCATCTCCGACACCGGCATGCTCGCCCGCGGCCGCCCCGCCATCACCTACGGCGTCCGCGGCCTGGCCTACACCGAGGTCACCCTCCACGGGCCCAGCCACGACCTGCACTCGGGCATGTGGGGCGGCAAGATCCCCAACCCCATCAACGAACTGACCAAAATCCTCGCCCGGCTCTGGGACAGCAACCGGCGCATCACCATCCCCGGTTTCTACGAGGGCGTGCGTGACCTGGCCCCCGAGGAGCGGGCCAACTGGAAGAACCTGGGCACCGACGAGGCCGCCGCCCTCAAGGGCATCGGCTTCCCGCCCGAGGCCAGCGTCGGCGAGGCCGGCTTCACCATGACGGAGCGCGAGTGGGCCCGCCCGACCGCCGAGATCAACGGCATCTGGGGCGGCTACACCGGCCACGGCGCCAAGACCGTGATCCCCACCTCGGCCAGCGCCAAGGTCTCCTTCCGCCTGGTGGACGACCAGGATCACGCGAAGGTCCGTGACGCGTTCTTCGCCTGGCTCCAGTCGCACACGCCGCCGGGCTGCAGGTGGACCCTGACCGACCACGGCGGCGGGGCGCCCGTCACGTGCGCCATCGACTCCCCGACCCTGACCGCGGCCCGCAAGGCCGTGGAGCAGGCCTGCGGTGTCGCCCCGGCCATGATCAAGACCGGCGGCTCGATCCCCGTGGCCGGCCTGCTCAAGACCAGCCTGGGCATCGAGACCATCTTCATGGGGTTCGGCCTGGACGACGACCGGGTCCACTCGCCCAACGAGAAGTTCGAGCTGGACTGCTACCGCATGGGGGCCCGCTCGCACGCGGTGCTGATGGGCCTGCTGCTGGAGGGAGCGGCGGGCTGAGGTCGGATCAGGCCGCCGCGCGGGCGGCCGCAGGACCGGGCGTGGACGGGCCCTCGGATCGGAGATCGCCGAGGGGGGTGGCGGGGGCGCTGTCGTCGACGATGTCCACGCCGCCCTCGTCCGACTCAGCGTCGATGTGGCCGTGGAGGCGGGCGAGCTGGAGGGTGTAGCTGTATTGCAGCTCGGCGACCCGGTTGCGCAGGTCGTGCAGATCGGTCTGGTGGCGGACCACGCTGGCGAAGACGCCCAGCATCGACAGCACGCAGACGACCGTGGTCCCGCCGAGGATCAGCCAGATGAGGGTGTCGGTCGACAGCATCCGGCCGGAAACATCGGCCGATTGGCGGGCCGACTTGCCCCGTTGAAGCCGGGCGGCCGCGGGATGGTACAATCGCCCAGATCCCGCGCGACCCGCCCGCCGTACCGGGCGTCCAGGAGGCCGCCCCCCGTGACGGAACGCGTTTTCGGACACACCGCCGCCGCACTCCGCCTGGTGGCGCTCTGTCTCCTGGCCGTGCTGGCAGGCGCGGCCCGCGCCCAGGACGCCGCGGAGATCGAGGTCGGCGTCGTCCAGTACGGTGTCGGGAACAGCGCCCGGGCCGGAGACTGGATGGGCGTGCAGGTCGAGATCCTCGATTCCGCCCCGGAGCAACGCGACATCGTGCTGCGTCTGACCGTCCGCGACGCCGACGGCGACCGGGCGATGTACGACCGCGTCGTCACCGCCAACCCGGGCGTGGCCCAGTCCTTCTGGCTGTACGCCCGCCTGCCCTACCAGGCGGATCAGGAGCCGCCGGGCGTGACGGTGTTCGAGGCCGTCGAGACCGGCGGTGATCCGGGGTACCGGGCCGGCCGGCTCCTGGGCCGGTTCGATCCGACCCCGGCTCTGGGCAACCAGATCCTGCCCGCGACCATGGGCCTGGCGGGCGTGATCGGCCCCTACGCGGCGGGGCTGGAGCAGTACAACTTCACGGTGCAGAACCGCCCGGCTGCGCCGTTCGGCCACGAGCTGACGCGGATCGCGACCGGTCTGGACGTGCCCCGCCTGCCCGACCAGTGGCACGGGCTGGCGCCGTTCGAGGTGCTGCTCTGGGCCGAGTCGACGACGCGGGCCACCGAGCCGATGGCCCTGACGCCGGAGCGGGCCAACGCGCTGCGCACGTGGGTCGAGCGCGGGGGACACCTGGTGATCCTGGTCCCGCCGGCGGGCGATCCCTGGTTCGCCGCCCGGCACCCCCTGTCGGGGCTGCTGCCCGATATCCAGCGGCCCCAGCGCCGCGAAGGGGTCAATCTCAACGACATCCGCCCGCTGCTGACCGAATCGGCCACCGTCGCGTTGCCGCGCAACACAGTGGTGCACACCTTCGAGCCCCGGGAAGGCGCGGCGGCGGGCGACGCCATGCGGGTGCTCGCCCTGCCCGACGGCGGGGCGGTGGTCGTGCGTCGGATCGTGGGCGCGGGGGCGGTCACCGTGGTGGGTCTGGATCTGACGAGCGGCCCGATGCGACGCTTCGGCCTGCCGGACGCCGAGGCGTTCTGGCACCGCGTGCTCGGCCGGCGCGGCGACATCCGGGGCCTGGACGAGATGAGCGAGCAGGAGCAGGCCTCGGCGGCCGCGCCGCGCCGCGAGATGGACTTCGACCACGACATCGCGTCGATCATCTCGCGCACCGGCAGCGCGGTCCAGGGGGTGCTGTTCGGAGTCGTGGTCTTCATCACCTACTGGCTGGTCGCCGGGCCGCTGGGATTCATGCTGCTGCGCAAGCGCGGCCTCCACCAGCACGCCTGGGTGGCCTTCGTCGCGTGCACCGCGCTGTTCACCGGGCTGGCCTGGCTGGGGGCCACCGTGATGCGTCCCAAGCGGGTCAGTTACACCCACCTGACCCTGATCGAGCAGATCCACGGAGAGCAGACCGCGCGGGCCCGGATGTGGGCCAGCGTCATGCTCCCGTCGTACGGGCAGGAGACCCTGTCGCTGGAGGACCCGGGCTCGGCCGGGCCGGACCGCACGGGCGCGACCGACCTGCTGGCCCCGTGGGAGCCCTCGGGGAACCTGACCGGGTGGTCGAAGGGATTCCCGGACAACTCCGGCTACCGGGTCGAGGCCCGGGCGCCCGACACGCTGACCGTGCCCTCGCGGGCGACGATCAAGCAGGTCCGGGCCGACTTGGCGGGCGAGTCCGCCTGGGGCACGATCGCGCTGCAGCGCGATCCGGGCAGCCTGGGCGAACCGCGGATCATCCGCGACGGGCTGCGGCTCGAGGGCGTGCTCGTCCACGATCTGCCGGGCCCGCTGACCGATGTGCGCGTGTTCATCAACCCCGGTCAGACCCGGATTCTCCCGGCGGGCACCGGCCTCGCCGGCGGCGCGATCGCGGGCGTGACGGTGCTGGCGCCGCAGTTCGAAGACCGCCGGTGGGCGCCGGGCCGCCCGCTGGATCTGGGCGTGATCACCGAGGCGGCGACCACCCAGACACGCAGCTTTGACTACTTCCGCACCGCGGTCCGGGACGGGGCGGACACCGGCGCGTTCACCGGCGGGGCGACCGCGGGCAGCGTCGCTGATCGACTGACCGCCGTGCGGTTCCTCTCCCAGTTCGCGCCGCCCAACTACCGGGACGACCGCGACACCGTCGCCAACCGGCTGGGGCGGCGCGTCGCGACCCACGGGTGGGATCTGGGACGGTGGATGACCACGCCCAGCGTGATCGTGACCGGATTTGTCGAGATCCCCGCGCGGGACGCGTCACCGCTGGGCGCGCCCTTCCCGCTGTACGTCGACGGCCGCGCCGCGCCGGCCTCCGGCCTGACGATGGTGACATGGATTTACCCGCTCGAGGACGAGCCGCCACGCTGGCCGGCCCCGGCCGCGCCCGGTCCGGACGGGTCGGCCGGTGATCCCTCCGACGAAGCCGGCGATCCGCCCGCGGACGATGCGGAACCGCTGTCGCTCCCGTCGCCCTCTGCCGTTCGAAACCCCGAAGCGATGCCGACCGAGGAACAGCCGTGCCGATGATCGAGACGATCAACCTGACCAAGCGCTACAACGACCTCGTCGCGCTCAACGCCCTGAACCTGACGATCAACGAGGGCGATTGCTTCGGCTTCATCGGTCCCAACGGCGCGGGCAAGACGACGACCATCAAGATCCTGGCGACGCTGCTCAAGCCGTCTTCCGGGCAGGCGCAGATCGCCGGCCTGACCGTGGGCTACCAGAACCGCCAGATCCGCCCGCTGATCGGCTACGTGCCCGACTTCATGGGCGCCTACCAGGACATGGTGGTGCACGAGTATCTGGAGTTCTTCGCGGCCGCGTACAACATCAACGGCATGCAGCGCAAGAAGGTCGTCAACGACGTGCTCGAACTGACGGACCTGTCCTACAAGCAGACCGCCGAGGTGTCGAGCCTGTCCCGCGGCATGCAGCAGCGGCTCTCCATCGCGCGGGTGCTGCTGCACGACCCCAAGGTGCTGCTGATGGACGAGCCGGCGTCGGGCCTGGACCCGCGGGCCCGCATCGAGATCCGCGAGCTGCTCAAGGAACTCAAGCGGATGGGCAAGACCATCCTGATCTCCAGCCACATCCTGCACGAGCTGGCCGAGCTGTGCAACACCGTGGGCATCATCGAGCGTGGGGAGCTGCTGTTCTCCGGCTCGGTCAACGACATTCTCAGGCGGGCCAAGGTCGGCCACGTGATCCACGTGGGCGTGGCCGAGCGGATGGAGGCGGCCTGCCAGGTGCTGGCCACGATGCCGGGCGTGACCGAGGCCAAGGTCGTCCACGGCGACGGCACCGCCGCGGGCGGCGGCGCGGAACGCCTGATCCATGTCGCCTACGACGATCGCATGGGCGGCGTCTTCACGGACATCCCCAACGTGCTGGTCAACAACGGCTTCCGCCTGACCCACTTCCAGGAGGAACCCGTCAACCTCGAGACCGCGTTCATGCGCCTGACCAAGGGGCTCGTCGGATAGGTCGTGTCAGGGACAGCCCTGGCCGAACGCCCCGAGGAAGAGCGAGAAATCGAAGAACGTCCAGGATCCGTCGCCGTCGAAGTCGGCGATCGGCTGAGCCGCCTGGAAGCCCAGCGTGAACAGGTAGATGTCGAAGATGTCCAGCTGACAGTTCCCGTCAAGGTCGGCGGGGCAGACCGTCTCCACGACGCGCGCCACCCTGCGGGTGACCAGTCCGTCCGTCTGAACGAAGCTTCCCCCGACATAGAGCGTTTCGCGTCCATCGAAGGCCGACGAATGAAGGGCCTTGATGTCGCCGCCGGGGTTCGGCTCCAGCCGAAGCCACCGGGATCCGTCCCAGCGTGAGAGCGAGCCCTGCGGGTTGATGGACCCGCTCGCGGCTCCGGCCGCGTAGAGCGAGGATCCCGTGTCGTCGGTGTGCCAGGCCATCGCCTCCACCGCGCGGTCCGGGCCGTCTCCCACCGCGGACCAGGCCGAGCCGTCCCACCGGGCGACGTACCGGGCCGGCTGCCCCCCGGCCATCGTGAACGTGCCTCCCGCGTAGAGCTCGGGCCCGTCGGGCCCCTGGCGTGTGGTCAGCGCATACACCCGGCCGTTCAGGCCGTCTCCGACCGGGGTCCAGCTCTGACCGTCCCAGCGCGCGATGCCCACGATGTCCTGCCCGCCGATCCGGGTGAAATCTCCGCCGGCGTACAGGTCCGGGCCCTGGCCGTCATCGAACACCTTCAGGGCGCGGACGGGTTCGTCGGCCCCGCCCCCGACGGGGCTCCACACGAGCCCGTTCCACCGGGCGATCCCGCGTGAGGGCTGGTTGTTGATGCGGCTGAACGGGCCGCCGGCGTAGAGAAAGTTGTTGTCCGGATCGGTGAATGTCTCCAGCGTCCAGACGCTGCTGTTCAGCCCCGGTCCGAGGTTGGACCAGGCCGACCCGTTCCATCCGGCCACCCAGTCCACGGGCTGTCCGCCGGCCCGGTCGAACTGACCGGCGACCAGCAGCATCGGCCCGTCCGGCGTGGCGGCGCCGTGCAGGGCGTAGACGACCCAGTTGATGCCCTGGCCGAGCGGTTGCCACGCCGCGCCGTCCCAGCGGGCGATGCGGTTGATGGTCCGGCCGGAGGCCTCGGTGAAGCTTCCCGCCGCGTAGAGATGCGTGCCGTCGCCGAGGTCGTAGGTTGTCAGCGCGTTGACGAGCCCGTTCCCGAATCCGTTCTCGAGCGGCTCCGTCAGAAAGCACGGGGTCGGGCTGGCGACCGCCTGGAAGGTCAGGGCGAGCAGGGGCGCGATCCCGGCGAGTTTGCGATGTTTCGATCGATCAGGCACCGTGCCTCCTTGATTCCCGCCGGTGCAGTGTAACCCGCAGGTCCGACCTCACCAACGGAAAACCTGTGCCGCGGACCCGCGATGGAACCGCCGGGTCAGGCCCGCGTGGCGGCCTCGAGCACCTCATCCGCGGTGATCCGCGTCATCAGCGCCGCGTTGGCGTCGTTCTTGTGATCGACCGGGTCATCGGGCCGGCGGTGCTGGATCACGCACGATTCCAGGCGATACGGGCCGACCCGGTTCGTGTCGGTGGGGCCGTACAGAGCGACGGTCGGTCGCCCGAAGCCCACGGCCATGTGGACCGCGGCCGAGTCGTTGGCGATCACGAGGGACGCGCGGGCGATGAGCGCCATCAGCATCGAGACGGACGTCGAACCGACGCGGTCCGTCACGCGGGGGTGCTCGGCGGCCAGCGCCAGGCAGGCCGGGCACTGCTCCCGCTCGCCGGGGGCGCCCACCACGATGACCCGCTCGACCCGGCGGCGCTCGAGCAGGTCGCGGGCCACCCGGGCGAACCGTTCGTCCGGCCAGCGTTTGGACGCCCAGCGGGACGTCGGCGCGATCACCGCGTAGGGCTCTGGATACTCGAGGATCACCTGCGACAGGGCGTCCGGGTCGGCGTAGAGGCGCATGTCCGGCGTGGACACGTCCGCGCCTGCAGCCGCGGCGAGGCGGAGCATGCGGTCGACCGTGTGCAGGTCGCGCGGGGCGTCGACGCGGCGATTGGCGGCCAGCCACGCGCCCTCCTGGGCCTGGCGGTAGCCGATGCGGACCGCGGCGCGTGTCGCCCACATGAACACCGCGCTGCGGGCCAGGCCCTGCGCGTCCAGGACCGTGTCATACCCCGCATCCCGCAGCGTGCGGAGGAAGGCCTGGGTCTCGCCCAGATGACCCCTGAGGATCTGCTTGCCGAGCGCCTTGCGGTCGAACGGCACGACCGCGTCCACGCCCGGGTGATGCCGCACGGCGTCCTCGAATCCCCGCTGGACCATCCACTCGATCCGGGCCTGCGGCAGGGCTGCGCGCAGCGCCGCGGCGACGGGAACCGTCCGGCAGACATCCCCGAGGGCGCTGGGGCGGATCAGCAGGATTTTCCGAGGTTCGTCCAACGACGGAGCGTAGGGGAGCAAGGCCCGATCATGCCGGGAACGTGCAGCTCGTCCGGTCCGTCTCCCACACCGTCACCGAGACTAGTTCGACACCTTCCCCGAGCGAGCGCACGGCGTCGGCGAGCCGTTGGTGGCACACCATTGCGATGTTCTCGACCGACGGGATGACCCCGCCGCGGGACGGGTCAAAGTCCGGCGTGTCGGTGTTGAGGTGCTTGTGGTCGAACGGCTCGATCACGGCGTCCTCGACGGCCTGCTCGAGGGCCGCCAGCGAGAACCGGTCGGTCAGCCCGACCGGGACGGCCACGACCGGTTCGATCTGGTAGTTGTGCCCGTGGCCGGAAGGGTTGTTGCACTTGCCGAAGGTGGTCCGATTCTGCTCGTCGGAGAGCTGCGGGCTGTGGAGGCGGTGGGCGGCCGCGAAGTCGAACCGCTGGCGGACCAGCACCCGCGGGGTCGGGCTGTGGGGGGGGCGATCGTTCACGGACATCTCCACCTTGTACGTCGGGGTCAGGGTCCAGATCAGGCGTTCGAGCGGACACGGGAGGGCGGCGGCGGCCAGTTCCCAGAGCCGGGGGAGCAGGGCGGCCGGCTCGGTGTTGGGGTGAAACAAGCATGCGTGGTCGATGGCGGGAATCACCGAGGCTCGCAGAGGGGCGTCGATGTCCTGGATGCCGATGATGTAGCCGGTTTGGGGGTCGGGGGTGCCGCGGACGGTGGCGGTGAGTTCGTAATACCGGCCCAGCCCCCGCATGGCGGGACGGGCCGCGAACCCGTTGGGGCCTTCGTTGGATCCGTCCGGATTGACGCAAAAACGCACCGTGCGGGACAGCATCGCCGGGGCGGCGGTGCTCGAAGACCGGTGCGAGGTCGCGCGTGTGGGCGTGATCGCTGCCATACGCTGAGGATACGAAGCCCGGAGGTCCCCCGATGCCCTGTTCTTCCTGTTCGGTCCGTACCGCGTTGATGGCGGCTCTGGTGCCCGTGGCCCTGCTGGGGTCGGTCGGGATGGTCGGCCAACTGGCCGTGGCGCAGCCGGCGGAGGCGGCCGGGGAGGACAGGCCCGTGAGCAGGAACGTGCTGGCCCAGAAGTTCGAACTGATCGACGGCACGCCGACCAGTCTCGAGGCCTACCGGGGCAAGGTGGTGCTGATCGTCAACACCGCCAGCCGCTGCGGTCTGACCCCCCAGTACGAGGCGCTCGAGAAGCTGTACCGTGCCCATCAGAAGGACGGCCTGGTGATCATCGGGTTCCCGGCCAACAACTTCATGGGCCAGGAGCCCGGCACGAACGAGGAGATCCTCGCGTTCTGCACCGACCGCTTCGACGTCACCTTCCCGATGGCGGCCAAGGTGAGCGTGAAGGGCGAGGACGCGCACCCGCTCTTCAGGCAGCTCGCCGCGCAGCCGGCCCCGCTCGGCGGAGAGCCTTCGTGGAACTTCACCAAGTTCATCATCGACCGTGAGGGCAACGTGGCGGCGCGGTTCGAGCCGCGGACCAAGCCCGAGGATCCGAAGCTGGTCGAGACGCTCGCCGGGCTGCTCAAGGCCGAATGACGCCGCGGCCCGGCGCCGTCGTCGCCCGCGAGACGTTCCGACCGGCTCCGAAGTCCGCCCGCCTTCGCGGCGACTGTGGGCCGTTGTCCCTGCTTTGCCTGATCTTTACAAAGTCTTCACGGCGCTTCGGGATGCCTTTTGCTCCGAGGGTGGGACCATATCCGTGATCGGATAACCCTTTCACGGAGAACTGGAATGCCTCGGAACATGATCAAAGCGGCGGTCGCCCTGCTGATGTGCGTCCCGGTGGTCGGCGCGTCGGCCCAGGTCGAGATCGACTCTGCCCTGCCCGTCTACCGCGCCACCAGCGCGGTGTCCGGCAGCATCAAGAGCATCGGCTCGGACACGATGAACAACCTCATGACCCTGTGGGGCGAGGAGTTCAAGACCTTCTACCCGTCGGCCCAGATCGAGGTCGAGGGCAAGGGCTCGTCCACCGCGCCGCCCGCGCTGCTCGAGGGCCAGGCCCAGTTCGGCCCCATGAGCCGGCCGATGAAGTCTTCGGAAGTCGACCAGTTCGAGGCCAAGTTCGGCTATCCCCCCGTCGCGCTGCGGTCGGGCATCGACGCCCTGGCGGTCTTCGTGCACCGCGACTGCCCGCTGGATGAGATCTCCATCGAGCAGCTCACCGCTGTGTTCTCCGTGTCCGGCAAGGACATGACCTGGGGCGATCTGGGCGTGACCGACGCCGCCTGGCGGGCCCGCCCGGTGAGCCTGTACGGCCGCAACTCGGCCTCGGGCACCTACGGGTTCTTCAAGTCCGTGGCGCTGCAGGGCAACGACTTCAAGGCGACCGTCAAGGAGCAGCCGGGCTCGTCCGCCGTCGTGCAGGGCGTGGCCACCGACCGCTACTCCATGGGCTACTCGGGCGTGGGCTACGCCACCGCGGACGTCAAGATGCTGCGGGTTTCGGTCGATGGCGGCGAAGCGCTGCCCCCGACCGCCGAGTTTGCCAACACCGGCGAGTACCCGCTGGCCCGCTTCCTGTACGTCTACATCAACGCCGACCCGATCAAGGGTCTGGACCCGCTGCGGGCCGAGTTCGTCAAGCTGATGTTCAGCCAGCAGGGCCAGGAAGTGGTGCTCAAGGACGGCTACTTCCCCATCTCGGCACAGGTTGCGCGGGAGGACCTGCAGGCCTGCGGCATCAAGCCCAACTTCTGATCCATCTCGCCCCGACGGCTTGGAGCCGCCCGGGGTCCACGGCTATCCTCGGGGCGTCCGCCGACGCGGACGCCCCGCCTTTTCTCTCCTCCGCCCCGTTTTCCCACCCCGCCCGACCGCCGGTGCCGTCCCACCCCCCCCGGTCCACGGACCGCGGCGGTCAGGCCCGGACCCTCCCCACGCGATGGACCAGCAGGCCCACAAATCGCCGCGCAGGGTGAGCCGGAGGGTTCACGCCAGTGACCGCATCGCCGAACTGGTGATCAGCACGGGCGGTTTTCTGGTCCTGCTGGCCGTTCTGGGCATCTGTGTGTACCTCGCGGCGGTGGTGCTGCCGCTGTTCTCGCGCGGCACCCTGGGCGAACGCCGCCTCGTGGAAGCCGCCGTGCCCGCCGGCGTTCCCGTCCTCGACCCGTTCCAGCTGGCCATGGGCGTCGTCACGCCCGACGGGGCGGTCGGGCTGTTCATGACGGCCGACGGTTCGCCCTTCGGCGAGCCCCAGCCGCTGGCCGATCATGCCGCGCTGACCGCGCTGGCGGTGGCGCGCAACGGCGAGCTCGTCGCCACGGGGCACGCCGACGGCACGGTGAGGCTGGGTTCCATCGGCTTCCGCTCGGGCACGCAGGAGGCCGACCTGTCCCGCCGCGTCGGCGAGGTCTGGGCCGAGAACGGCACCCTGTTCGAAGTGACCGAGCCCGGCCGGGCGCGGACGACGCGGCTGGACATCGGCTTGGCGGACCCCGTCACGCTGTCCGAGGGCGATGGCCCGGTGGTCCGGATGGACTACCGGATCGATCCGACCGGGCGGACGGTGCTGCTGGCCGTGCGGGCCGACGGGACGGTGCTGGTCAACACCGTGCGCACCATCCGGCCGCTGGGTGGAGGCCGGCCGACCGCCCGGCTGGCCTCGACGAGCTTCGCCATCGAGCCAGACGAGATCCCGGATTGGGCCTTCGTCACCGCGGACGGCGCCAACGTGCTCCTGCAGAACGCGGACGGATGGCTCACGCGGTACACCCGCTCGGATGCCGGGTTCGTCCGCGCCGAGCAGATCCGTTCGGTGCCGGAGGGCGCCCGCGTGACGGCGGCGAACATGCTGCTGGGCGCCCAGACGCTGCTGGTCGGCGACGACGCCGGCACCGTCCGCGCCTGGCACGTGGCCGTGTTTCCCGGCCAGGCCGAGGACGGCGGCGCGGCGCTGCGCCTCGTGCGGTCCCACGAGATGGCCGGGCCCGGCGGCCCGGTGGCGGACATCGCCCCGAGCATGCGCGACCGCTCGATCGTGATCCTCGGCGCGAGCGGCAGGGTGCGGGTCCGCCACGTGACCAGCGAGAAGATCGTGGCCGATTTCGACTCGGGCCTGGCCGGCGCGGTCACCGCCCGTCTCAAACCCAAGAACGACGGGATCGTGGTGCTCGGCGATCGCGGCGGTTTCATGACGCGCGATCTGGACCCGGGGTACCCCGAGTTCTCCTTCCGGGCGTTGTTCGGCCGCGTGCACTACGAGGGCCAGCCCGCGGCGTCGTTCGTGTACCAGTCCTCCGCGGGCGATGACGCCTCGGAGACCAAGCTCAGCCTCGTCCCGCTGATCTTCGGGTCGCTCAAGGCCACCGTGTTCGCGATGCTCTTCGCGGTGCCGATGGGCGTGCTGGCCGCGGTCTACACGAGCGAGTTTCTCGGCCACAAGGTCCGCCGGGTGGTCAAGCCGGGCGTCGAGATCATGGCCTCGCTTCCTTCGGTGGTGCTCGGGTTCATCGCCGCCATCATCGTCGCGCCGTTCGTGCGGGAGTGGCTGCCGTCGGTGCTCGTCGGTCTGGCCACGGTCCCGCTGGCGGTCCTCGCCGTGGCGCACCTCTGGCAGATGATCCCGATGGAGTGGCGCAAGCGGATGCGGTCCGGACAGCACCTGCTGCTCGTGCTGGCCGCGTGCGGGCTGGGCGTGGCGCTGGCGGTGGCGATCGGGCCCGCGTTCGAGCGGCTGCTCTTCGCGCCGCCCGGGCCGGCCGGCCCCGACGCCGTCGTGGACATGCGCCGCTGGCTCGCCGGCGAGTACGGCCGCGGGTGGCCCGGCTGGTTCGTGGTCATGATCGGGCCGGTGGCGGTGGTGGTGGCGGTCCTGCAGGCGGTTCTGCTCAGCCGCCGCATCGACAGGATGCTCGCCGGACGCGGCGCGGCCTACGGCGCCGCCTTCGTCATGGCCCGGTTCGTGGCGATGCTCGCCGTCGTGCTGGCGGCGTCGATCGGGATGGCCTTCCTGCTCGAGGGGCTGGGCTTCGACCCGCGTGATTCGATCTTCGGGCCGTTCTCGCCGCGCAACACCCTGGTCGTGGCGATGATCATGGGCTTCGCGGTCATCCCGATCATCTACACCATCTCCGAGGACTCGCTCCGCGCGGTGCCCGACTCGCTGCGGGCCGCGTCGCTCGGTTCGGGCGCCACGCCCTGGCAGACCGCGATCCGGATCGTGATCCCGGTGGCCGGCTCGGGGATCTTCTCGGCGTGCATGATCGGGTTCGGCCGTGCCGCCGGCGAAACCATGATCGTGCTGATGGCCACCGGCAACACGCCGGACATGAGCTGGAACATCTTCGGAGGCTTCCGGACGCTCTCGGCCAACATCGCGGTGGAGCTGCCCGAGGCGCCCAAGGGCAGCACGCATTACCGCGTGCTCTTCCTCTGCGGTCTGGTGCTGTTCCTGATGACGTTCGTGGTCAACACGCTGGCCGAGGCGGTGCGGCAGGCGGTCCGGAAAAGGACGGCCGGGCTGTGAAGAACGCCGCACACAATCCGAGCCCTCCGGCCGGCTTCCGCCGCACGCCGCTGAGCGCCCGCGGCGAGCCGATGATCTGGCTGACGGGCGGCGCGCTGGTCGTCTGTCTGGTGATGATCATCGGGCTGGTGGGCATGATCGTCACCCAGGGCCTGACCACGTTCTGGCCCCGGCCCGTCGAGCGGGTGACGCTCAGGAGCGGCGAGGTCTTCCTGGGCGTGCGGACGGACGAGGCGGCCAACCCGCCCAGCGTGCTCTTCCGCACCGGCAACCGCGACATCGGACGCGAGCCGTTCCGCTGGGTGCCCGTGTCCGAGATCGCCGACGTGCAGACCCCGCCCGAGGCGATGCTGGTCGAGCGTGAGGTGTGGAGCATCTGGCTCGGGGTTCCCGAGAAGGCCCTGAGCATCGACGAGTCCGGGGAGCGGGTGCTGGCCGAGGGCCCCGGCCCGGTGATGGAGTTCGTGCGGGCCGAGCACGCCGGCGCGCGGGCCCGCCGGGCGGAGATCGAGCGGCTCAAGCGACAGGATCTGGGCCGGATCAATCACCGGCTCGAGGCCGAGCGGCTCCGCGTCCGGCAGGCCGAGCTGGCGCTCGAACGCGACGATGGCGCGACCGGTCGGATGACGCCGGTCGTGTTCGGCGTTCTGGCGGTGGTCGTCGCGGCGCTGATCGCCGCCAACGCCGTGCTCGCGCGCCGCACGACCGGGCCGGCCTGGCGCGGCCGCTGGATCCGCGTGGCGCGGATGGCGTGCGTGGTGCTGGCCGCGGCGGGCGGTCTGGCGATGTTCATCCACGCTCCCTGGGCCGGCGGGGTGTCGAGCCCCGAGGCGCTGGCCCAGATCCGCGCCGCCTCGGCGGAGCGCGAATCCGCGCTGCAGGCCGAATACGACCGCGTCCTGCAGAACATCCGCAGGCTCGAGGCCGAGGACGCCCGCCTGCGGCTGGTGATCATCGAGCCGACGGGCGGGCGGTTCGCGCCCGTGCGGCAGATCGAGCCCGACAACCCGCTGACCCTCTCGCAGGTCGTCCGCGTCGTCGACGCGAACTCCATGGGATTCTCCGAGAAGGTCGGGGTGTTCCTGTCGCGCTGGTGGGAGTTCCTGAGCACCCCGCCCCGCGAGGCCAACACCGAGGGCGGCGTGTTCCCGGTCATTGTCGGAACGGTCATGCTCACGCTGCTGCTGACCATCACCGTCACCCCGCTGGGCGTGATCGCGGCCCTGTACCTGCGCGAGTACGCCACCCAGGGCGTGGTGACGAGCACCATCCGCATCGCCGTCAACAACCTCGCCGGCGTCCCCAGCATCGTCTACGGCGTGTTCGGGCTGG
>CAYNRF010000063.1:0-16223 GCA_964399525.1 uncultured Phycisphaeraceae bacterium | reverse complement strand
CGCTGGACCTTCGAGAAGTTCCCCGAGGCCGACGAGACGCTGACCACGCAGATGAAGTCCGTCGGCGAGGCCATGGCCATCGGGCGGACCTTCAAGGAGTCGTTCCAGAAGGTCATCCGCTCGATGGAGGTCAAGCGGTTCGGCTTCGGCCTGGACCGCCAGGACCTGTGGCTGGCCCACCAGCGCAGCGAGGACGGCCGCGACGCCGACGGCCAGGCCATCGAGTGGCCCATCGACGAGGACAAGCTCATCCGCAAGCTCAGCGTGCCCAGCCAGGGGCGGATGTACTACATCCGCTACGCCCTGAAGATGGGCTGGAGCATCGAGCGGATCAACGCCCTGACCCGCATCGATCCGTTCTTCCTCGCCCAGTTCGCCGAGCTGACGGCCTTCGAGGACGAGCTGATGGCCGTGCCGTCGCTGGACGATCTGGACGCGGCCATGATGCTGCGCGCCAAGCGCCTGGGCTATTCCGACCCGCAGCTGGCCAACGTGTTCCTGGGCGATCAGTCCTCGGCGGCCATCCTCAAGGTCCGCGCGCGCCGCAAGGAACTGGGCGTGGACGCGGTGTTCAAGGTGGTGGACACCTGCGCCGCCGAGTTCGAGGCTGTGACCCCCTACTACTACTCGACCTACCAGCCCGGCCACCGCCGGCTCAACGCCGACGGCACCATGACCACCATCCCGGCCGAGGACGAGCTGTGCCTGCGCCTGGAGAAGGACCGCGAAGGCGGGCAGTTCGTGGTGATCCTCGGCGGCGGGCCCAACCGCATCGGCCAGGGCATCGAGTTCGACTACTGCTGCGTGCACGCGGCCATGACGGCCCGGGATCTGGGCTTCCGCTCGGTCATGATCAACTCCAACCCGGAGACGGTCTCCACCGACTACGACACCAGCGACGTGCTGTTCTTCGAGCCGCTGACGCTCGAGGACGTGCTCAACGTGGTCGAGAAACTCAGCGCCTCGCCCCGGGCCCTGCCCCCGGGCATCTCGACCGTCGCGGGCGTGGAGGTCAGCGCGTCCGAGCGCACGGAGATCCTGGCGAGCCTGAAGAACGCCGGCTACGACCGCGGCGAGGTGCTCGTCCGCATGAGCGGCGCCTCCGACGACGAGACCTGGATCGTCGGCGTCGCCGACGGCAAGGTGCTGACCATCCCCACCGACGGCTCGGGCGGCGCCCGGTACGACCGCGAGCTGGTCGGGCACCTCGCCCGGCACACGGCGCAGGTCAAGGGCTGGGCCGACCGCGGCCCGGTGCGTGGGCTGGTCGTGCAGTTCGGCGGGCAGACGCCGCTGAACCTGGCCCACGGGCTGGATCTGGCGGGAGTGCCGCTGCTGGGCACGCCGCTGGACGCCATCGACCGGGCCGAGGACCGCGACCGGTTCGACCAGCTGCTGACCAAGCTGGACCTCAAGCGTCCCGGCTCGGGCATCGCCCGGTCCGTGGAAGAGGCCGTGGAGATCGCCGAGCGGATCGGCTATCCGGTGCTGGTGCGTCCGTCATATGTCCTCGGCGGGCGCGGCATGGAGATCTGCCCCGACGAGGCGGCCCTGCGTCACTACATGACCACGGCGGTGGATGTCTCCGGTCTGGACGACGCGCCGATCCTGATCGACCAGTTCCTCGACGCGGCCACCGAACTGGATGTCGATGTCGTGGCCGACTTCGGCAACGCCGCCGACCCGCGGGCGCTGGTGTGCGCCGTGATGGAGCACATCGAGCAGGCGGGCGTGCACTCGGGCGACTCGACCTGCATGATCCCCTACGAGACGCTCCGCGCCTCGACCGTCCAGGAGGTCCGCCAGACCGCCCGGCGCCTCGCGGCCGAACTGGGCGTGTGCGGCCTGATGAACGTGCAGATGGCCGTGAAGGACGACGAGGTCTACATCCTCGAGGTCAACCCCCGCGCCAGCCGCACGGTGCCCTTCGTGGGCAAGGCCAAGGGCGTGGCGTGGGCCAGCGTGGCGGCCCGCGCCATGCTGGGCAACTCGCTGGCCGAGCAAGGGACGATCGAGCTGCCCGACGTGGGCTACTGCGCCTTCAAGGCCCCCGTGTTCCCCTTCCAGAAGTTCCCCGGCGTGGACTTCGTGCTCGGGCCGGAGATGCGCTCCACCGGCGAGGTGATGGGCGTGGACGTCTCCCGCCCGGTCGCGTACATGAAGGCCCTGCTGGGCGCGGGCACCCGCCTGCCCACCAGCGGCGGCGTGTTCCTCTCCGTCCGCCAGCAGGACAAGCAGTCGATGGTGTCCGTGGCCCGCTCGCTGATGGCCATGGGCTTTGAGGTCTGGACCACCGGCGGCACGGCCGAGCTGATGCAGCGCCACGGCCTGCGTCCCAGGATCATCCAGAAGATCCAGGCCGGCGCCCGTCCCAACGTCATCGACCTGATGCAGAACGGGCAGATCCAGATGGTCATCAACACGCCCACCAAGACCGGCTGGCAGACCGACGAGGGCCGCATCCGCGCCACCGCCGTCCGCCTGGGCATCCCGATGATCACGACGGCCACCGCGGCCCACCAGGTCGTCCATGCCATCGCCGCGCTGCGGGCGGGCGACTGGGGGGTCTCGGCCTTGCAGGATCTGGGCGCCCTGGCCAAGGCCGGCGTGTGATCGGACCGGCCTTCACAGGATCCTGATCCACCATTGATGCCATCTTTATCCGCGGCCCCGGGGGCCGAGGATATTTTTTGGCCTCTCATCTTTCTGGCGGACCCCACCACGGCGCCGGAAACACACACCACCGGGCCGGCG
Source organism: uncultured Phycisphaeraceae bacterium (assembly GCA_964399525.1). Taxonomy (GTDB): domain Bacteria; phylum Planctomycetota; class Phycisphaerae; order Phycisphaerales; family UBA1924; genus UBA6054. Next base: position 13,469 of record CAYNRF010000063.1, on the reverse strand, counting down.
CGGGGACGTGCCGGCCCGGTGTTCATTCCCGGCGGGCCGGAATCTCGATCACCGCCGTCACCGGCTCGTGGTCCGACGGGCTGCGTCCGTCCACCCGGGTGCGGTCGATCGAGGCGTCGATCACCGTGATGCCCGGCTGCACCAGCACGAAGTCGATCTTGTCGCCGTCGATGCGGCCCTGGAAGGCGTTGAAGGTGCCCACGACCTTCTCATCGGGGTGGATCACGCGGAAGGTATCCACCCAGCCGGGGCCGTCCGCATCGCGCAGCAGATAGTCCATCGCGGGGTTGTGCTCGCCCGCGTTGAAGTCACCCATGACGATCACCGGGTCGGGGTGCCGCCGTTCGGCGACCCGCCGGGCGATCAGACGCGCGCTGCGCTCGCGCGCGGGCTGGGACGCATGGTCGAAGTGGGTGTTGAACACGTAGAAGCCGCGGCCGCTGGCGTCGTCGATCAGACGCACCCAGGTGCAGACGCGCGTGATCGAGTTGCCCCAGGTGACCGACGCGACCTCTTCGGGGGTCTCGGACAGCCAGAAGGTGCCCGACTCGGCCAGCGTGAAGCGATCGACGCGGTAGAGGATGGTGCAGTGCTCGCCCCGCGCCAGGCCGTCGTCGCGTCCCACCCCCGCGGCCGCGTAGTGCGGGAATCGTGCGCGGATCTCGGCGACCTGGAACGACAGGGCCTCCTGCAGCCCGATGACGCCGGCGTCGTGGCGGGTGAAGACATCCATCACCATGCCGCGCCGCAGGTCCCAGCGGTCCGGCCCGTCGTTCGCCGTGCCGAAGCGGATGTTGAAGCTCATCAGCGAAACGACCGGATCGTCCAAAGTCCGGGCCGCCGTCGTCACGGTCAGGATCAGGGCGGTCAGCATCGCGAGCATCGGTTCTCCGATCAGTCCATGAGTTGCGCGGCCGTGAACGTGGCCCCGGTGGTGTGCTTGTCCCACGAATGCGCCGGACCCCGCCTGGACTCGTAGAAATCCCACAGCTCGAACCAGTAACTGCGGAACTTGTGGCGGCCGAAGGGTTCGTAGTGGGCGGTGAGCCGCTTCATCAGCGCGGCGTCGGTGCCGTCCATGCCCAGCACCGTCCGGGCGTGCCGCAGCGACTCGGTGTCCAGCGCAAGGCGCGAGCAGCGGCCCAGCAGCTGCATGATGTTGCCCGCCGCGTAGGGCCCGATGCCGGGCAGCGACTTGAGAAACTTGAACACCGCCTCATCGTCGGTCGACGGGTCGGACAGCCAGGCCTCATCGATGTCACCGCGCCTGGTGAGCTTTGCCAGTTCGACGATGCGGGCATCCCGGTAGCCCACCCGGCAGCGGGCCCGGAGCGTGGCCGGGTTGGCCCGCGCCAGCTTGGCCGCGGTCGGGAAGGCCCGGGCGCCGGAGGCGGTCCGGGCCCCCATCACCTCGCACAGACGCCGGTTCATGGTGATGGTGCTCGGCCAGGCGACGTTGCAGCTCGTGACCGTCTTGACAATGTCCTCGAACAGCGTGGGCGAGCGGAACAGGCGGGCACGCCCCGACTTCTTCCAGCGCGGGTCGGTGCGATGGAAGTCGGCCACCTCCGATGCGGGCAGTTCGAGCGAGAGCATCCGGGCGATCTGCGAGCGGGCGGCGCCCTGCTCCGGGCGGGTCAGCGTCCGGTCGAAGCGCGCCCGCAGGCCGCCGGACGGACGCTGATCGATCACCGCCAGCGCGGGCGTGCCCAGCGGGTCGAGCACGCGCGCGAGCGTGCGGGCGTCGGGGTCCCAGTGGTTGGGCTCGAGCAGAAAATAGCCGTACGAGCACACGTCCCGGGCCAGATCGAAGCCATCCGGCGGCGTGATGGACAGCGTGGTGGGCACGGGGCACTCGCCGGACCGGCTCAGACGGCCAGCAGCTCGCTGAAGGTGAAGCCGAACACCGCGAGATTGGTGCAGAGCCGGTCGGCGGCCCGGTCGAACATCTCGGCGTGGCGTTCGAGCTGGGCGTCCAGCTCGGCGCGGGTCAGGCCGGCCTTCTCGGCCAGCCGGGCCGACCGCGCGAACATGTCGCGCGTCATGGGGATGTCGCACTCGAAGTGGTACTGGAACGCGAAGGTCCGAAGACCGGCGCGGAACGCCTGGATCTTGCACGCCGCCGACGATCCGAGCAGGGTGGCCCCGGGAGGCAGCTGGCTGATCTCGTACCCGTGGGAGTGCAGCTGGGGGCACGACCAGGGGATCCCGGCCAGGATGGTCTCGGTCTGGCCGGGCACGGTCAGACTGACCGGGGTCAGCCCGACCTCGGGCGTGGGCATCGCGCGGACCTGGCCGCCCAGGGCGAGGGCGACCTGCTGGGCGCCCAGGCAGATGCCCACCACGGGGCGGTTGGCCTCGTGCATCCGGCGGATCAGCGCCTGCTCGCCCGCGAGGAACGCGTGCCCCTCGTCCACGTTCTGGGCGCCGCCCAGCACCACCAGCCCGTGCAGATCGTCGAGGTCGCCCGGGATCACGGCGGGATCGAGGTCCGGACGGCGGATGTCGGTGCGGAAGCCGTGGTCGCGCAGGGCGCGCCCGAGGCGTCCGGCATGGGCGTGGTCGTTGTGCTGGAGGATCACGATTCTGGCCATGCGCAAGCATAGGTTGAATGGCGGCCCGATCCGGATCCGGGCCGGGGCCGCCGCCCGGGCGCCGGTCTTTCCCGCCCGCCCGACGCACCCGGCCCGTTCCCGGGCCGTACCATCCCGCAGACCCGGGCCGATCGCACCCGCCGATCGCCCGCGACCCCAAGGAGAATCCCGATGCGGATGGCCGCCGTGTGTGCTCTCTTCTGTGTGTTCGGCGCCATCGCGTGCGAGGCGGCGGCCGATGTCCGCAACTCGGTGGTCAAGATCTACTCGACCTTCCGCGGGCCCGACTTCGAGGCGCCCTGGTCCCGCATGCCCCCGGAGGAGTTCACCGGATCGGGCTTCGTGATCGCCGGGGATCTGATCCTGACCAACGCCCACGTGGTCGAGTACGCCTCGCAGATCTTCGTCCAGCCGCCGCAGAGCGCCGACCGCCTCCGGGCCGAGCTGGTGGCCATCGCCCCCGGGATCGACCTGGCCGTGGTCCGCATCCGCCGCGACGAGGAGCGCACCTCGTTCCACGCCAGCCACCCCCCGCTCGCGTTCACCCAGGGCCTCCCGCTCGTGGGCAGCAAGGTGCAGGCCTACGGCTACCCGATGGGCGGCGAGCAGCTCTCGATCACCGAGGGCATCGTCAGCCGCATCGAGTACGCCGACTACTACCTCAACACCTACGGCCTGCGGGTGCAGGTCGACGCCGCGCTCAACCCCGGCAACTCCGGCGGCCCGGTCGTGCAGGACGGCGAGGTCATCGGCGTGACCTTCTCGGGCATCAACCAGTCGCAGAACATCGGCTACCTCATCCCGGCCGAGGAGGTCCAGGCCTTCCTCGACGACATCGCGGACGGTTCGTACGACGGCCGGCCACGGCTCTTCGCCGACGACTTCCAGACCGCCGAGAACGAGGGCGTCCGCGACTGGCTGGGGCTCAGCAGCGACCAGACCGGCCTGATCTACACCGGCACCGACGAAGACCTGCCGCTGCAGCGCTGGGACCTGATCGCCGCGATCGGCCCGGACAACATCGACAACGCCGGCCTGATCACGATCGAGGACGGGGCCCGCGTGCTGTGGGCCTACCAGATCCCTCGGCTGGCCAGGGACGGCACGGTGCCCGTCACGGTGATCCGCAAGGGTCAGCCCGTTGAGCTGCTGCTGCCCGTGACCAACCAGCGCCAGAACCTTGTGCCCGCCCTGGGCAACGAGTACCCCGAGTACTTTGTGCTCGGGCCCATGGTCTTCAGCCCCGCGCGGCTCGAGCACCTCATGGAGTACTACGCGGGCTTCCTCGCCGCCATCGGGTCGCCCATCGCCCTGCGCGCCGACCAGGAGCAGGCCTTCGAGGGCGAGGAACTCGTGGTGGTCACCAGCAGCCTGCTGCCGCACCCGATCACCAAGGGCTACCAGATCGCCTACCGGCCCACCGTCAAGTCCGTCAACGGCCAGAGCGTCAAGAGCCTGACCCACATGCTCGAGATCGTCCGCGATTCCGAGGACCGCTATGTCATCTTCGAGTTCTTCGACAAGGGCCAGGAGGTCCTCGTCTTCGACCGCGACGAGCTGCTCGAATCCACCGAGGACATCCTGGAGGACAACTCCATCCGCAACCAGGGCTCGGACCGGTTCATGAAGGTCTGGGAACAGAACGGCTGACCGGGGCCGGGCTCAGACCCGCTCGAGCAGCACCACCGCGTGGACCTCGACCGCCCGCCCCTCCCCCACCGCGTCCACCTTCTCGTGGGTCTTGGCCTTGACGTTGACCCGCCCCACCGGCAGGTCCAGCAGCGCGGCCAGCGCCTCCCGCACCGGCATCCTGTGCGGCCCGAACTTGGGGCGTTCGCAGATGACCGTCGCGTCCAGGTTGGTCGGGCGGTAGCCGGCCGCCCGGACCCGCCGGACCGCCTCGGCGAGGAAGACGCGCGAATCCTGCGCTTCGTGGCGGGGGTCGGTGTCGGGGAACAGCTGCCCGATGTCCGGCTCGGCGATGGCCCCCAGCAGGGCGTCGGTCACGGCGTGCAGCAGCGCGTCGCCGTCGGAATGGGCCACGGGCCCCCGGTCGTGCTCGAACCGCACCGTGCCCAGCACGAAGGGACGGCCGGGCCCGGCCGGGGCGACCGGCTCGAGCCGGTGCAGGTCGTAACCGTGCCCGATCAGGAAGGCGGGAGGGGCGGTCTCGGGAGACGCGTGTGCAGTCATCCGGCGATCTTACCGATAACCGGGGGAGTCCATCGCCTCGACCCCCTCTCCCCCAGGGCCGGGCGGATCCGACAGACGGGGATCGGGCCGACTACCATGCGGACTGGGATTCAGACCGGAGGCGAACCGACCATGCGGACGGGATTGACGGGCAAGATCGTGAACGGGGCCGCCCTGCTTGGGGCGGTGGCCGCCATCTCGGGCATGGGCGCCTGCTCGGTCATCCCCGGGCTCAAGCCCGGCGGCCCCCAGCGCTCCATCGACGAGTTCACCTACATCTCGACCCCGTGGGAGCCCCTCTCGGTCACGCTCTACGACCGCCGCGAGGAAACGCCCCTCTGGACCGTGGATGTTCCCATCGGCTCGAAGGTGTCCATCCGCTTCTACGAGAACCGGGACACCTCGGGCTCGGTGCTCCGCCCGGACATCATGCGTTGGGAGATCTTCGACCAGTCGATCCGCAACACACGCCTGACCAACGCGATGGCGGTGCCCCCGGCCGACAGCCGCCTGCTGCAGGTCAGCCTGCGCGAGGAGACGCCCGAGTTCCCCGAAGAACTGCCGGCGGCGCCCGAGCTGGTGGATCCCAACCGCACCTGGGTGCCCGTGCAGCCCCGCCGCTTCCGCGGCGTGCCCGTCGAGGGAACCGGCGGCACCTACTACCGCGCCGACTGATCCACACCGACTCGTCCGCGCCGTCCGACCGACCGTCACCAAAAACCGTTCCCCGCGGGGAACGGTTTTTTCACGCCCGCGATGAGTGGATCAGGATTCGGGCAGCGAGCCCACATACACCACGAAGTGGCCGCGCCCGACATCCTCGACCCGCAGCTGGCCCGAGTCGGCGTCGAGCACCGTGATGATCAGCAGACGCTGGTCGGGCTGGAGCCGCTGCGCGATGGCGTCGGCCAGTCCGGACTTGCCCGGCTCGGTCCCGTACTCGGAATGAAAGCGGCCGACCACGTGCACGACCGGAGCGCCCTGCCGCGTCGCCCGGGCGATCGAATCCGCCATGGTCACGTCCCAGAGGGTCTGGGCGCGGAAGAAGCCCTCGATCGGGTCGGGGCCCTGCATCGCCCCGTGCCCGCCCATGCCGGACATCGCGGCCCGGAAGCGGCTGGCGTAGGCGTTGTCGGGGACCGAGTCGGGGATCTCGTAGTGCCGGCGCTGCTCGGCGGTCAGACCGCGCAGCCGCTCGTAGCCGTCGGTCCGCGCCAGCCGCGCGTACCGCCGCGGGGCGTTGGCCGCGACGACCGGACGCCCGGCCAGGCGGGCGGCCTCCACCATCCGGCGGTGGCCCTCGGGGTTGTTGCCCGCGGTGCGGAAGGTCATCTGGTCGAACTGCTCGGCGGTGATGATGCCGGCGACATAGTCGTCCAGAGCGGTCTGCTGGTCGCGCTCGTAGAACTCCATGGAAAGCACCGCGCGGGGGTTGGCCCGCAGGATGTCCTCGAAGAGCTCGGCCGCCACCTCCAGGCCGAGCGGGTGCCCGTGCACCTCCCCGATGACCACCACCGCCGCGCCCGCGCCCGCGGCGACCACGGCCTCCCACGGGACCACGCCGCTGGCGTCGCCCGCGAAAAAGGCCACGCTGCGCGGGTCGACCGGCTCGGGCTCACGCTTGGGCGCCTGGCAACCGGTCAGGACGGGGGCGGCCATGGTCAGAGCGCCGAGCAGGACGCGGGCGATGGATCGGTTCATGCTGGGGTTCCCTCCGGGGTGGATCGGTCGGGCATGGAAGGCGCGGTGGACCCCGCCGGACCACCGTCCAGACCCAATCCTTTCAGCGCCGCCAGCTGCATGTCCACCACCAGCGAGAAGAGCAGGGGCACCAGAATGAGGGTGAACACGGTGGACACGATCAGCCCGCCGACCACCACCGAGCCCAGCCCGCGGTACATCTCCGAGCCGGCCCCGGGGAACAGGACCAGCGGCAGCATGCCGCCCACCGAGGTCAGCACGGACATGAAGATCGGGCGGATGCGGGTGCGGACCGACTCGGCGATGGCCTTGTGGTGGTGCATGGGCGCCAGCCCCTCGTCGCCGCGCATGAAGTTGAGCGCCTGGTGCACGATCAGGATCGCGTTGTTGACCACCACGCCCACCAGGATGATGAACCCGAGCATCGTCAGCACGTCGAGCTGCTGGGGCGCGATGGTCGGATCGTTCATCGAGATGTCGTGCACGATCTTGAGCCCGGCGAAGCCGCCCACCACCGCCAGCGGCACGGTGAACATGATGACCAGCGGGGTCAGGAAGCTCTCGAACAGGGCGCACATCAGCAGATAGGTCACCAGCAGCGCCCAGACGAAGCGGGCCAGCATGAACTGCGGGTTGTGCCCGACCGTCAGGAGCACCGCCCCCAGCACCAGCCCCAGCAGCAGCAGCCCGGCGAACCCGTAGAGCGCCGGCCCCGGGGATCTCCTGGCCCCCAGGCGGATCAGCACGAACACGCCCGCCACCAGCCCCGCGAGCACCAGCCCGATCGACAGCAGGTCGGCGGTCCGCGCCAGCACGCCGTCCGAGCGTTCCGGCCGAGTGCCGAACATCGCCGCCCGCACCTCGTCCAGCTTCGCGGCCGTGCCGTCGAGGCGGACGCGCATGGTGCGGTCGATCAACCCCTGGTCCCGGGCCGCCGCGATCACGTTGGTGTTGAGCCAGTCCATGACCTCCTCGATCGCCTGGCCCTCGGGCGGGCGGATCTGGACGGTCACCGACTCGAGCTCCTCGATCCGCTTGATGGACTGCGGCGCCAGGCTGGGCACGAACTCGATGATCGAGTCGACCGGCACGATCGGCCCGGCCGGCGTGGCGATGGGGATGTCGCCGAGCTGCTCCTTGTAATCGAGCCGCCCGCCGGTGGGCACCACCCGCAGGTCGATGGTCTCGCCGTTGAGCTTGTAATCGCCCACGAACGCGCCGTCGAACAACGCGCGGATGGCCACGCCCAGGCCCTCGGTCGTCAGGCCGAGCTCGCGACCGCGGTCGTTCAGACGGACCTGCAGCTCCTGCTCCTGCAGCAGGAAGTTGGCCGGATCGGCGCGGACGTTGCCGTAGCTGTACTGCCCGGCGGCGGTGTTGAACATGAAGCTCGCCGCCGCGTTGACCTTGTCCAGACGCGGGCCGGAGATCTCCAGGTCGATGCTGTTGCCGCTGCCCCCGCCCGGGCCTCGGCCGAACAGCGAGGTCTGCGAGGCGCCGCCGTAGGAGTCGGGGATGGCGGCCATCGCGTTGGTCACGAGCTGGCCGACCGGGATGACGACCTGCTCGTCCTGCGACGTGGCGCCGACGAACATCACCGTGCCGAACGCGCCGATGAAGAAGTTGTCCACCGGCACCGGATCGAACGGCGGCGGGGGCGGCAGTTCCGGGCCCGGAGGCCGACGCGTGATCTGCGGCAGCGCGGCCACCGACGCGGGATCGGTGATGTCGGCGTTGGCGTACGGCAGGATGGACGCCTCGATCGTCGACGCGATGGCCTCACGCTGCTCGACCGAGAGACCGGGCGGGATCAGCAGCCCGCCGAACACCAGGTTGCGGTTGCCCGCGGGCAGGTAGTCCAGCGGGGGCATGAGCCGGACGGCGCCGAAGATGGACACCGCCGTCATCAGCACGATCAGCCCGGGACGCAGCGTCCATCCGCGCACGCCGGACATGATCCACTCGACGGCCGCGCCCACGGCCCGGTTGCCCGCGGCCAGCAGCGGCGTAAGACCGAAGAGCGACTGGACAGCCCGGCCGGCGCGGGTCCGGGGCCGCGACGCGGACGAGAGGAACTTGGCGCACGCCGCGGGGATCACGGTGATCGACACGATCAGCGAGAGCGTCACCGAGGCGACCACCGCCAGCGTGATGTCGCGGAAGAGCTGGCCCGCCTCCTCCTGGATGGTCAGCACCGGCACGAACACGGCCACGGTGGTCAGCGTCGAGGCCAGCACCGCGCCCCAGACCTCCTTGCCGCCGCGCCAGGCCGCCACCGCGGGCGATTCGCCCATCTGCAGGCGCCGGTAGATGTTCTCCAGCACCACGATGGCGTTGTCCACCACCATGCCCACGGCGAACGCCAGGCCCGCCAGCGAGATCACGTTGAGCGTCCGACCCAGGGAGACCATCACCAGGAAGGTGCCGACCACCGAGATCGGGATCGCGACGAGCACGATGAGCGTCGGGCGGACGGCGCGCAGGAACACCAGCAGCACCACCCCGGCGATCGCGCCGCCCAGGTACAGGTTGTTGGTCACCAGCGACACCGCCGAGTCGATGTAGATCGTCTCGTCGTAGACCTGGCGCATCCGCAAGTCCGGGCCCACCGGGCCGCCCGCCGTCACCCCGCCCAGGGTGGGCAGGATGTCGGCGCGGATCTCGTCCAGCCGCGCGCGGACCTGCTCCATGATGTCCACCACGTTCGCGTCGGACTGGCGGATCACGTTCATCGCGATGGCCGGGTGGCCGAAGGTGCGCACGAAGCCGCGCCGCTTCTCGTGGTCGATCTCCACCGTCGCGACGTCGCGGACGTACACCGGGCGTCCGTCACGGTACGCGATGATGGTCCCCAGGATCTGGTCGGGGCTGGAGAACTCGCCCACCAGCCGGACGCGGTAGTCGCGCTTGCCCTGGGCGATGGTGCCCGCCGACACGTTGCGGTTCTCGCCCCGCAGGGCGTTGACCACGTCGAGGTGGTTGAGCCCCCGCTGGGCCAGCATCGTCGGGTCGGTCATCACGCGGACCTCGCGCTCGCGCCCGCCGAAGATGTTCACCTCCGCCACGCCCTCGATGCGCTCCAGGTAGGGCTTGACCTCCTTGTCGAGCGCGTCGTAGAGCGTGGTGATGTCGAAGCCGGGATGTCTGGCGATCTTGTCCGTCGGCAGCTCGGTGATGATCCACGCGATGGCGTTCTCGCTGGCGCCGTCGGCCGCCTTGATGGCGGGCTCCTCGACCTCGGCCGGATAGGCCTCGACCTGGCGCAGCGAGTCCGACACCTCCTGCAGGGCGCGGTTGATGTCCGCGTTGATCGTGAACTCGAGGGTGATCTCTGACTGGCCTTCCGACGAGGTCGACACCATCTTGCGCAGGTTGGCCACGTTCTTGAGCTGCTCCTCCTGCTTCTTGGTGATCTCGTCGACCACCTCCTGCGGGGAGCGCCCCGGCCAGGTCGTGGTCACGGTGATCACCGGGCGGTCCACCGTGGGCGTCAGCTGCACCGGGATCGCGGTCAGGCCGATCAGGCCGAACATGACCACCAGGATCACGCCCACCGCCACCGTGACCGGCTTGGAGATCGAAGAGCGGACGATGTCCATGCGTCAGCCCCCCCGCCCGGAACGGGCCGCCGCGCCCTCGGCCTGACGTCGCGCCACCTCGGGGTATTCGTCGGCGTTGAGCACCACGAGCGGCTGGCCGGGGAACATCCGTTCGTTGCCCTCCACCACCAGCAGCGAGCCCGCCCGCAGCGCGGGCGACCGTACCGCGATCCGGCTGCCCGTCGAGAACAGGCGGGTGATCGGCGCCACCTGCGCCGTCCCGCCCGCGTCGAAGAAGACGTACTCGCCCGCGGCGTTGCGCAGGATCGCGTCCTCCGAGATCGTCAGCGCCGGCCCGGACTCGCCGGTGGGCACCACCGCCGTCAGCGACATCCCGGGCCGCAGCCGTCCTTCGGGGTCCTCCACGCCGATGCGGATCGGGAACAGCCGGCTGAGGCTGTCGGCCTCGGGCACGATCTCGATCAGCCGGCCGGGCAGCCGCCGGCCCAGCGCGGGGACGAACACCTCGATGACGCCGCTGCCGTTCTGCAGCGCTCCGACGGACCGTTCGGGGATGTCCGCCCGCGCCTCGAGCTGCTTGAGCGAGACGATCGTCACGATGCTCGATCCCTGCGCGACCCACTGGCCCGCCTCGGTCTGCTTGCTGACCACCCTGCCCTCGAACGGGGCCCGGATGGTCATGTCGCCCAGCCGCCGCTCGGCCAGGGCCAGCTCGGACTGGCTGACCCGCAGATCGGCCTGGGCCTCGGACGCCTGCGCCTTCTGCGACTGCACCTCCGTGCTCGCCTGGTCCAGCTCGCTCTCGCCCGCGGAGGCGCGCTCGGCGAGCTGGCGGATGCGGGCCAGGTCCCGCTCGGCCCGGGCCAGCTCGGCCAGGCGCTGTTCAACGATCGCCCGGTCCGCCTCGACACGGGCCCGCCATCGCTCGACCTCCAGCCTGGCCCGCTCGTCGTCGAGCCGTGCGATCACCTGCCCCTGCTCGACCGCGTCGCCCGGCTCGAGCGTCAGCTCGACCACCAGACCGGCCTCCTGCGTGGCCACCGCCGAGCGCCGCAAGCTGACCACCTGCCCGGTGGCGTCGCGTTGCTGCGCGACGACCTCCTCGATCACCGCGTCCAGTCGCACGTTGGCCGGCGGCGGGCCCTGGCCGGCCGCCACCGACGCCACTACGGCCAGCAGCGCCGGCCCCAAACGATGTCCGAGTCTCATGCCTCGATCTCCTGCGGGGGGCGGGTCGGGCCCCGGTTCGTGGCTGGTCCGTTCGTCGCGCGCTCCGCGAGGCTCCGCTCGAGCGCGACGGTGTTCAGAATGGTCCGTTCCAGGACGGCGGTAGCCTGTCGCAGCTCCGCCTCCGTGATGTCCCCGAGCATCCGGTCGCCGCACGCGTCGCACAGGACCTCGCACGCCGCCACCCGCTCGGCCCCCAGGCCGGTCAGCGCCACCCGCACCGTCCGCCCGGGCCCGGTGGGGTCCCGCGTCACCAGCCCGTCCGCCTCGAGCGAGGCGACCATGCGGCTGACGTTCTGGGGCGACAGAAACAGGCACTCGGACAGCTGCGTGATGGTCAGCGGCCCGCCCATGTCCCGGATCACGATCAGCAGGTGCCAGCGGGACCCCGTCAGCCCGTGCGGCTGCACGGCGCGGTCCATCACCCGCATCATCATGTGGCAGAGGATGTAAACCGCCCGCATCATCTCGCACTGGGGCGACAGTTCGACCGACAGGGCCTCGGCCGGAGACAGCCCGGACGCCGGCCGCCCCTCGTCCGCGGGGGCCGCGGCCGGGGATACGGGCGGGTGCCGGTCACCGTGTGCCCCCGCCGGCACGGATTCGGATCGGGAATGGGTCATCGCGGTGCGGATCCTCTTGTCGGGTGCCGGCCGATCGGCGGAGCGGGCCGAAGGTCCTTGCGGGTTCCTGGCCGGACTTCCGGCCGAAGCAAGGACGGGCTCGAAGAGCCCGCCGTGATGCCAACCCGCCGGGGGGGCTCATTCTTTCAACATGTTTCAACGAGTCAACCCGCCGCCCGGGAGTTAGGGAATTTCCCGAAGGAGAATGCCGGGGCACCGGACGGGCGATCAGGACCGAAAATGACTTTCAGAAAGCGTTTTCCGTTGCAGGAGCGCGGCTTATGAGCCACAATCCATCAGGCGATTCGCGCAGGAACAACGCTCGCGCGTATCATCGGCGAGAGGTCCGGGGACTGCCCGGCACAACCGTTTTCGAGCGGCGAGCCCGCTCCGATGCTGGACCCCGACGCATGACGCAGCCCAACGGCTCCTCATCCCACGCCGCGCCCGCCCCGCTGCCACCGGTCAGCGGCAATCCGTCCGCACCGAACACCCCCCACGAGCGCGTGACCCTCGCCCGCGTGGCCGAACTGGCCGGCGTCGCCGAATCCACCGCCTCCCGCGTGATCAACGGGTATACGGAAAACTTTCGTGTCCGGCCCGAGGTCCGCAGCCGGGTCCTCGAAGCCGCCCGCCGGCTGAACTACCGCCCCAACCCGATGGTCCGGTCGATCAGCGCCAAGAAGACCAACCTGGTCGCGGTGGTCGGCTGGGCCTCCGACGGCGTGAACCGCACCGCCCTGGCCGAGGCCGTCCGCGTGCTGCGGGCCGGCGGCAAGCACGTCTGCACCACCTTCCTTGACCCTGACTCCGGCGGGCACGAGCTGCCCAGCTGGCGCGTCGACGGCGCCATCGCCCTCCAGGTCCGCGACCCGGCCGACGTGGTCGAGCTCGAGCACCAGAACCTGCCCTACGTCTCCATCAACGGCCACGCCGGGCCCGGCGGCGACGCCATCACCTTCGACGAGGCCCAGGGCACCGAGATGGCCATCGAGCACCTCACCGCGCTCGGGCACACGAAGTTCGCGTACTGCTTCCTGGACAGGCTCCGCCCGTCTCCCCGCGGCATCCGCCACGCCGCCGTCAACAAACGCCGCGACGCCATGATCGACGGCCTGGCCCGGCGCGGACTGCCCGCCCCCGCCGGCACCGACGCCTACGCCCTGGACACCCTGTCCTTCGCCCGCGAGTGCGTGCTGGGCGCGGGCGTGACGGCGGTCATCGCCTTCGACGACGTCGTGGGCTCCTACCTCATCCAGGCCCTGAACATGCTGGGCAAGGGCGTGCCCGAGCACGTCAGCGTGGTGTCCTTCAACGACGAACTGCCCGGCAAGATGTCCAGCCCCCCGCTGACCACCGTGGCCCTGCCCGCCGCCGAGGCCGGCCGCCGCGCGGGCGAGATGCTGCTCGAACGCCTCTCCACCGACGAGCCGATCGAACACCGCGACATCGTGCTCGCCGAGACGCTGGTCGAACGCCGATCGACCGCCCGCCCGAACCCGTGATTCCGACGAACCCGGCCGGTGCGCCGGCGTTCAGTGCGCCTGGAACCGGGCCGCGATCTTCTCCAG